>JANTHO010000003.1 GCA_024762335.1 Acidimicrobiia bacterium | reverse complement strand
GATGTGGGCGTCGAGCGGACCGTTCGTGTTCAACGAATGGGCCAAGGGTGAGTTCGTGAAGCTCGTCCGTAACGACAACTACTGGAAGACCGATCCCGAGACGGGGCAGCAGCTTCCGTATCTCGACGACGTGATCTTCAAGTTCATCCCCGAGACCGAGTCGATCATCAATGCCTTCAAGGCCCGTGAAGTCGACGTCATCCAGCCCCCGCCGAACACCGAAACGATCGAGACCCTCCAGGCTCTCGAATCCGAAGGTGCCCGCGTCGAGGTGCTGTCCGGTCCGGTGTGGGAGCACGCGAACTTCCAGTTCAGCGATGGCCGCTTCGACATGAACGAGAACTCGTGCAACGAGAACCTCGCCATGCGTCAGGCCGTCGGTTTCACGATCGACAAGCAGCTCCTGGTCGACGAGATCCTCGCCGGTCAGGTCGAGCCGCTCGACTCGTACGTCGATGCATTCAGCCCGACCCTCTCGCAGGAAGCGTGGGCGCAGTACGCCACGGATCCGGCGAAGGCAGCCGAACTGTACGCACAGGCCGTCGAAGAGACCGGCAAGGACTGCTCGGTCGTCTTCTCCACGACGTCGAACAACGACGCCCGTGTGAAGATGTCTGAACTGTTCGTCGACATGTTCGCCGCTGCGGGTATCCCCTACGAGAACCAGCTGCAGGATTCTCAGCTGTTCTTCGGTGAGACGCTCGACAACGGCGTCTGGGACCTTGGTGAGTGGGCATGGGTCGGTTCCCCCGGCCTGTCCGGCCTCATCGGTATCCACGACGTGTTCGATCCGGAGGCTCCGCCACCGGACGGCGCGAACTACTACCGCTACGGCATCGCCGAGGAAGGCGCCGTTTCCGACGCCGCCTCGCAGCGCTACGCGGAGGTTCGTGACGAGATGAACCAGACCGTCGACCCGGATGAACTCACTGCCCTCATCCATGAGGCGGAGAACATCCTCGCCGACAACGCCGTGATGCACCCGCTCTATGCGCGGCTCGTGACGGCAGCGGTGTGGGAGGACGAGGTGGGTGGCTTCAAGCACAACCCGACTCAGGCCGGCCACACATGGAACATCGAAGAGTGGTATCGCACCGACGCGTAGCCCTCGACAGATGAATCGATGATGAGAGGGGTCCCTCGGGGCCCCTCTCTCGCGTCCTGCGTGGTCTCGGTGTCACCTTCGCGACCTATGGGATGTATAGTTGCGGCGTCCACGAGCCGGAGGCTTCGATGCTCGCATATATCACACGACGTCTGGTCTATGGACTGGTGACGTTGCTGGCGCTGAGCATGATCGTCTTCATGCTGCTCCAACTCTCGGGCGGCGGGCCGCTCGATCGATTGCGCCTCAACCCGCGGATGCAGCCGGTGATTCAACAACTCACCGAACAGTGGGGATTGGACCAGCCGGTGTGGAAACAGTATGTGACGTGGCTGAGCCACTACGTGCGGCCGTCGGAGTTCTCACTGCACAATGCGCTCCCGATCGTCGCGATCGGTGCGGCCATCGCCGCGACGGTCGCCATCGGAAAGTTCATGAAGGCGCACTGGAAGGGTGCGGTGGTCCTGGTCGTCTGGATCATCGCGATCTACGTGACGTTCACGAACCTCACGATCAAGTTCGACTGGGGAACATCGTTCCAGGGTGCAGGCGACGTCTGGGACCTCGTGTTCAGCCGGGTCGGGGCGACGTTCAGACTCGGTTTCACCGCATTGTTCCTCGCACTTATCATCGGTATCCCGCTCGGGATCTACCAGGCGATCCGCCAGTACTCCTTCTTCGATCAGCTGGGAACGACGGCGGCGTTCATCGCGTTCTCGACGCCGATCTTCATCGTCGGCGTTGGGTTGCAGCTGATCTTTGCCCTCTACTTCGAGAAGTGGACCGGGGTGAAGCTCTTCTATGTGGCAGGGATGAACAGCCCCGGCTACTCGGACATGACGATCTGGCAGAAACTCGGAGATACCCTCCAACACCTCGTCTTACCCGCCGTCTCGATCGCATTGATCTCGCTCGCCGGCTACTCGCGATTCCAGCGGGCATCGATGCTCGAGGTGCTGCACAGCGACTACCTGCGGACGGCGAAAGCGAAGGGACTGCCGCGCAGTCGCATCATCGTGAAACATGCGTTGCGGAACGCCCTCATCCCCGTCGTCACCCTGATCTCGTTGGACATCGCGTTCATGATCGGCGGCGCCATCATCACGGAAACCATCTTCGGATGGCCGGGTGTCGGACGGCTCTACATCGCCGCGATCGGGACCGTCGACTACCCGGTGATCATGGCGATCGTGATGATCATCGGAATCGGAATCGTCATCATGAACGTCGTCGCAGACATCCTCTACGGCGTCATGGATCCGAGGGTGCGCTATGAGTAAGGGAAAGTTCCTCACCGACGCGGAAGAGCCTTCGGAGTCCGCAGCCCTGGGCGAGTCCGAGGGGATCGCGGTTGAACCGATTACACAGTGGGACCTCTTCTGGACGCGTCTGCGGAGACACCGTCTCGCCATGATCGCGACCGGAGTATTGGTGTTGCTCGTGCTCGTCGTCTTGGCCGCTCCCGCGATGCAATCGGCGGGGTGGATCGACAGCCCGGTCGAACGGCTCGTCGACGACGGCGGCAGGACGCTGCGGAACATTGCCCCCAGGGTCAACGACGGAACCGTCAACTCGTTGCCGCCGGGCGGGGAGCCCGTCGCGGCGAGCCCGACGGCGCTCCTTTTCGGCTCCGACGATCTCGGACGCGGCGTCTTCACCCGGGTGATCTACGGCGGTCGGGCGAGCCTGACCGTCGGGTTCGTGACCGGATTCATCGTTGCCCTCCTCGGAACCGTGATCGGTTCGATCGCCGGCTACTACCCGGGAGCGGTCGATCAGTCTCTCATGCGGTTCACCGACCTCGTACTGGGACTCCCGCTCCTTCCGGTGGCCATCGTCGTCGGGAGGATCCTCCCGGAGATGTCGTTCTTACCTAGCTGGATCAAACAGGGTCCGATGGGGATCGCGCTCCTCCTCGGGTTCCTGTCGTGGGGCGGGCTTGCGAGGATCGTGCGCGCCGAATTCCTCTCGCTGAGGGAGAAAGAGTTCGTTGAAGCGGCACGGGCCGCGGGGGCCAGCGATCGAAGGATCGTCTTCCGCCACGCGCTGCCCAACGCGATGAGTCCGATCATCGTGCAAACGACGCTCACGGTCGGCATCGCCATCGTCATTGAAGCGGCCCTGTCGTTCCTCGGCTTCGGCGTGCCACCACCGACGCCTACGTGGGGAGCGATGGCTGCTGAAGGTGGTCGGCTCGCCGTACGGGGGTTCTGGTGGGAACTGTTCTTCTCGGCATCGGCTCTCGTGATCACCGTGTTGTCGATCAATTTCCTCGGCGACGGTCTGCGTGACGCGCTCGACCCGACGCAGACGATCGAAAGGAAGTAGGGACCAGTGAGTGAACCGCTGCTCGTAGTCGATGATCTACGCACGTATTTCTCGACCGAAGAGGGCATCGTCCGTGCCGTCGACGGGATCTCATTCACGATGGAGGCGGGCCAACGGCTCGGTGTCGTGGGGGAGTCGGGTTCCGGCAAGTCCGTGACCGCCCTGTCCGTTATGGGCCTCATCGAACCGCCGGCGGGAGAGATCGTGACCGGTCGGCTGCTGTTCAAGGGACAGAATCTGCTCGAACTCGACGAGGATCAGATGCAGGAGGTCCGGGGCGGACAGATCGCCATGATCTTCCAGGATCCGATGACGGCGCTCAACCCGGTTTACACGATCGGTGATCAGCTGATGGAGACGATCCTGCTCCACCAGGACGTGAGTCGCAGCGAGGCAAGAGAGATCGCGATCCAGGCGATCGAAGACGTACAGATCCCGAACGCCAGCCAGCGGATGATGGACTATCCGCATCAGTACTCGGGCGGGATGCGCCAGCGCATCATGATCGCCATGGGGTTGTCCTGCAACCCGGATCTGTTGATCGCAGACGAGCCGACGACCGCGCTCGATGTGACGACCCAGGCACAGATCATGGATCTCATGCTGCAGCTCGCAGAAGACCGCGGAACCGCAGTGATGCTGATCACGCACGACCTCGGCGTCGTGGCGGGATTCTGCGACGACGTGCACGTCATGTATGCGGGCGGGATTGTCGAGTCCGGTTCGATCGACGACATCTACTACAACCCGCAACACCCGTACACCTGGGGTCTGCTCGGATCCATGACCCGCCTCGACGATGCGCAGCGTCAGCGGCTCCACTCGGTGCGCGGCGCACCCCCATCGGTGATCGACCTTCCCAAGGGATGTCGGTTCCGGCCGAGGTGCGATTTTGCAACCGAGATATGTGGTGAGGTCCTCCCGGCGCTCCGGGATGTCGGGAACCCCGGTCAACGAGCGGCCTGTCACCACGCGGAAGAACTCGACCTGAAGAGCATGATCGCCGGTGATGAAACTTCGGAACCCGTTGTGAGCGAGGGGGCATCATCGTGACCGATGCAACTGCCGGAGCCGCGGCGATGGATGCTGCCGTCGTGGATCCTTCGAACCTCCCGGACGACGTGATCCTGCGGGTGAACCATCTCGTGAAGGAGTTCCCGATCACCAAGGGAATCTTCTTCCGTAAGCAGATCGGCGCGGTCAAAGCCGTTTCCGACATCTCATTCGAAATCAAGCGCGGCGAAACCCTCGGTCTTGTCGGCGAGTCGGGCTGCGGGAAGTCCACGACGGCACGGTCGTTGCTGCGCCTGCTGGAGCCGACGTCGGGAGACGTCTGGTTCCGGATGGAGCGCGAGGGGGAAGAAGACGAGATCGTGAACGTCGCGACGGCGAAGAAGGATCTGCTTCGCGAAGTCCGGCGAGACATGCAGATCGTGTTCCAGGACCCGTACGCGTCTCTCAACCCGCGCATGACCGTCGCTTCGATCATCGCCGAACCGCTCCTCGTCCACGGCGAGGGGACGAAGAGCGAGCGTCTCGACAAGGTCAAGGACCTCCTCAAGGTGGTGGGCCTGAGTCCGGAGCATGCGAACCGCTACCCGCACGAATTCTCCGGTGGCCAACGACAACGCATCGGCGTCGCACGGGCGCTCGCGCTCAACCCGTCGTTCATGGTGCTCGACGAACCCGTATCGGCACTCGATGTGTCGATCCAGGCCCAGGTCCTGAACCTGATGGACGACCTTCAGGACGAATACGGCCTCACGTATCTGTTCATCGCTCACGATCTGTCCGTCGTCCGGCACATCTCAGATCGGGTCGCGGTGATGTACCTTGGAAAGATGGTCGAGATGGCCGACCGCGACGCCCTGTACGACCGCCCGATGCATCCGTACACGCATGCGCTGCTGTCGGCCGTTCCGATCCCAGACCCGCATATCGAAGCCAACCGAGAACGGATCATTCTGGAAGGGGATATCCCGTCACCGGCGAACCCGCCCTCGGGATGTCGGTTCCACACGCGGTGCCCGATAGCGGTAGAAGGCAAGTGTGACGTTGACGAACCCGAGTTCCGCGAACTCGAAGCCGGACACTGGGCCGCCTGCCACTTCCCCGAGGTCCAACAGGTCTTCTAGGAGGATTGGTCGACGGGGTTCCTATACTCCCGGCCGCTACGTCGGAGTGGCGGAATTGGTAGACGCGCATGGTTGAGGGCCATGTGGGCGAAAGCCCGTGGAAGTTCGAGTCTTCTCTCCGACACCAACAACCCCAAGGGCACCACCCCTCGGGGTTGTTGTTCGTCCGAAATCCGGAGGTCGCCTCGATGGACCTGAGCGGCCCGTCTCCGAAGACCGGGAAGGTCCGTATGCTGCAAGCCCGACCGGAGAAGGACGTTCCGTGATCCAGATCACCCTTTCGGGCGACATCTTCCTGAAGTCGCGCCGCACCCAACCGTCGATGATCAAGCGCGTCCTATCGACCTTGCGCGTCGCGCTGGACGAAACGGGATGGGAGGGCTCGCTCGAACGCCTGGGATCGCATCGATTCGCACTCGATCCGGGTGAACGAGCCGAGGCCATCATCGATGTGGCGACTCGCGTCTTCGGCATCGCATCCGTGGACGAGATGACGGAGATCGAAGCGGGAGATCTCGATCATCTCGCATCAGAAGTAGCTCGTCTTACGAGTGACCGTGTGGCAGGGCGAACATTCGGCGTGCGCGTGAAGCGCCGTGGCTCGCACACATGGAAGTCATTCGATCTTGCCTCTCGGGCGGGGGCGCTCCTCGTCGAGGCGGGTGGAACCGTCAACCTCGACGATCCGCAAGTTCCGGTCGAGGTGACTGTCCTGGGCGAACGGGCCTTCCTCGTCGAGGCCCGGCATCGGGGTCCGGCGGGTCTTCCGATTGGGACGCAAGAACCGGCCCTGGTGCTCATCTCCGGCGGCTTCGACTCCGTCGTTGCCGCGTGGATGCTGATGTCGCGGGGATCCCCCGTCGAGTTCGTACATTTCTCCCTCTCGTGTGCCCAATCCGACCACGCCGTTGCGGTCGCACGGGCTCTGTGGGAGCGGTGGGGGTACGGAACGGATCCCCTTGTGCACATTGTCGAGTTCCAGCCGGCGAAAGAGGCGCTCTTTGAACACGTCGATTCCCGCATGCGACAGGTCGCGTTGAAGGTGCTGATGGCCCGTGCCGCATCGATCCTTGCCGAGGAGAGGCAGATTCTCGCGCTCGCAACGGGCGATGCTCTGGGACAGGTGTCGTCGCAGACGTTGCCGCATCTGGTCGCCGTTTCCGATGCAGCGACGGTGCCGATTCTTCGGCCGCTCCTCGGTCTTCCGAAGGAGACAATCATCGACTATGCCCGACGGATCGGAACCGCAGAGATGTCGGCGAGAGCACAGGAAGTGTGCGACCTATCGGACGGACGACCCGTTGCAACCGGGGCACGTCCGGATCGCGTCGCACGATCGATGGCATCTCTTCCCGAGGCTCTCATGGCCGAGGCCGTAGAGACCAGGAGGACCGAACGGTTGAAAGACTGGTTTCCTGGAGCGCTGTGAGCGCTGTTCGCGGTGGACCGGGGTAGCATCGGCTCGAATCGATACGGAGGGAACAGTGCTCGGCAGTCGTCGGTTGATCGGTCTGGGGTTGCTGGTAGTGACCCTGAGCTTCGCTGCGGCGGCTTGTTCGGGCGGTGTACTGCCGACCACGACCGCGCCGGGAGATGGTGGCACGACGCAGGCCCCCGACACGACGCAGCCTCCGGAGACGACGCAGCCTCCGGAGACGACGCAGCCTCCAGAAACGACCGAGGCTCCCGATACGACGCAAGCCCCGGATCCGACGGAAGCCCCTGAAACTGAAGGTGAAGCCCCGTGGTGGATCCTCATCGTCGGGGGACTCCTTCTCCTCGTCCTCATCATCGTGCTCGCCACATCGGGGAAGAAGAAGAATGTGACCGTCGCCAACGCCACTGCTTCGTGGAAGGAACGTGCGAGGAGCGGATACGCCGATGCCCGGTGGCTGTTCGATCATCTCACCGAGTCGCTCGCCATCTGGCGTGGGAACGCACAGTATGACCGGACGACGGATGTCGGAGCGACCGCAGAGACAGCGAACGCCGAGGCATGGAGCCAACTCGCAACTCGGATGCAGTCTGCAACCGACCATCTCTACGCGCTAGAGGCCGCGGCCCCCGACACGCGGACGGCGGAGATGGCTCGAACGGTCGTGGACCATCTGAACGGCACCCGTGCGGCAGTGGACGCTCGAGCGGAAGCCCGGTACGCGTACCGTGCAGCCGAAGGAGAAGCAGAGGGACAGCCCGATCGGTCGGCGACTCTGGCAGCGGCACGGGATCGCGAGTTGCGAGCCTCCGAAAACCTCACCGAGGCACGCCGGGGTCTTGCTTCGGCCTTGACGAGCCTCTCGTCGATCACGTAGTCGGGTCGGAAACCGCATCGGCCCGGCGGGCTCTTGAGAGCCATGCGAGGTCGGTATTGCCACCGGAGAGGATGACGCCGACCCGCCGTCCGGCGAAACGTTCCGGCTGCGCTCGGATGGCCGCGATCGGGGTTGCCCCCGACGGTTCGACGACGAGCTTCATGCGGTCGACGAGGAACAACGATGCTTCGAGGATCGCCGCTTCGGTGACCCGGATCACCGTCGCGCCGAGGGACTGGAGAATCGTGAACGGACGCGCTCCGATCCCGGTCAGCAACCCGTCGGCGAGCGTCACCGGGTTCTCAACGCCCGGCTGCCGATGGCCGCTCTCGAGAGACCGGTAGGCATCATCGACGGCGAACGGTTCCGCTCCGATGATGGAAATCGGTCCTGGCCGGCCGGCGGCTGCGGTCGCGGCGCCTGAGAGGAGACCGCCGCCGCCGATGGGGGCGACGACCGTATCCACGCCGGGGACCTGGTCGAGGAGTTCGAGCGTCGCCGTGCCCTGTCCTGCGATGACCGCAGGATCGTCGAAGGGATGCACGAGGACGGCGCCCGTCCGGGCGGCGACGTCTGCGGCGGTTGATGCGCGTTCCGCGTGATCGCAGAATACGACGTGTGCACCGTAGGAGCGGACGGCTTCGATCTTGAGATACGGGGCCGTCCTGGGGATGACGATCCACGCCGGTAGGTCTCGCAGGGCGGCCGCGTATGCGATCGCCTGTCCGTGGTTCCCCGATGAATGGGTGACGACACCAGGTACGTCGTCGGGGAGTTGCAGAACTGCGTTCGTGGCGCCCCGTGCCTTGAACGCTCCGACCTTCTGAAGGTTCTCCGCTTTGAAGAAGACTTCGGCTCCCACTTCGCGATCGAATGTTGCGGACGTGAACACGGGAGTTCGGTGGACGAAGGGAGAGATTCGCTGTGCCGCCGATTCAACGTCGGTGTATTCAACGGGAAGTTTCACGTGCGTGACTCCTTGGATCGAGCGGGACCGGTCGCGAGGAAGTAGGAGCCAAGGGCCCCTGCCGAAAGAACATGCCAGAGCGCATGGAGTTGGAGCCCGCTACCGGGCTCACAGAGAGCCGACCCGGTCCTGCCGAAGACGTTGGCGACGAGGGCCGCGGCGAACAATGCGAGAGCGGTCACGTACCAGCCCCGGTCGTATCGTCCGATCCTGCGTAGCACGAGATCGGACACGACGAGCATGGCAACGGTGACTCCCGTGAGCAGGTTGGTCGAGTCGGGTGCTGTGAGCAGGACGCCTGCAAGCGCCAAGACAGCGAGACCGGTGGCAAGCGAGATCCGGCCGACTCGCCAGTGGAGTCCGATTCCCGTATCGACGACGATCAAGAACCAGAGCGCTGCCAGGAAGGTGATGTCATGCATGAACCCGGCGCCCCACTGCTGTGGGCCGTGGTACATGAAACTGCCGATCCCGGTGAGGATGAGGAGGAGCCCGAAGATCACGCCGTAGGAGCGTTCACGGTTCGAGGCTCGCCGCAAGATGAACATCAGGGCGATCCCGACAACCGAGTACGCAAGGCTGGACCACGCGTTGACGGGCTGGATCAAGCCCCCGGCCACCAATTGCTCGCAGTCGCCGGCTCCGAGACCGCCGGCTAACGTTTCGATCATCGGGCCAGCGTACCCGGTCCTCCCGGTTGAACCGCATCGCCCGAGCAGCCGCAGATGAAACCGCGGATCATACATGGCCACGGAGCGTGGCGAGTCATGCGGTATTGACCGCGCTGTGTAGGTGTTCTATCCTGTCGGCGGATGTGGGGGGCGTCCCACAGAGGAGGTCGTCGATGGAATCGCTAGCAGAATCAATCGGGCGGAGAACGTTCGAGGTTTCGCGACGCGGCTACGACCGCGGCGAGGTCGATGCCTTTCTCTCTGAGATGTCTGCCGCGATCGCCGAACTCGAGGCATCCGTCAAGGATGCACTGATCCACAACCGTGAACTCGAGCGACGACGAACGGGGACTCGCGAAGTCGAAGAGTCGGTTGAGTCGGCGTATGTTGCCGCTGCAGAAGCGAAACAGAAATTGCTCTCTGAGGCCGAGGATCGCGCGGCGCGGATCCTCAGGGATGCCGAGATCGAAGCGGCCCGTCTCCTTGCAGACCCGCGGGCGGACGCCGAAGCCGCCCGTAAGGACGCCGAAGGTCTTCTCCGGCAAGCCCAGGCGCGACTCGAAGCGGCAACCGAGGAGGCTGAGACGATTCGTCGTGAGGCCGAGGGAGTGCTCCGGACGGCGACGCAGACCGCGGAAGGGGAGATCGCGACCGCCCGCGAGGAGGCCGAGCGGACCCGCCAAGAGGCTGCGATGGAGAAGGCGCACATTCTGGAAGCCGCTGAGAGCGAAGCGCAATCGACACTCGATGATGCAAAGGGGAGAGCGTCGGAGGTATACGAGGAAGAACGGCGTCGATCGATCGAGCGTTTCGCGGAGAGCCGGGATGAGTACGAAGAACTCGCTCGACGGCTCCGTGCACTGAAGGAAGCGACCGGAGACATGTTGACAACGGCGGTGCGCGACTATGACGCGATCCGGCTCGTTCTCGACGACTCGACCCTCGAAGTCGGCTGATACGCCGCAACCCACGATCGAGTCGGGACCGGTTGTCGTGAGACTCGGTAGGATTTCTGGTGAGCATGAGCCGAAAGAACAAGACATCCAAGAGACTCCAGAGCATCAATAGGCCGCAGCAGTCGCACTCATCGAGCGCTCCGCCCGGCAAGCGGTCGCCGTTCGACGATGAGCCGGCCTCATCATGGGCGGCATTCATCGCCGGAACGATTCTCGTGTTCCTCGTGTTCGCCGCCGTTGCAGTCTTCATGGGCACACGATCGGTCGAGTCGGACCTCGAAGCTCGCGCCGTACGGACGCTCCAGAACGCCGGTTTCATCGCAGTCACCGCGGATGCCGACGGGTTCAATCTGGCACTCAAGGGCGAGTATCAGGAAGGCCAAGACATCGCCTCGGCAGAGCAGGCGGTAGCGGATCTGGTCGGGGTTGCAGCCGTCGACACGTCTGGTGTGTGGGAAGTTGCCGCTCCCGTCGCGGTCGAGACCGACGTGCAGGGAGCACCTGTGCTGTTCGCCTGGGAGGGCGACACGATCACTGTGACCGGTGAATTGTCGAGCGAAGACCAGATCGCGTATCTGGATGACGGGCTGCGTGCCATCGAGTCCGACGAAGGTGGAGCTCGCTTCGAAACGGTGGACGTGAGCGGCGTGGACACGGTCGAGGGCATCCCGAGCGAGGATGATTGGATCGGAAAGGCCGTCGCGCTGGTCGGGTCGCTCGCCGGGGACCTCCCCACGGGGTCTGTCATGGTCAATCCTGCAGCCGACGTCGTCACGACGTCGGGGAAGGTCGACAGCCGGCAGGCAAAGCATGACATCAGCGACGGAGCCGCGGAGTTCGTCGCTGCGCTCGAGGCATCGGGATTCGCCGTCACCGACGGCATCCTCGGGCCGCCGAAGCCGCCTCCGCCGACGCGGCAGGAGGTTGAGCAACTCGACCAAACGCTTGCCGAGCTCATCGAGGGCAAGGTCGTCGAATTCGAGTTCGGCAGCGATGAGCTCACCGATGAGGGCAAGGCTCTCCTCGACGAGCTCCTCGTGGCGCTGAGAGAGATCCCGAACGTACCGGTTGAGGTCGACGGCCATGCCGATGCAAAGGGGACTCCGGAGCGGAATATGCTCCTCTCGCAACAGCGGGCGCAAGCCGTCGTCGACTACTTCGTGTCCCAGGGCGAGGATCCCAACCGGTTCATCGCTATCGGGTATGGTGATACGCGTCCGATTGCGGACAACTCGACGGAGGAAGGCCGGCAGAAGAACCGGCGCATCGAGTTCATTGCCTTGGAGGGCTAGTGCTCTACGTCGGATCACAGATTCTCATCTGGATCGTGCTCGCTGCCGGACTCGGGTTCGCCATCGGGTGGATGGTCCGTGGCCGACGCGGCATGCGGGTCAAGAAGCGTCGACGCTACTAACCCAGTCCCCACCGGTAACGCAGCCTCAGTCCGCGGAAGAGGTGGGGGTGTGGATGGTTCTTCGTCTCCACCAGGCAGCGGGGGAGACGCGATCGAGCGATTGCTCGATCGCAGAGGGGGCTTCCCGCGGGACCCGTAGCTGCGTCCGTTCTCCGTATGGCTTTGCTGCCTCCGGGAGGCCCCCTCTGCCCTCCGGGCATCTCCCCCACCTCGGCGGTGGGGGACAATGGGAACGGGTCCTGCTGCTTAGGGGAACCACGGATCCGGGCTCGGACGCAGGGGCTTGGGGGTCTTGCCTTACCGGCCGGTCTGGTCCGAGGGATCGGGCGGGGGAGAAAGCATGTGCGGAGCGTCGTCGGGATCGGCCATCACGGGCTTCCTCACGAGCGGTGTCACCAGAAGGAATGCCGCGATTGCGATTACGAGGAGAGACCCGCCCACGTAGACCGGGATGATTCCGACGTAGCCGGCGAGAAGGCCGCCGATCGCGGCGCCTGCGGGGAGGCCGATCCATGCGAGCGTGCGCGACGCGGAGATGACCCGTCCGAGAAGTTCGGGTGGGGTCAAGCGCTGGCGCATCGTCGTGAGGGCAACGTTCACCCACGCCATTCCCGCGAATGTGAATCCGGCGGGGATCACCGCCCAGAACGAGCGGAGTATCGCGAGAGCGAGGAACCCGATGCCGACGAAGAAGAGACCGATCACATACATCGTTCCCAGAGGCATCCTCGTCGAGACGCGAGGAGCGAATGCCACGCCGATCGCTCCGAGCGCGGCGTTGAGGGCGTAGAACAGGCCGATGCTGGCTCCGACGGTGGTGAGGTCCCCGATCGCGTCGGCCGGCTGCTGGAGCACTTCGGTGACGACGAACAGGACGAGGAGTGCCTCGAGGGGCTGGAAGACCAGATTCGTGAGTGTGCCGCCGAGCGTGGCCCAGCGCAGACGTTCCTCGGAGTAGAGATAGGCCAGACCATCTTTGAGCGATGAGCCGAAAGCCTCCCGGTGCACCGGAGGTCGATCATGAAGGACACGAATCATTGTGAGCATGACTGCCGACGCGAGGAAGGTGAGGGCGTTGATGAGGAACGCGATGGCGAAGCCACCGCTCAGGGCGATGAGGACACCTCCGACGAGAGGACCGACGCTGAAGGTCACCATACGGGCAACCGCAAGGTGGGAGTTGGCATCGATGAGCATGTCTTCGTCGACGACCGACGGCATGAGCGTTTGGAGACCGGAGTCGAAGAACACGGATAGGGAGCCGATGGCGAAAGCGACCCCGAACACGAGGAACCGCGTACCTGCTCCGGACGCTGCAGCGATGGCGAGGCCGACGAAAACGGCAGCGCGGGCGAGATCGACCCAGACAAGCGTCGACCGGAGGTTCTGTCTCCGATCGAGAAGGACACCGGCGATCAAACCGAACAACAGCATCGGGAGCGTCTCCGCTGCGGCGGTCAAGCCCAGATCAAGCGCTTCGCCGGTGAGGGCGAGCACGAAGTAGGGGAGCGAGAAGAAAGCGATGTAGTCCCCGAAGAGCGAGATCGCCTGACCGCCGACGAGGGGAACCATGTTCCGCCTGGCCGTGCGACGCTCCGCCACACCCAGAGGATCGTCGTTCGGTGTCTGGCCGTGAGGTCCCAAGTCCATGCTTGACCGGCATGGTACCTGAGTTGCGGTGGCGCGTGAGCGTTCCGAACGCGATTAGCCTATGGAGTGTCACACACGGCGAGGAAACGATATGGCGAAACTGCAGGATCTTCCGGCACTCATCACGGGCTTCATCGACCTTGCCAAGGAGTATCTCCTGCAGGAGACCGTCGGCCAGGCCAAGAAGCTCGGTCGATTCGCCGGATACTCCCTTGGGGCGGCCCTGCTGTGGGCAATCGCCGTCGTACTCATCGGTATCGCCGTCATGCGAGGACTCGTCGATGTCTTGCCGGACGGGCCGTATTGGGAGGCCCTCGGCTACGGCATCGCATTCATCGTTTTCGTCGTCCTCGCGGCGATCCTGCTCAAGAGCGGTCCGAAGTCCGAGGTGAGTGAAGCCAACGGAGAGGCGGGAGGCCCGGCATGAGCGTCAGTCGCGACGATCTCGAAGCGAAGCTGAGAGAGATCGAGGGCGTGGTGGTCGAAACGGAAGACGAGGCCAAGAAGAACATGGGGGTGGTCATCGGAGGCGCCGTCGTGGTGGTCGTGGTGCTCGTTGCCTTCGGCATCTGGAAGTCTCGGCGCAAGCGCATTCATATCGAGGTCTACCAAACCACATGAGCGAGTTGGGCCCCTATCTCCGACGTCGGATGCTTCGCCGCCGGCATCGGCTCGTCCGGATCGGCTGGGCGGCCGCCACCTACGCGAAGAGGAACGACAGCATGGCCGGCCTCGGCATCGGACTCGGAATGATTGCTCTGGGGCTCCTCAAGGGAAACAAGGCAGCGAAACCCATCTACAAGACATCGATCGACGTTGGACAGGGGGCGACGATCGTGGTGAAGCAGGGTAAGCGGCCCATCACCCGGACCGCTCCGATTGGACAGGGAAACTGAAATGCGGAAGCAGAAACAGTGGGTCAAGGTCGTGATCTGGGCAGTCGTCCTATTGATGGTGCTGTCGTTTGCCGTCGCGATCATCCCGGCCCTCGGGTGAAGCCGAAGACCGGTACTCCTTTCGCTCCAGGCGATGCCTGTCTGTTGTACGACGCGAAGGGCCGTCGATATCTGATCGAATTGATCGCCGGTCGCAACTTCCACTCGCATCGCGGTGCGCTGGCGCACGATGACATCATCGGGTCGCCCGAAGGGGCATCGCTCGAAACGACCAACGGGACATTCCTCACGGCCTTGCGCCCCCGACTCTCAGACTTCGTGCTGAAGATGTCCCGTGGCGCAACGGTGCTGTATCCGAAAGATGCTGCGTCTCTCCTCATGTGGGCGGACATCGGTCCCGGCATGACGGTGCTCGAGGCTGGAACCGGGTCGGGGGGCCTGACGATGGTGCTGGCGCGAGCCGTGGGGCCGACCGGTCGACTCGTGAGCATCGAACGCAGAGAAGATCACGCGAAGCTTGCGCGCAGTCGAATCGCGGGATACTTTGGGGAGGTTCCGGACTGGGTCGATCTGCGGATCGGCGAAGTCTCCGACGTTGCCGAAGATGTGGGACCGGAACGGATCGTTCTCGATCTCCCCGATCCGTGGGAGATGGTTCCCACGGCAGCCGCCGTTCTGCCCGGTGGCGGCGGGTTCGCGTGTTACGTCCCGAACGTACCTCAGGTCGAGGCAGTACGGTCTGCGATGGAAGAAGCCGGGTGTTTCATCGAGACGGCGACGTTCGAAGTGATGATGCGTGACTGGTCCATCAGCGGCCGTTCGGTGCGGCCATCCCATCGGATGATCGGACACACCGGGTTCATCACGGTCGGACGGAAGATCTTGAAGGACGCGTGACCGGGCCGGAACGCAGAGAAGGCCGGACCCGTTGGATCCGACCTCCCGGTGCTTGGCTCGTTGAACGACCTACGGTTCGATGAAGATGCATTCGCCGGGGCATTCCTCGGCGGCTTCGACAACGGAATCCATCTGATCGTCGGGGAAGCTCGCCAGTCCTTCAGCTCCCTGCGTGTTTCCTTCAGAGGCTGCGAAGATCTTGTCGCCTTCGCGAACGTAGGCGAGTCCATCGTCCAGCAGAACGAAGACGTCGGGGGCGATCTCTTCACAGATCCCGTCGCCGGTGCAGAGATCTTGGTCGATCCAGACCTTCATGGCATGTGTCCTTTCGGAGTTTGACGGGTGAAACATAGTCATGGTTCGCGCGAACAACGAGTTCATTCGGCATTCTCCAGTCCGTGCGTCGACGATGCGCCGTTCACAGGAAGCAGATCCCCGGCCTACACTCGCCTGACGGGCCGTATCGAGTCGAGGTCGAAGGATCCAGCGGTGAGTGAACGAGACGAACAAGAGACCCGATCCAGGATCAGGCTCCTCGAGGAGGAGATCGAGGTGCTCCGTCGCCGCCTTCAGGACGCGCCCAGGAGAGTGCGCCTCCTCGAGGAGCATTTGCTGGAGGCTCGGGGGAAGCTCGCGCAATCCAGCGGGCAGAACGAGAAGCTGATCGCGGCGCTCGAAGAGACCAGAGACCAGCTCGCCTTGCTCCGCGACGAGGTGGAGCGGTTGACGGCGCCACCCAACCCGTTCGGGACGATCCTGCGGCGCAATGCCGACGGCACGGTGGATGTCACGACGAACGGACGAAAGGTCCGTGTGAACGTCGAGCCGACGCTCGACGTCAAAGCCTTGAGAATCGGCCAGGAGGTGATCCTGAACGAAGCGTCGAATGTGGTCGACATACGGGAATACGACCTGTCCGGAGAGGTCGTCACGATCAAGGACGTGCTGCCGGATGATCGGTTGATCGTGCTGGGGAGAGCCGAAGAGGAACGGGTCGTCGGTCGATCGGAGGCGGTGGCCGATGAGCTGCTCCGTGTGGGCGACCACGTGCGGATGGATCCCGTAACCGGACTGGTATTCGAGAGGCTCGTTCGGCCCGAGGTGGGGGAGCTGGTTCTCGAAGAGGTTCCGGACGTGACCTACGAGCAGATCGGAGGCCTCGGAAGCCAGATCGAGGTGATCCGCGACGCCGTCGAACTTCCCTACATCCACAAGGAACGGTTCGCTCGGTACGACCTGGCCGCACCGAAGGGGGTCTTGCTCTACGGACCGCCGGGCTGTGGTAAGACCCTCATTGCCAAGGCGGTGGCGAACAGTCTCGCGAAGGCCGTCGCCGACCGAGAGGGGACGGGCGACACGCGTTCCTACTTCCTCAACATCAAGGGACCGGAACTCCTCAACAAGTACGTCGGAGAAACGGAGCGCCAGATCCGGTTGATCTTCCAGCGTGCGAAAGAGAAGTCCGACCAGGGAGTGCCCGTCATCGTGTTCTTCGACGAGATGGATTCTCTCTTCCGGACCCGCGGGACGGGCGTCTCATCCGATGTGGAGTCGACGATCGTTCCCCAGCTGCTGTCCGAACTCGACGGTGTCGAGGCGCTCAAGAACGTCATCGTGATCGGAGCGTCGAACCGGGAGGATCTGATCGATCCGGCCATCCTGAGGCCCGGACGGCTCGATGTCAAGATCAAGGTAGAACGCCCGGGACGCGAGGCCACGGCACAGATCTGCCGAATCTACCTGACCGACGATCTGCCCTACGACGCTGGGGAACTCGCCGAGCACGGCGGGGATCTCGACGAACTCATCGAGGCGATGGTGGATGCCGTGGTCGACAAGATGTTCCGCGAAGACCAGGACAATCGCTTCCTCGAAGTCACCTATGCGAACGGTGACCGCGAAACGCTCTACTTCAAAGACTTCGCCTCGGGAGCGATGATCGAGAACATCGTCCGGAGGGCGAAGAAGGAAGCGATCAAGAGGGAGATCGATTCCGACGAGCATGGCCTGCGCACCGCCGACCTGATGGCGGCAGTCTCCCAGGAATTCCGTGAACACGAGGACCTTCCGAACACGACGAACCCGGACGACTGGGCGCGGATCTCGGGCAAGAAGGGTGAGCGAATTGTCTACGTGAGGACCCTGATCGACGGTGACCGGGAGAGTCGCACGGTCGAAGCCGTCAGCCCCGGCCAGTACCTTTGAGGCTGCATGACGGCCGGTAGGGTGCTGGGCACCGAAACCGAATTTGGGATCACGATCCTCAATCAGGGTGGCTTCAACCCGGTCGCGGCATCAACAGCCGTTGTGAACGGATATGCCGACCGGCAGTCCAGGATCCGCTGGTCGTACGACGAAGAGAGTCCCGGCAGCGATATGCGCGGCATCGACGTCGAGCGAGAAGGGGACTTCGACCTCGACACAGGCCTCGTGAACACGGTCCTGACGAACGGCGCCCGCCTCTACGTCGATCACGCGCATCCGGAGTACTCGACGCCGGAAACGACCGACCCGCTCGCAGCGGCCCTCTACGACAAAGCCGGCGAATCCGTCATGGTGACCGCCGTCGCGGCCGCACAGCGGCTCCTGGGGATCGATGAGCGCATGATCGTGCACAAGAACAACAGCGACGGAAAAGGTAATTCCTACGGGGCGCACGAGAACTACCTGATCGCCCGCGCCACTCCGTTCCGGGATATCGTGGGGCACCTGACGCCCTTCTTCGTCAGCCGCCAGATCTTCACCGGATCGGGGAAGGTTGGTGCGGAGAACGGGCGTCCCGATGTCGGTTTCCAGATCACCCAGCGCGCCGACTTCTTCGAAGAGGAGGTCGGGTTGGAGACAACCCTCAAGCGTCCCATCATCAACACGAGGGACGAACCCCACGCCGATCCCGGCAAGTACCGGCGACTCCACGTCATCATCGGGGACGCCACGCTCAACGAGGTTCAAACGTTCCTGAAGCTCGGGACGACGGCACTCGTCCTGGCTGCGATCGAGGGCGGCGGCCTTCCCGGCCCGGTCGTGCTCGACGACCCGGTACGGGAAGTCTGGTCCGTGAGCCACGACCCGACGCTCCGCCATAGGCTCACAACGAACGACGGTACGCGTCTGACGGCGCTCGATCTCCAGTGGAGCATCTTCGAAGACGTGGATCGCTTCACCCGCACTACGGGTGTGTCTGCCGTGTGGATTCAGGTGTTGGACGAGTGGGAGAGGATCCTGACGGATCTCGGGCGGGACCCGGCGTCGACATCCGACCGGCTCGACTGGACGGCGAAACTTCGGTTGCTCGACGGATATCGGGATCGGGACGCACTCGGCTGGGACGATGGAAAGATTCGGCTCCTCGACCTGCAGTATCACGACGTGGATCCTGGAAGAAGCTTGTACCGGCGGTTGGTGACCCGTGGGCACATTCGCCGACTGTTCACCGATGCAGAAGTCGAACGTGCCGTATCGGACCCACCGCAAGACACGCGGGCCTACTTCAGGGGTGCGTGTGTCACCCGATACCGCGACGCTCTGGTTGCGGCGAACTGGGATTCTCTGATCTTCGATATCGGGGAAGAAACCCTCAAACGCGTTCCTATGATGAACCCGTTACGAGGGACACGGGGCCACGTCGAGAAGCTGCTCGACAGCTCACCCGACGCGGCAACAATGATCCGAGCTCTCGGAGGAAACGATGGCTGAACAGAAACGTGAACGAAGCTCTTCGGAACGACGAGGCGACGCATCGACCGAGCAGGACGTCGCTCCGGCTGCAGCGGATGCAGAGATCACCGAGCGGATCGACGATCTTCTCGAGGAAATCGACTCCGTGCTCGAAGAGAACGCGGAGGAGTTCGTGAAGAACTACGTCCAGAAGGGCGGCGAGTGAATATCTCGAAGCGGCTTCCGTCAAATGAACCCCCGATCGTTCCGGAGGCGAGTTTCGTCTCGGTTCTCGAACAGCACGGGATGACGCCGACCTGGGACGTTCCCTCGGGGGGCATGGATATCCCGGAGGCGACAACCATTCTCGCACTGAGATGGGCCGACGGCGTACTCATGGCAGGTGATCGGCGCGCCACTGCTGGCAACGTCATCGCTCACCGACGGATCAGGAAGGTCTATCCGGCGGACGACCGATCCGCCGTCGCGATCTCCGGAACGGCTGGCATGGCGACCGAGCTCACGAAACTCTTCCAGACGGAACTCGAACACTATGAGAAGATCGAAGGGACGCGCCTCAGCCTCGACGGCAAAGCGAATTACCTGGCTCGCATGGTGCGCGGCAACCTTCCGTTGGCTTTTCAGGGCCTTGTCGTTGTGCCGCTCTTCTGCGGATTCGACGATCGTGAACAGGTCGGCAAGCTCTACAGCTACGACGTCGTCGGCGGCCGGTACGAGGAGCAGGACTACGCAACGACCGGATCCGGTGGTGCAGAGGCCAGAGCGTTCCTCAAGTCGGCCTGGAGTGAGGGACTCGATGAGGGGGCGGCGATTCGGATGGCCGTCGAAGCGCTCGTCGCAGCCTCCGAAGAGGATTCCGCCACCGGCGGCCCCGACCCCAGGCGCGGCATCTACCCGAACCTCGTGATGGTGACCGGTGCCGGATATCGTGAAGTTCCGGACACGGAAATCGCTCCTGTGGCCGCCGAGGTGATGGAGGCCCGCCCGTGACGGCCCCGTTCTACGTTCCGCCCGAGCAACTCATCAAGGATCGTGCCGAGTTCGCGAGGAAGGGGATCCAGCGCGGCAGGCCCATCGCCGTGATCGAGTACGACCGGGGGATTCTGCTGATGGGAGAGAACCCGAGCCGGTCACTCCACAAGATCGGCGAGGTGTACGACCGGGTCGCATTTGCCGGTGTCGGACGGTTCAACGAGTTCGAAACGCTGCGTGTCGCCGGGATCCGCTATGCCGATGTGAAAGGCTACGCGTATGCACGGGCCGATGTGACCGGAAAGGGTCTCGCGAACGCGTACTCGCAGACGCTCGGCCAGATCTTCACCCATGAAGTCAAGCCGTACGAGGTCGAGATCGTCGTCGCGGAACTCGGGGACGACGACAACCATCTGTACCACGTGCGGTACGACGGAACACTTCGCGACGAAGAGGGATTCGCAACGCTCGGCGGCGAAGAAGAGCGACTGCGCGAAGCGATCGGTGCCGCCTACCGGCCCGATATGACGCTGGATGAGGCGATCGCCGTCATCCGCACCGCGATCGGGTCGATCACCGAAGCGGAGATTCCGGACGAAGCGTGGGAAGCGGCTGTGCTCGATCGCACACAAGGGCGCCGCACGTTCCGGAGGCTCGACGCCGCCGCCCTCTCGGCAACCGACTGAGATCGACGTCACTCCTGATAGTCCGCCAGAATGCTGCGAGCATCATCGAGGTCGTCGATATCGACCCAGATCTCGACCTCGGCGAGTTCACCGATCCCCACGGGATATGGACCGAAGGATGCTCCGTGCATCCTCACGTCGATGCCGGCGGACCGCAGCATGGCCGCGATGACATTCGCCTCACCGGGATCTCCGATCCGGACCAGTGGGCCGAGATGCCGATCGTCGCTCTTCGGGTCCGGATCTCTGTGACGTGCCATGGACCGATTCTGACACATGTTCGCCGATGCCGTGACGACGATTCCGTCGACGGGGTACGCTGACCTGGTGAAGCGAAGGATCTACGGCATCGAAAGCGAGTACGGCGTCACGTGCACGCTGCACGGCCAGCGACGCCTGTCCTCGGATGAGGTCGCCCGCTACCTGTTCCGACGGGTCGTATCGTGGGGCAGGTCGTCGAACGTATTTCTCGAGAACGGGGCTCGGCTCTACCTCGACGTGGGCAGCCATCCTGAATATGCAACCGCCGAGTGCGACTCGCTCGGCGATCTCATCGCACAGGACAAAGCCGGCGAACGAATCCTCGAGGGCCTCGTAGAGTCGGCAGAGCGGCGGTTGGTCGAAGAGGGCATCCGCGGAGACATCTACCTCTTCAAGAACAACACGGATTCGGCCGGCAACTCGTACGGATGCCACGAGAACTTCCTGGTCGGCCGCTCGGACAACTTTCAACGAACCATCGACACTCTCATACCGTTCTTCGTGAGCCGGCAGATCTTCGCAGGGGCGGGAAAGGTTCTGGAGACGCCGCGGGGGACCGTCTACTCCATGTCCCAGCGTGCCGAGCACATCTGGGAAGGGAGCTCTTCCGCGACGACTCGGAGTCGCCCGATCATCAACACGCGAGACGAGCCGCACGCCGATGCGGAGCACTATCGGCGTCTCCATGTGATCGCCGGTGACTCGAACATGTCCGAGTACGTGACGTACGCCAAGGTCGGCACGACGGCGGCACTGTTGCAAATGCTGGAAGACGACGTGGTGTTCCGCGACATGACCCTCGAGAACCCGATCCGCGCTATTCGCGAGGTGGCGATCGACACGACCTGCAAACGTCCGATTCGCCTCTCCAACGGGCGGGAACTCTCAGCGCTCGACATGCAATGGGAGTTCCTCGAACGGGCGATGCGGTACGCCCGGACCACAGGGTTCTCCCCGGAGATCGACCGGGCCATCGGCATGTGGGAGCATCTGCTCACCGGCCTCGAGAAGGATCCGATGACGCTGTCGCGTGAGGTCGACTGGGTGGCGAAACTGCATCTCCTCGAACGGTACGGGGCCAAGCACGGACTCGCCATGTCATCTCCGCGCATCGCACTGCTCGACCTCGCCTACCACGACGTGAACCGGTCGCGAGGCTTGTACTACCTGCTGGAGCGGAAGGGCATGATGGATCGCGTCGTGACGGACGCCGCGATCGACACCGCGATGACCCAGCCACCGGCAACCACCAGGGCCCGTCTCCGGGGTGGCTTCATCAAGGCGGCCAAAGCGAAGAACAGGGATTTCACCGTCGATTGGGTGCATCTGAAACTCAACGACCAGGCGCAACGCACCATCCTGTGCAAGGACCCGTTCCGGGCGGTCGACGAAAGGGTCGAAAAGCTGATCGCTTCGCTGTAGCGTCCGAGATGCATGCAACGAGTCATCGAACGGATCCTCAATCTCCTCGCCTTTCTCCTCACCGTCGATCGGCCGGTGACGGCAAGCGAGATCCGGAATACCGTCGCGGGCTACGACCGGGACAGCGACGCTGCGTTCCACAGGACCTTCGAGCGCGACAAGGCTTTGCTTCGCGATCTCGGAATCCCGATCGAACGTGAAGCCACCGACGTTTTCGAGGTCGAATTCGGGTACGCCGTCGATGGAGATCGGTATTCGCTCACCGACCCCGGCCTCAGCGACGACGAGCGAGTGGCGCTGGCCCTCGCCGTGCAGGCCGTTGGGCTCGGGGGTCGTTCGTACGGTGAAGAAGCGCTGATGAAACTCGGCGGTGTCGCGGCGAACAGTGCCGGTACCCAGCTCGGAGCGGATCTCGGAGATCAAGCTGAATCCGTCGCCGACACATTCGAAGCAATCTCAGAGCGCCGAATCCTTTCGTTCGAATATCGCGGCACACAACGCCGGGTCCGCCCGTACGGGCTCGTCCATCGCCGCGGACGTTGGTACCTCGTCGCGCGGGAGACCGGTCGTGACAGTGTCAAGGTATTCAGGCTCGATCGGGCATCGGCCATCGTGCAGGAACCCGGCGACGGCGCTTTCACCCGGCCCGTGGATTTCAACCCGGCCGATTGGGTCGTCCGGGAACCGTGGGAAGCGGGAGATCAGTCCGTGACGGCGACCGTGCTGTTCGACCCGGACGTGGCATGGATCGCCCGACGCGAGCTCGGATCCCGTGCGAAGGTCACGACTGATCCGGACGGATCGATGCTGGCCGAAGTCGAGATCGCATCGCCGGATGCGTTCATCGGATGGCTCATCGGATTCGAAGATAGGGCAGAGATCATCACCCCCGAAGATCTGCGATCGCGGCTCGTCGCGCTGGTGGAGGGACCATGACGAACTCTCCGAGGACGGCAGGACGGATCAACCGGGTCCTCGCGATGCTTCCATGGGTGATCGCCAATCCCGGGGCGCACGTCGACGAGGTGTGCCGTCGCTTCGGGTACACACATGCCGAACTCGCCAAGGATCTGAACACCGTCTTCGTCTGCGGGCTTCCCGGCTACGGACCCGGGGACCTGATGGATGCGACGATCGATGACGATGAGGTGACGGTCGAGATGGCCGACTACTTCTCCCGTCCGCTTCGTCTCACCGCCGCCGAGATGCTTGGGCTCCTCGCTTCAGCGAAAGGCGTGCAGTCGGCAGGACTGGGCGGCGAGAGTCTCGACCGGGCCATACGCAAGCTCGAAGAGACGCTTATCCCAGGCGGCGAAGACTCCGTCGTCGTGGACATGCCGGAACCGCCCCTGGCAGACGTGTTGCGAACCGCCGCAGTCGACGGTGTGGTCGTACGTATCGACCACACATCGATCGCTTCGGGGAAGAACACCATCCGCGACATCGAGCCGTGGTCGGTGTTCACGACGCTGGGGAACTGGTACGTATCTGGATACTGCAGGCGCGTTGGATCGGAGCGGGTCTTTCGGATCGATCGGATTCGCACCGCGACCCCGACGGGGGAACAATTCACGCCGGAAGAGACGGGGAGAAGAGCAACCCTGCGGTACATGCCGGGCGACGATGACGTTCATGCAACGATCCGTCTGGGGGCGACGGCGCAATGGGTTGCGGAGTACTACCCGGTCGAGGTTGTTAGCCGGAGAAGCGCTGGTCTCACGATCCGCATGGCGGCCTCGGATCCGCTTGTCATTGCCCGGTTGCTTCTGCGATTGGGGAGCGACGCCACGCTCGTCGAAGGAGCAGAGGTCGGTTCCGCGCTCGACGATCTTCGATCGAGAATCTTGGTGCGCTACTCCCACACCGCGTGAAGTGACTAGAAGGAAATAGTCATTCAGTGATGGACTCGGATGCCGATGTTGTATTCGACGCTGGCAATGGAGCGAATCACAATGACCACCATCCGAACGACGTGCAGCACCTGCGGAGATGTTGAACTCACCATCGACGACGTCGGTCTGGAACTGTCCCCGGGAGCAGATGAAGGTCGCTATCGCTTCAGCTGCCCGTTCTGCGGAACCGTTCAGCGTCGTCCGGCGAGCCGGAGAGTCGTCAGTGTGTTGCTCGCGACCGGGGTCGGGTACGACGTCGTGGCGACTGCAAGCCCCATCTCGGAAGACGAGATTGCCGCTTTCTCCCGTGCCCTCGACGGCCATGGATGGTTCAAGGAACTCGTCGCATCAGATTCGTGACCGGGCGGGCATGAGCTGAGGGGTCGCAGGTGCCTCCGGGAGACATCCCGGGGGCACCATAGGTTTCGGGTTCGAGAGGGAACGGCGACGAACGACGCCCGCCGGTTCTACCATCTTCCCCATGGGAAGTTTGTCGTTCTCCGAGATCGTGGTCATCGTTCTCGTCATCCTGATCGTGTTCGGTCCGCGCCGACTACCGGACCTTGCGCGACGCGCCGGAGAACTCATGGCAAAGCTGCGGGACATCTCGTCCGGCCTCACCGAGTCGCTCGGCACCGACTACGAAGCCACCATCGCGCCGATCAAGAGCGTGAAGCAGGATTTCGACGGCATCAAGTCTGATCTCACGAAAGCGGTGACGTCTCTCGGCACCGAGGCCTCACCGACGACGCCCGAATCCAAGGGGCCGGCTGAAGCCAAAGACGATGACGATGGCGAGGTCGGGCCGGACGACGTCGCGGAATCGGATGATGATCCGGTGGGCCCGTCGTGACCCAGCCGGCAGCCGTCCCGTTCATGGAGCACCTCGAAGAGCTTCGGAACCGGATCGTCAAGTCGTTGATCGCCGTCGGTCTCGGGACGATTGTGGCCTTTTTCGCGAGCGATTGGATTCTCGAGGTACTGACGAGACCGTACGAGATCGCGATCCCGGACGCGAGCCTCGCCTTCTTCCGCCCGACGGAGGCGTTCTCGCTGGTGATGAGGATGAGCCTGTTCGGGGGGTTCATCATCGCAAGCCCGATCGTGCTGTATCAGCTGTGGCGATTCGTGGCCCCTGCCTTGACCTCGAAAGAGAAGCGGTGGGCCGTACCGATCGTCACGGTCTTTGTCACACTCTTTCTCATCGGCATCGGCGTCGGTTACTGGGCACTCTCCAGGGGTCTTGGCTTCCTCCTCGAGTTCGGTGGCGACTCACTCGAACCGGTGATCGGAGCCGATTTCTACCTCAAGTTCGCGATGCGGTTCATCCTTGCATTCGGAATCTCGTTCGAGTTTCCCGTGTTCATCTTCGCTGCGGCCGCGGTCGGCGCCATCGGCAGCGCCCAACTCCGCAAAGGACGCCGTTGGGCGGTTCTGGTAATCGTCGTCTTCGCTGCGATCATCACACCGACCGGGGACCCGCTCACACTCTCGATGCTCGCCGTTCCCATGTACCTTCTCTACGAGCTCGCGATCCTCGCCGTACGCTGGATCCTCAGGAAATGACCTCCACACTCGGCGAACCTGCTCGTCGATTCCTCGAGAGCGAGCCGTTCGAACCAGATCTGTTCCAGATCCAGGCCATACAGTCGATCGAGCAGGGACGATCGGTTGTTGTCACCGCGCCGACGGGTTCGGGCAAGACGCTGATCGCTGAAGCCGCGATCGAGATCGCGCTCGCCGCAGGGAAGCGTGCTTTCTATACGGCCCCGATCAAAGCTCTCTCCAATCAGAAGTACCGTGACTTCGTCGGGCGGTACGGGGCCGCCGGCACGGGCCTCCTGACCGGAGACAACAGCATCAATGGCGACGCTCCGACGGTTGTGATGACCACCGAAGTGCTGCGGAACATGATCTACGCGGATCCGGCCGTGCTCGACGATCTCGGCATCGTGATCCTCGACGAGGTCCACTACCTCCAGGACCGGTACCGCGGATCGGTGTGGGAGGAAGTGATCATTCATCTTCCCCAGGGCATCCAGCTCGTCAACCTGTCCGCGACGATCGCGAACGCCGAGGAGTTCACCGGTTGGATGCGATCGAGGCGAGGTCCCACAGACCTGGTCGTAGAGGAACGGCGACCGGTGCCTCTCGAGTCGATGTACCTGGTGCGCGACCGGTTCCACGGGGACGCGGTCGAGTGGTTCCCGGTCTTCGACCGGAACGGAACCCGTCCGAACAGGCGAGTGCTCAACCTGCTCAGGAAGGGGAGAGGGCGTCATCGGAGATTCGGAACGCCGCGGCGATTGGAGGTCGCTGAGGCGCTCCTCGGCGCGGACAAGCTCCCGGCGATCTACTTCATCTTCTCCCGGGCCGGCTGCGAGCAGGCAGCGGCGACGGTTGCCGCCTCCGGGTTGCGGCTCACATCGGCCGCCGAGCGAGAAGCAATTCGATCGGTCGTTGCCGAAGCGACCGGGGGGCTGGACCCGGTCGATCTGGGAGTTCTCGGATTCGAGTCGTGGCTCTCGATGCTCGAATCGGGGGTTGCGGCGCATCACGCCGGCATGGTTCCCGCGTTCAAAGAAGCGATCGAGCGACTCTTCGCCGCAGGTCATCTCAAGCTGGTGTTCGCCACCGAGACCCTCGCTCTCGGAATCAACATGCCTGCCAGAGCCGTTGTGCTCGAGTCGTTCAGCAAGTTCAACGGCGAGTCGCATGAGTTGCTCCGGCCGGGGGACTACACGCAGCTGACCGGCAGAGCGGGCCGTCGCGGCATCGACGAGAGCGGGACGGCTGCTGTGCTCCACAGCTCCTACGTACCATTTCAGAAGGTCGCCGAGATCGCTCGCATGGGAAGCCACCCACTGGTGTCGTCATTCGAGCCCTCGTACAACATGGCGGTGAATCTCGTCGCGAACTATCCGAAATCCCGGACGGAGGAGCTGCTGCGCGCTTCGTTCGCGCAGTATCGGGCGGCGGAGCGTGCGCGTCGTCTCGAGGAGCGCATCGCCGAACGGCGCTGCGAAGCCGAGCGGTACCGGGACGAAGCAACCTGCAAATATGGAGATGTCGAGGCCTTCGCAGCCGGGGCCGGTGGTGCCGGTGGGGAGACTGATGCGATCCGCTCGTTCCTCGCCGGCCTGGATTCCGGCGACGTCGTCGACCTGGGAGACGGGGAGGCGCGGGTGATCCTCGTCCGCGGGTACGGTGCGCGGCCTCGTTTTCTTCTGCTCTCCGCAACGTCCCAACGACGGAAGGTCGGGGCGGAGGAGTTCGGTGCGTCGATGCGGCGTCTCGGGAGCATCGATCTCCCCGTACCGATCCGCGCGGAGGACGACGAGTACTGTGCGACGGTGGCAGATCTGTTGAAGACCTGGGAGCCGGACGAGCCGCCGACACGTGTCGACGAATCGGCCGTGGCAGAGGGATCGGTCGGGTCTTGCCCCAGGCTCGATGAACATCTCGCGGCGCTGGCCCGCGCACGGCGTGTGGAGAAAGATCTCCGTCGTCTCGAGCGGCGGCGGAGGCGGCAGGCGGATGACATCGTGACCCGTTTCAATGCCCGACTCGGCGTGCTCTCGGAACTCGGCTACGTCGACCACTGGCACCTCTCGGCGAAGGGGAGACGGCTGCGGAGTGTCTACAGCGAGCACGACCTGCTGCTCACCGAGGCGATCGAACGTGGACTCCTCGATGACCTTTCGCCTGCCGAATTCGCAGCGACGGTGTCGATGTTCACATTCGAGCCGAGACGATCCGACCCGGAGGAGACCCGGCTCGTCGGGGTCGTTGCCGAACGGTTCGAGGCGATCGAAGCGGCTTGGGACGACCTCACGTCGGTAGAGGAGCGGCGCGGGGTTGTCGCTACCGGGCCCCCAGAGCCGGGTTTCGCCCCATACGCGTACGCATGGGCGTCCGGGGCGGCTCTCGATGACATCTTCGGAGAGGATGTGTTCTCCGCAGGCGACTTCGTCCGGAATTGTCGGCAGTTGCTGGATCTCACCCGGCAGATCCGAGATACGTTCCCATCCATCCGAGGAGTGGCGGCTGTGGCGATTGAACAAGTCGATCGGGGGATTGTCGCCGCAGGGGGACGCGTATGAACCGGTGGTGGGTGGTAGTCAATCCGACAGCAGGCCGTGGCGAGGATCTTGCGGCCAGGGTTGAGCGTGCGATGAACGCCAGGGATCTCGACCATGTCATCCGGGTCTCACCCTCCGCGACGGCGGTCGACGGCATCGTTGCCGAGGGGCGCAGCCTCGGGTACGACCGTTTCGTAGCGGTCGGGGGAGACGGTACGGCGAATCTGGTCGTCAACGGTCTCCAAGCGCTCGCGTGGACGAAACCGCCGACGCTCGCGATCCTCCCCGGAGGAAGCGGAAGCGACTACATACGAACGTTCGGGATACCCGGGCGGGTCGAGGAGGCAGCGGATCATCTCCTGGGGGAGGGTCGGCAGCCGGTGGATCTCGGGCTTCTCGTGGGAGACTTCGGTCGCCGCTACTTCTTGAATGCGGCCAACGCCGGCATCGCTGCTCGAACCGTGGTCGAAGCCCGGCGATTCCCAAATCTGCTCGGCTCGAGGCGCTACCTCGCGGGCTTCTGGGTCGCTCTCGCGCGCACCCATCCCGGAGATCTTCGGATCGACTGCGACGGCCGTGTCATCGAGGCCACGGCGATGAACGTTGTGGTCGCCATCGGGCAGTATTTCGGTGGCGGCATGAACGTTGCCCCGGAAGCCTCGGTCGGTGATGGTCTGTTCGATGTCCAGGTCATCTCCGGGGCGCGGAAGGATGCCCCTGTGATCATCCGACGAATCACGCGGGGTAGGCATCTGAATCATCGGTTGGTGAGACGTACGGTCGGAACGAGTGTATCTGTGACCATCCCGGACGACTGGTTGGTCGAAGCCGACGGTGAGATCATCGGGTCTGGATCGTTCGCGGCAGAGACCATTCGGGGCCGGCTGCTGTTCAAGACTTGAAACCGTCCACAGATAGACGCTTCGCCGTGTATGCTCCCGCGCCGCAGGAGGTTGTACCCATGCCAATCGACGAGATCATCGACGAGAATCCACCCGATGATGAGGCGGATCTGGCCGAAGTCATCGATGACGACATGCTGAGCGACGAGGTGATCGCCACCGCCGTCGACGAGGTCGTTGACGATGACGCCGCCGATGAAGGCGAAGAGGAAGCGGAAGAAGAGGCGCTGGACGAACTCGAAGCGGAAGAGCTCGAGATGCTCACCGAAGACGAGACGAACGAAACGCTCGTCGTCGACGAGGCCGCCGAAATGAGGGCCATTCGGATGGCTGAGCTTGCGATGGACCAGCAGGGCGTCGCCGAAGCGACCGACGGCGAATTCGTGTGCTCGAAGTGCTTCCTCGTGTTGAAGACGAGCCAGCTCGCGAACCCGCGAAAGAAGATCTGCAAAGACTGCGCCGGTTGACGGGCCGCGGAGAACGGAACCGCCGGTGAACGGGGATTCCGCTTCAAGCGAGCCGCATCAGGCTCCGATACTGTCTCCATGGAGACACAACCCGAAGTCGTTCGATCCGGAACCGATGCGACGATGATCCACCCTGATGACGTCATCGTGATCGTGCCGACGTACAACGAAGCCGAGAACATCGAAGCGATCGCGTCCGCCGTTCGCACCCAGGGCTATCGGCTTCTCGTCGTCGACGATGGTTCCCCGGACGGGACCGGTGACACCGCAGACGTCCTTGCCGCACACGACGACGGCATATCCGTGCTCCACAGGAGCGAGAAGGCGGGTCTCGGCAAGGCGTATGCAGCCGGGTTCGCGCGCGCAGCAGAGCTCGATGGAAGAGTCCTCTGCGAGATGGATGCGGATTTCTCCCATGACCCGGCGGACCTGCCGCGCCTCGTCGCGGCGATCGAAGCCGGCGCGGATCTTGCGATCGGGAGTCGATATGTTCCCGGTGGGGGTGCAGACGACTGGCCGTGGCACCGCAGACTGATCTCTGAAGGTGGAAACCGCTACGCCGCCTTGATGCTCGGTATCAAAGTCCGGGACGCCACGGCGGGCTTCCGGGCGTTTCGCGTGGATGCGATTCGTCGCTTGCAGCCGGAGACGTGTGACGCGTCGGGATATGCATTCCAGGTGGAGATGGCCTGGCGGGCATCAGAAGCGGGTCTGAAGATCACGGAGGTACCGATCCGCTTCAAGGATCGCGAAGCCGGCACATCGAAGATGTCGAGCGCGATCGCGATGGAAGCGATGCGCCTCGTCACGCGCTGGGGCTGGCAGCGCAGGTTCGGCCACCACTAACCCCGCTGCGAACCCAGGGCTCGCAGGTGCGTATAGGTGCTTCTGCGGAGCAGAGTTCGCCGGTTCGGTTGGCAACGGGTCCTTGATACTCTTGCCGGCGTGTCACTCACCGCTCCCATGATCATCAACGCACGGCGTGCAACGGCCACCGACCGCGACGGTCTGGTCGAGATGTACGGCCGTCTCGCCGAAGAGCAACAAGCCATCCGGCCCATCTGGCCGCACACGGATGGATTGGCTCAACCGGTCGACGACTCAATCGGCCGTCTGATCGATTCCGAAGACGCCCTTGTGATCGTCGGCCAGATCGACGGTTCCAGCTTCGGCTTCCTCGTGGCGATCGAAGCTCCGCTCCTTGCCCCGAGGGAAGCTCAGAGGATCGGAGTGATCAAGTTCATCTACACCGAGCCGGAGGCCCGGGGAGTCGGAGTCGGCTCGGCGATGCTTGCAGCAGCCCTCGACAACTTGATCGAGCGGGGGATCGCCCTCTTCGACGCGCCCGTCAGCCCGGGACATCGGATGGCGAAGAACTTCTTCGAAGCGAACGGATTCAAAGCCCGCTCGATCACGATGCATCGCTCTGACCGCGACGGTGAAGAGGCGCCGGAACGATGACCAACTCCGGTGAACCCCTTCACCGAACGTTCGTGTTTGATCTGGACGGTGTCGTTTATCTCTCCGGGGAAGTGGTACCGGGTGCCGGGACGACGCTTACTCGTTTGAGAGACGCCGGACATCAGATCCTGTTCGCCACGAACAACTCGTCGCGAGCGCTGGCGAGCGTTGAGGCGTCCATCGCACAGAAGACGGGTTTCGTGCCGGAACCGGGTTCCGTCATCACCTCTGGGATGGCGGCGGCCAATCTGCTGAGAGGACACGACGAACGATGCCTTGTGCTGGGTTCGACCGAACTCGAAGACACCCTTCGAGAGTCGGGGCTGGAAGTCACCGACGACCCGGTCGAGGCGACCGTGCTCGTCGTCGGGTTGGACCGTCGGTTGTCGTACGAGCGGCTCACCTCTGCCGTGCTCGCAGTGAATGGGGGAGCCCGATTCGTCGCGACGAACACAGACCCGACGTTCCCGACGCCCCAGGGCAAACACCCGGGCGGGGGCGCGATCGTGGCGGCCGTCGAACGAGCGACCGGCACGAGCCCGATCGTTTGCGGCAAGCCCTTCCCGCCGATGAGGCGGATGATCGAATCGAAGATCGAGAACGAGGATGTGTGGATGATCGGGGACCGGCCGGACACGGACCTGGCACTCGCCCGGGCTGCGGGATGGAAGAAGGTCCTCGTGCTCACCGGGGTGACGGGCGACGGAGATCCGATTCCCGCCGATCTCCAACCCGATCACACCATCGCATCGATAGCGGACCTCCCTGCACTCGTGGCTCGGCAATCTGCCGTGGTCGGGCGATAATGGGGCTCATGACACAGGACCCCACACCACAGCCGGACGACCCGGGAGCGCTTCTCGACGTCCTCGAAGGAGAACTCGACCAGGCCGACGCCGCCGATGCCCCCGACACGGCGGAGGAGATCGCCGGTCGCCTCGGAGATGCGCTCGATCAGATCGACGGTGGAAGCGGGAGCGAAAGCCCCTGACGAGACGCCGCCTCGACACCGAGTTGGTCCGCCGCAAGCTCGTTCCATCGCGCTCCGCTGCACGCATCGCCATCGAGTCGGGGAGCGTGCGCGTTCGCGGAAACCCTTCGCCGAAGCCGTCGACCATGGTGGCGCCCGAAGATCCGCTTTCGATCGAAGGGCCGCCTCAGCAGTTCGTGAGCCGTGCGGGAGCGAAACTCGACGGGGCGCTCGACGCGTTCGGGATCCCCATCGAAGGGCGCCGGGCAGTCGATGTTGGGGCATCGACCGGGGGGTTCACCGACTGCCTGCTCCAGCGTAGGGCGGCATCCGTTGTCGCCGTCGACGTGGGGTACGGTCAGATCCATCATCGTCTTCGGACCGACCAACGCGTGACGGTCATCGAACGAACGAACATCCGCCACGCCGATCCGACGGCACTCGGAGGGCCGTTCGGTCTGATCGTCGCCGACCTTTCCTTCATCTCTCTGGCGCTGGTCGCACCACAATTGGCCGCTCTGGGCTCTGAGGGTTCCGATTGGGTGCTGCTCGTCAAACCGCAGTTCGAGGCGGGCAGGGACCTCGTCGGCAAGGGGGGCATCATCCGGGATCCGGAGGTCCACGCGATCGCGATCGGCCAGGCGATCGACGCCCTCGAAGCGAGTGGGATCGGTACCGTTGGTGTCGTGCGATCATCGATCACCGGCACCGAGGGGAACCGGGAGTTCCTCGTCCACGGGAGGGTCGCCGAACGCACCGTCGATGCCGGTACCGTACGGGCCGTAACGCTCGAGGAGAGTTCCCAGTGAAACGAATCGCCGTCGTCATCCATGATGTGAAACCTCACGCGGCCGACGCCGCCCGTTCGTTCACGAAGGCCTGCGTCGAGCACGGCATCGAAACGATCACCGTCAATGGGGAACCGATGCCGGATGGGGTTGAAGCCGTTGTCGGCGTCGGCGGCGACGGGACCGTGCTCCGGGCGGCAGCTCTCGGACTCGAGCGGGGCATCCCCGTAGCCGGGATCAACGTCGGGCGGGTGGGATACCTCGCAGAGTTCGCGGTGAGCGAGATCGACACGTTCGCTTCGGCGCTCGCCGCCGACCGTTGTCGGGTCTACCCGGTGATGACCGTCGACGTTGAGGGCCCGGGATTCGCCGCGTCGGGGATCAACGACGTGGTTGTCGAGAAGATCGTCAGCGAACGGATCATCGAGATCGGCGTGACGATCAACGGACATCGATTCGCCGACTACCGGACCGATGGGATGATCGTGGCGACCCCCACAGGATCGACGGCGTATTCGCTTTCTGCCGGAGGTCCGGTCGTCGATCCCGAAGTCGAAGCCCTGCTGCTCACTCCGGTCGCCCCTCACAGTCTTCTCTCCCGCAGCCTCGTTGTTTCGCGAAACGCACGTATCGAGATCAATGTCGAACTCAACCGCCCTGCACGGGTAAACGTCGACGGGCACAAGGTCGGGAACATCGAACCCGGAGAGAGCATCGTGGTTCAGCGGGGGAGAAGGAGCGCGCACTTCCTGACGCTGGATACCCATCCGTTCCCGCAGGCGGTGCGTCACCAGTTCGGTCTCGCCCATGCCTGACGACGGCCGCTGATGGCGGACCGGGTGATCAGAGCGTCCTCTATCGACGAGCTTCGGGTACACAACCTGGGTCTCATCCCCGAGGCGAACATCGAACCGGGAGGAGGCCTTGTCGTCATCAGCGGCGAGACCGGTACCGGCAAGACGTTGCTCCTCGGGGCGCTCCGTCTCCTGCGAGGGGATCAGGCACGCAAGGATCAGATCGGACCCAATGGGGACGAGACGGTCGTCGAGGCGCGACTGGTCGACGATGTGGGCGAGCAGATTCTGACGAGGACCGTGAAGCGAGACCGTTCCCGTGCGATGCTCGACGGGGCGATGGCGACGGCGGGACGTTTGGCCGCGGCTCTCGAGGGGGTGCTCGATGTTGTCGGGCAACATGATCGGACGTTGCTGCGGGATGCTGCCGCGGTTCGTCGGCTCCTCGACGGTGTGCTCGATGCCGATGGTGTCGAAGCCCTCAACCGTTATCGGGAGCAGTGGGAGCGTCTCACCGAGATCGAGAACGAAGCAACGGCACTTGGCGGAAACCGGAGAGCGCTCGAACGGGAACTCGACATGGTCCGCTTTCAGCACGACGAAATCGAGCGAGCCGGCTTCGAGGAGGGCGACGACGAGAACCTCGCCCAGCGCGCCGTCCGGTTGCGCAACGCCGCCGAACTGGGTGAACGCTTGGGGAGCGCTGCGACGGCAACAGGGGAGGGCGGTGCATCGGAACTGATCGACGCGGCCGTCCGAGAGATCCATGCAGCCGCAAGAACGGACGCCTCACTGGACGACCTGGGCGAGCTCGCAGTGCAGGTCGGAGAATTGCTTTCCGAGCTCAACGGAGAGATCGCACGGACCATCGGAGAGCTCGATCACGATCCGAGGGAACTCGATCGCGTCGAGCAGCGCACGGCCCTGCTTTCCGAGCTGAAACGCAAGTACGGGGACACCCTGAGCGAGATACTCGAGTTCAAGACCGCTGCCGGACTGCGAACAGTGGAGCTGGAGTCGCTTCTGTCGCGATCGGAAGAGATCGAGGAACTCCTGGCTTCTGCGCGCGAACGCGTCGCGGTGGCCGCCGCGGATCTCACACGCCGACGAGGTGAGGCCGGTGACCGCCTCGCACAAGCAGCGACCATCCATCTGGCGGACCTCGGCTTCTCGGATCCCATCGTCGAGTTCACCTTGACGCCCCAAGAGCCCGGACCCGATGGGGCCGATCGCATCACGCTCGGCTTCGCTTCCGACCGGGCGCTCAAACCGGCTCCGGTGGCGAGCATCGCGTCGGGCGGCGAACTCAGCAGGCTCATCCTCGCGCTGCGACTCGGCGCAGGCGTTGCCGACGTCCCGATCATCGCATTCGACGAGATCGACGCCGGAATCGGCGGTACGACGGCGCTTGCCATGGGGAGGAAACTCAAAGGCCTCGCGGAGGGACGGCAAGTCTTCTGCGTCACGCATCTCCCGCAGGTTGCCGCTTTCGCCGACAAGCACTACGTCGTGCAGAGGGAAGGGAACGCGGCGCACGTCGCCGCCGTCGATGGAGAGGATCGCATCGAAGAGCTTTCCCGGATGCTGGCAGGCGTTCCGGACAGTGCCCAGGGACGGGGGCACGCCGCGGAGCTCCTCGAGATCGCAGCATCGTCGCGATGAACGAATACGCGCTCATCACCATCCGGTGGGTATGCTGCGGCCTTCCGAGGTGGAGAGCAACGTGACCAAGCACGTATTCGTCACAGGCGGGGTGACATCAAGTCTGGGGAAAGGCATCACGGCGTCGTCGCTGGGACGCCTGCTCGAGGCCCGGGGGCTACGCGTAACCCTTCAGAAACTCGATCCGTACATCAACGTCGATCCGGGAACGATGAACCCGTTCGAACACGGCGAAGTGTTCGTTACCGACGATGGCGGCGAAACCGATCTCGATCTCGGCCACTACGAGCGGTTCACCGGCGTCCACCTCAGTCGGGACTCCAACGTCACGACCGGATCGATCTACCAGTCGGTGATCCGGAAAGAACGTCGCGGCGACTACCTGGGAGCGACCGTTCAGGTCATTCCACACATCACAAACGAGATCAAAGCCAGGGTCCGCAAACTGGACCGTGACGACGTCGACGTTGTCATCACCGAAGTCGGGGGCACCGTCGGCGACATCGAAGGCCTGCCGTTCCTGGAAGCGATCCGCCAGATCCGCAAGGACGTGGGGGCGGAGAACACGTGCTACATCCACGTCACTCTCGTGCCCTACCTCGAAACGAGCGAGGAACTCAAGACGAAACCGACCCAGCACAGCGTCGCCGAACTGCGGTCGCGCGGCATCCTTCCCGAGGTCATCGTCGTCCGTTCGGACCGGCCGCTCGACGAGTCGGCTCGGCGCAAGATCAGCCTCTTCTGCGATGTGGAGCCGGACGCCGTGATCAACGCCCTCAACGTCGGGGACATCTACGAGGTGCCGCTGGCAATGGAAGCGGCGGGTCTGGACGCAGTCGTTTGCCGTGAGTTGGGTCTCGAGACGGAGCCGCCCGACATGGACGCCTGGCGGACGATGGTTCAGAGGGGAAAGGACGCCAAGCGACCCGTCACGATCGGACTCGTCGGGAAATACGTGGATCTTCCGGACGCCTACCTCTCCGTCGTCGAGTCGCTCCGACACTCGGCCTCGGCCAACGGGGCCAATCTCGAGATCCGATGGATCCCGGCGGAGGAGGTCGACGGTCTTCTCGCTCCCTCGCATCTCGACGGTCTCGACGGGATCCTCGTCCCCGGGGGGTTCGGCATCCGGGGAGTCGAGGGCAAGATCGAAGCGATCCGCCACGCCCGCGAGAACGGAGTGCCGTTCCTGGGTCTCTGCCTCGGACTCCAGTGTGCCGTCATCGAATTCTCCCGAAACGTCCTCGGTCACCGCGGAGCGCACAGCACGGAGTTCGATCCGACCACCACCGACCCGGTCATCGATCTCATGGAGGACCAGGCCGACGTCGAGGACCTTGGAGGGACGATGCGTCTCGGCATCTACCCCGCGAAGCTGATGCCGGGAACAAGAACGCAGCGCCTCTACGGCGAAGAGGTGATCTACGAACGACACCGGCACCGCTGGGAGGTCAACAACCGCTACCGCACGGAACTCGAAGCGGCCGGTCTGGTGTTCGCCGGCAAGTCGCCGGATGATCGTCTCGTCGAGATCATCGAGATGCCGACGCACCCGTACTTCATCGCGACGCAGTTCCATCCCGAGTTCAAATCACGACCGGACAACCCGCACCCCCTCTTCAGCGGATTCGTCGCGGCCGCCTTGGAGCGACGCGAAGCGTCTCGCGACACGGATACGGCCCATGTGGAGACGCACGCCAAGACGCCGCACTGAGATGAGCAGATTTCGCACGATCGGTTCGAGAACGATCGCCGAAGAGCTGTTCCTCAGACTCGATCGGGCCGTCGTCGAGACGCCGAATGGCGGAGTGATCGAGCGGGTGGTCGTGGCGCACCCCGGGGCCGTCGCGGTCGTGCCGTTGATCGATGGGGATGTGATCCTGATCGAACAGCACCGGGCAGCCGTCGGGAGGGGCCTCCTCGAGATCCCGGCGGGGAAGCTCGACATTCCCGGGGAACCGCGCCGCGATACGGCCGCCAGGGAACTCGAGGAAGAGGTCGGCTACACGCCCGGTCATCTCGAGCACCTAACCGACCTGCTCACGACGCCGGGCTTCAGCGACGAGTGCATCACCATCTACCTGGGCACCGACCTGCGCTCCGTCGAGGCACGGCCCGTCGGCGTTGAAGAAGACCACGCATCGATCGTGCGCGTTCCGCTCACGGAAGCGGTCGATCGTGTCCTGGCGGGAGAGATCACCGACGCCAAGACCGTTGCCGGTCTGCTCCTGACATCGAAGCGATGAGGCCGCTGCCGGCCGAAGCGGAGGAATTCCTCGGCTCACTGCGATCAGAGCGGGGGCTCGCATCCAACACGGTTGCTGCCTATCGCAGGGACCTCGAGGACTATTTTGCGTTTCTCGAATCGACGGCGGGACCACGCGGCGTTGCGGAATTCGTGGCTCATCTGGCGGGAAGAGATCTCGCTCGGTCGACGCGGGCGCGCCGCCTCGCCGCCGTGCGCGGCTACCACCGGTTCCTCATCGTGGAAGGTCTCGCTGATGAGGATCCGACCGTGCTCGTCGAGACGCCACGCCGATCTCGGAGCCTGCCGAAAGCATTGACGATCGATCAGGTGGAGCGGCTCCTCGAAGCACCGGACCGGACCACCGCACTCGGCATCCGGGATACCGCCATTCTCGAATTCCTGTACGCGACCGGGGCACGCGCGACCGAAACGATCACCGTGGGACTGACCAATCTGGATCTGCAAGCGGGAACTCTGATCGTGACGGGGAAGGGGAACAAGCAGCGTCTCATCCCACTCGGAAGCCACGCTCGAACGGCGATTCGGGATTACCTCCCAATCCGACTCGATCTTCTCGACGAGCGAGAGCGGAGCGACGTGCTGTTCGTCAACGCCCGCGGTCGGCGGCTCACGCGTCAGGGACTCTGGGAGATCGTCAAGCGCAACGGCCGGCGCGCCGGGATCGACACGGATGCTCTGTCGCCGCATGTTCTCCGCCATTCGGCTGCAACGCACATGGTCGAAGGGGGTGCGGATCTGAGAACCGTCCAGGAAATGCTCGGCCACGCTAGTATCAGCACCACACAGGTTTACACGCTTGTGTCCCCCGAGCACCTGAACGAGGTTTATGTGCTGGCGCACCCCCGCGCACGGTAGGGGCACGAAGGAGGACGAACTCGGCATGACCGCGACCATCGACACCGACGCCGCCAAAGCGGCCCTCACCGAGGATCGGGACAAAGTCGTGCGCCAGTTGACCGAGATCGGCTCGGACGAATCCGGGCAACTCAACGGTACGATCGATTTCGGCGACGCGTTCGCCGACGCCGGCGCTGTGACCGCCGAACGCACCAAGATTCTCGGCCTCGCCAAGACGCTCAAGACGCGGCTCGACGACATCGACGCAGCCCTCACAGCGATCGCGGAGGACCGCTACGGGATCTGCGAACGGTGCGGGGCCCCCATCGGCGCCGACCGGATGGCCTACCGCCCGACGTCGCGACTCTGCGTGAGGTGCAAGTCCTCGTCGTGAATCGCCGACTGGGTTCCGCGAAGCACCTGGTCGAACGATTCTTCGGCCACATCAGGGCTACTCCTCCCGGCCCCGAGGACCAGCAGTTCGTTCACGATCATCTGAACGACGCCTGCGCGCCGCTGTTCTGGAGTCAGAACGGCGCCGACCAGGATCACGCCGTCGGCGTCGCTCGACGTGTTCAAACGGCCCTCGGAGATGATCGCGAAGCGATCGAGGCTGCTCTCCTTCACGACATCGGAAAGAGCGACGTTTCGATCGGACCGATCGCGCGATCCCTGGCGACGATGCTGGATGCCGCCCGATTGCCGATGACGGGGCGGATGCGCCGATATCGGAACCATGGGCCGAGGGGGGCCGCCAGGCTCGAGGAGGCCGGATGTGAAGCGCTGACGATTGCGTTCGCCCTCCATCATCCCGGCCCCCCACCGAAGGGGATCGATCCGGTCCGATGGGATGCGTTGAGTAAGGCGGACGGATGACGCGGGTTCCCGGCTTCGCGGCATGCCGACGGATAACATCGTCCCCATGACGTACGAGGTGAAAACACGGGTCTTTGAAGGGCCGCTCGATCTGCTGCTCCAGTTGATCACATCGCATCAGGTGGAGATCACCGAACTGAGCCTGTCGGACCTCGTCGGAGAGTATCTGGACTACCTCGACCTGATGACTTCGATGGATCTCACCGTGACCAGCGAATTCCTGTTGATCGCGTCGACGCTGATCCAGTTGAAGGCCAGACGTCTGCTCCCGGACGATCGGGAGATCGACCTCGACGACGAACTCGCTCTCGCCGAGGAACGGGATCGGCTCCTGTCACGGCTCCTCATGAACCTCACCTTCAAGGACGTGGCCGCAGTGCTCGCACACCGGTTCGCAGCAGGTGAGCGGTTCGTTCCCAGATCGGTGGGTCTCGAGGACGTCACCCCGCTCCCTCCCGATGTGGCACTCCCGGTCGACGTGGCCGGACTGGCCGCCATCGCGGAACGGGTTTTCGATGAGGGGGACGATCCCGTCGACACGGACCATCTGGACCTCGACCTTCCCTCCGTGCAAGAAGCGATGCTGGACCTTCAGGACCGGATGGCTCTGGCCGTCGAAACAGACTTCGACACGCTGACCGCCCACTGTTCACGCTCGGTGGAGGTCGTCGCATACTTCCTCGGTCTCCTTGAACTGGCACGGTGGGGGATCCTGCGCGTTTCACAGGAGGATCGAACATCGAAGATCATGATCAGCTACAGCGAAGCAGACGCGGCGGAACGCCTCGATGCACTGCTGAGCGGAGAGGAACCCAACTGATGGACATCGGGAGCGCAATCGAAGCGATCCTCTTCGTCGCCGAATCTCCGGTGACCGTTGGGGAGCTGTCCGAAGTGACGGAATCGCCCCCGGCCATGGTGGAGGCAGCACTCGCGGATCTCGAGCGAGAACTCAACGAACGGGGCGGAGGCGTCGTCCTGCGTGCCGTTGCCGGAGGATGGCGGCTGTACACGGCCGCCGACGCACGACCGTATCTCGAACGGTTCGCCACGACGGACCGGGCAACCCGCCTGTCCCGTGCAGCCCTCGAGACGCTCGCCGTCGTCGCCTACAAACAACCTGTATCGCGTGGCCAGGTGGCAGAGGTGCGGGGGGTCGATTCGGAACGGGCACTGCGAACGCTCGAACGACGCGGTCTCGTGCGGGAAATCGGAACGGCTCCCGGGCCCGGACAGGCGATCCTCTACGGAACCACGGAACTCTTCCTCGAGAAGCTCGGGGTGAACAGCGTGCAGGATCTGCCGCCGCTCGCCGATCACGTGCCCCCCGCGGACGTGGTCGAGACCCTTGAGCGTCCTTTCCGACCGGAGGCATCATCGAACGACTCCACAAGCTGATCGCCCGCTCGGGCTTCGCTTCACGACGACACGCAGAGGTGCTGATCGGCCGGGGGAGGGTATCCGTTGACGGGCACGTGGCACAGATCGGCCAGAAGGTGGATCCGGAGACCGCCAAAGTCACGATCGATGGTGTGCCGCTCCCGATCGCCCCGGACCTCGCCACGTACCTGGTGTACAAACCCGTCGGGACTGTGAGCACCGCAAGCGACCCCGGTGGCCGACCGATCGTCGTCGACCTCGTACCGGCCGAACCACGGGTTTACCCGGCGGGCCGCCTGGACGCCGACTCAGAAGGACTGATGATCCTCACGAACGACGGGGATCTGACGCTGCGGATCACCCACCCACGCTACGGAATCCACAAGACCTACGTCGTGCTCGTATCGGGGGTCGTCGAACCGGCGACGATCCGACGGCTCCGCCACGGAATTGACCTCGAGGATGGCACCGCCGCCGCGGTGTCGGCACGTGTCATCGATTCTTCGCGAGGCACCTCCCTGGTGGAGATCGTCATGGGGGAGGGTCGGAAGCGGATTGTTCGCCGGATGATGGACGCGTCCGGTCACCGAGTTCAACGACTGGTCCGTACCGCCATCGGATCCGTCCGCGACGGGTCGCTGCCCGCAGGCTCACACCGCACACTCACCATCGAAGAGATCCGTAGCCTCTATGAACAGGGAAAGGAGCCGGACGATGCGCGACGCCAGGACACTTGAACCGGCGACGGCGCCGTTCCACATCGGCGTGCGGGTCCCTGGCGATAAGTCGCTGTCGCATCGGGCGATCATCTTCGCCACATTGGCGGACGCTCCGAGCGAGATCGCCGGCCTCGCACCGGGACAGGACGTCATCTCCAGCATGAGGGCCGTCGCCGCTCTCGGGACCCGGATGTCCGAACAGCGCCTCAACCCACCGGAGACGATGACCCGGCCGACGGAACCGATCGATTGCGGCAACTCGGGTACCACCATGCGGCTCCTCACCGGGGTGCTCGCCGGTGCAGCCATGCGGACGGTCCTCACCGGCGATGAGTCGCTGCGATCCCGTCCAATGCGACGACTCGTGGCGCCCCTCTCCGCTCTCGGAGCCCGCGTCACCACCGAACCGGACGGCACGGCGCCGCTCGTCATCGACGGAAACCACCTCGTCGGGGCCGACGTATCGATCGACATTGCATCCGCCCAGGTTCGCACCGCTTTCGAGCTGGCGGCGATCCAGGCCGAGGGCCCGTCGACGATCCAGAGTCCAGCCGGATATCGGGATCACACGGAGCGATGGCTCGAGGCGTTCGGCCTCGCATCGACCGACGCCGGCGGACCGACGAGCATCACACCCGGCCGGATCCCGGGAACCCGATACGCCATCCCCGGGGATCCATCCAGCGCCGCCTATCTGTGGGCGAGCGCGGCGCTCGTCGAAGGAGCACAAGTAGTGACTCCCGATGTGTCTCTGAACCCGGGTCGTCTCGGGTTCCTCGGAATCCTCGAACGGATGGGCGCCGAGGTGAACGGTGAAGTCACCGGGGAGATCCACGGGGACCCGACCGGCACCGTGTCGGTCACCGGTCGGGGTTTGCATGGCGTGGAAGTCTCCGGAGCCACCGTGGCTGCGGCCATCGATGAACTGCCGCTTGTCGCCGTGCTCGGCGCATACGCCGAAGGCCTCACCGTCGTGCGCGATGCCGCGGAATTGCGCGCCAAGGAGAGCGATCGAGTCGAGAGCACCACTGCGATGATCCGCGCACTCGGTGGGGGAGCGGAAGCCACCGAAGATGGATTCGCCATCGTCGGAACCGGCTTCCTCTCGGGGGGAACCGTGGATGCGATGGGGGATCACCGGATCGCGATGGCGGCCGCTGTCGCTGCTACGACGGCAGACGGGCCCGTGACGATTCTTGGAGCCTCTGCAGCCGACGTATCCTGGCCTTCGATCTACGACACGTTGGAGGCAGTGTGGTCATCGCGATAGACGGGCCGGGAGGCGTCGGGAAGTCGACGGTATCCCACCGAGTTGCCGAGGCGCTCGGTGTGCCGCACTTCGACACCGGTTCGACCTACCGGGTTGCCGGCCTGGCCGCGTTGGAGAGCGGCGCCGATCTCGACGATCCGGATGCCGTCCTGGACGCGATCGATTCGGCACGGGTCGACATCGAAGACGGTGCGGTCACATTCGACGGCGAAGACGTCACCGAGACGATCCGCACCACTGAAATCGCAGGTGCAGCCAGCACAGTCGCGACCCATCCTGATGTGCGGGAACGCATCGTGGCATGGCAACGATCGTGGGTCGACGAGCACGGCGGCAACGCGGTGGTTGAGGGAAGGGACATCGGGACCGTTGTGTTCCCCGACGCCCCGCTCAAGATCTACCTGACCGCCCGGCCGGAGGTACGTGCGGCGCGAAGATCTGGGGATCGGGAAGCAGCGGGGAAGTCCACCGCGGAGATAGCAGGCGAACTCGCTGCGAGAGATCACACCGACTCAACGCGCAAGGCCTCACCGCTGCGACCTGCCGACGATGCGGTCATCATCGACACGAGCGCTCTCAGCATCGACGCCGTGGTACAGCAGATCCTGGATCTCGCCCACGGCCTCTCCTGACCGAGTCGGCACTCAGACGTTGAGGAGTTCGAGTGCTTCGCTCGCGTCCCATCCACGGTCGTTCTCGATCGGTCCGGAACGGCCCGGCTCGGGGGCACCGAAGGCCCCTTCCACGAGGGCCTGAAGCGTCGTCACGAACGAACGGAGCCGTGGAGGAAGCGGGAAATACTCGTCTTCATCTGTCACCCGGAGCACCTCGACCGGACCGCCCGGCGCCACCGCCTCGATGACCGCCCGGACCCGTTGATCCGGTGCCGATGCTCCGGCCGTCACCCCGACGACATCGCTGTCGGTGAACCACGCGGGGTCAACATCGTCCGGGCCATCGACTCGGTAGGCCCGAACGCCCTCCTTCTGGGCAACGCGCACCAGCGCCTGGGTGTTCGACGAGTTCTCCGACCCGACGACGAGGATGACGGAGCAGGCATCGGTGAGGCGCAGGATCGCCGTCTGTCGATTCGTGGTGGCATAACACAGGTCGCTCTTGCGGGCCGTCTGGAGGTCCGGGAACCGCAGCGCTGCATCGTCGAGGATGCCTTCCCACTCGTAGAGGCCCAAGGTCGTCTGTGCGAGCAGAGCCACCTTCTCTGGATCCTTCGGGTTGAAAGCGCCGAGGCCGTCGACGGGGTCGATGAGCGTCGACGCGGACGGGGCTTCGGCGACGGCACCGATGGCCTCGTCGTGTCCCTGGTGCCCGACGTAGATGATGTCGTATCCGGCGTCCGACATACGCCGCATCTCGTGATGAACCTTGGTGACGAGCGGGCAGACTGCGTCGATCATCACGGCCGCTCTTCGTTCGGCTGCAGTGACGACGTCGGGAGCGGAACCGTGGGCGGAGAGCATGACGGGACTGCCCGCGGGTACTTCTTCCACCGAATCGACGAAGACGACGCCGGCCCGTTCGAACGCGTCGACGACGGCGGCGTTGTGCACGATCTCGTGATAGCAGTACACCGGCGGTTCAAAGATCTGGACCATCCAGGTCAGCGACTTGATCGCCATCTCGACCCCGGCGCAGAAACCGCGCGGTTCTGCGAGCAACACCCTGGGAGACATGCAGACAAGGATACAGGCATCAGGTCTGGAGGCGGGACGGGTACCATCCGGGCACCGATGTCCAACCCAACCGTGATCGAGATCGTCAGCAACAGTCCGGCCGATGTGGCGGGTCTGTCCGTCGGTGATGAACTGATTTCGGTGAACGGAATCGTTCCATCCGACGTCATCGAGTACCAGCAACTCGTCGACGACGCCGAACTCGACATCAGGATCTCCACAGCGACGGGGGAGCGCACGCTCACCATCGAGAAGACCGTCGGTGAACCCCTCGGAATTCGGTTGTCATCGTCGATCTTCGACCGGGTGCAGACCTGCGACAACCACTGCGAGTTCTGCTTCATCTATCAGCTTCCACCCGGGATGCGGGAAACGCTGTATCTCAAGGACGATGATTACCGGCTGTCGTTCCTGTATGGGAATTTCACGACGCTGACCAGATTCACCGAACTCGACCTCGCCAGAGTCGTTGAGGAGCGGCTCGGCCCGCTCTACGTCTCGATCCATGCCACCGATCCGGTTGTGCGCACCCGGATGTTGAGGAACCCGCGAGGTGCCACGTCACTTCGATGGCTCCGGGCGCTGCTTGAACGAGACGTCACCATTCACGGCCAGATCGTGCTCTGTCCTGGAATCAACAACGGTGCCGTGCTCGACCGTACCGCTGCGGAAATCCTCACCCGCTACCCCGAACTCGCATCGGTCGGCATCGTTCCCCTCGGACTCTCCCGGTACAACACCGAAGCGAACCTTCGCGTCCACACCCCGGAGGAGGCGGCCGCGGATCTCGACACGGTCGCGTTCTGGCAGGCCGAAGCGGAACGGCGTCTCGGCCGTCGCATGTTCTTCGCATCGGACGAGCTCTACCTCGTCGCAGGCCGGGATGTTCCGGCAGCCGAGGCTTACGAGGACTATGCCCAGCACGAGAACGGGATCGGCATGGTGCGGGCCTTCACCGAAGAAGTTCGTGCACTCGAGCGTGGGTTCGCAGGAAGCGGACCCACTGCGACCGGGGAATGGCGGACGATTCCCTCTGCCCCGGGGGAGGGATATCGGGCACCACGCCACACCGGATCCGATCCACAGGCGGAAGCCGGACCGGTCGGCATCTTGACCGGCACGTACGGTGCAGCGGCCCTGAAGCCGTTGATTCCGAGCCTCGAACGGCTGAGCGGCAGAGAGCTGCAGATCATCGAAGTGGAGAACCGTTTCTTCGGAGGCAACACGGGGGTGGCTGGTCTTCTCGTCGGTTCCGACCTTCGAACGGTCGTAGAGACCGACGATCGTCGTGTCGCCCGCTACCTTCTTCCAGACGTGGCACTCTCCGGAGATCGGTTCCTCGACGACACGTCGCTGGAGGATCTTCGGAGAGCGGCACCGGTACCGATCATCGTCACCCCGGCGACTGCCGGGGGACTCATCGAAGGAGCGGCGGCATGAGCAGACTTCCAGTCGTGGTGATCCTCGGTCGCCCCAATGTCGGGAAGTCGACCCTGGTCAACCGGATCGTCCGTCGCAAGGCCGCGGTGGTGGACGAGCAGGCCGGCGTCACACGGGATCGACGCGAGTTCACGGCAGACTGGAACGGCCGCGAGTTCATCATCGTCGATACCGGCGGATGGGAGTATCGGCCGGGTGAGCAACTGACGGCCGACATTCGTGAACAGGCCGAGATCGCCGTCGGCGGGGCAGACGTCGTCGTCTTCGTCACCGACGGTACGGCGGCGCTCAGCGACGACGACGTCGGCGTTGCCCGCATCCTGCAACGCAGCGGTGTGCCGTACCTCTTCGTGGCGAACAAGGTCGATTCGGAAGCGGCGGAGACCGATCTGTCGCATGTCTGGTCGCTTGGTCTCGGAGAACCGATCCCGATTTCCGCCCTCCACGGAAGGAACACGGGAGATCTTCTGGACCGTCTCGTCGAGACGCTCCCAGAGCCGGGTGAAGCCACCGCCGACGATGTCATCGCCAGCCTGGCGATCATGGGACGGCCGAACGTCGGGAAGTCGACGCTGCTGAACCGATTGGCGGGAGAGGACCGTGTTCTCGTTTCGGAAGTCCCCGGTACGACGCGGGATCCGATCAATCTCGTTGTCGACCTCGATGGGGAGCCATTCGAGATCATCGATACGGCCGGGATCAAACGCCGCACGAAGATCAACGACGACGTGGAGCGCTACGCCGTGATGCGGGCCAGAGAGGTGCTGGCGCAAGCCGACGTCGCATTGCTGATGATCGACGGGACCAGGGGTGCCACACACCAGGAACAGCGGCTCGCTGAGGAGATCGTCAACGCGGGCGCCGGGTTGATCCTCGTCCTGAACAAGTGGGACATTCGCGACGAGGACGAGCGTCTCCACACGGAGGACTCGGTTGCCGATCGCCTCGCATTCGTCGATTGGGCACCGGTCCTGCGCATATCGGCGAAGACGGGTTCCCGGCTGTTGAGACTACCTGCCGCCGTTCGCCGGGTTCTGGAGAACCGGAGGAGGCGAATACCGACACCGGAACTCAACCGCCTCGTTCGAAGCCTCCAGGAAGCCCATCCGCCGCCGGTCCGCAAGAACAAGCGTCCCCACATCATCTACGCCGTGCAGGCGGAGAGCGAACCGCCGACGTTCATCCTGTTCGTGCGCGGCGGCGACCTCGGAGCCGACTATCTTCGGTTCATCGAACGCCGACTCAGAGAGACCTACGACTTCGAAGGAACGCCCGTACGGGTGGTTGCACGGGTGCGCCGGGGGAGAGAGCGGTGACCGGGTCCCTGAGCGACCGATTCCACGAAGCCACCGATCGGGCCGCTACGGGCGGGCCGGAGAAGTACCACGACAAGCTGAAGACGCAGGGCAAGCTCTTCGTCCGTGACCGTGTCGACCTCCTGTGCGATCCCGGTTCGTTCGTCGAAGATGGGTTGCTCGCGAACGCCATGACCGAAGGTCACGGTGCGGATGCCGTCGTCACCGGTCGCGGCACGATCGACGGGCGGCCGGTGATGGTGATCGCCAACGACCCGACGGTGAAGGCGGGGAGCTGGGGGCGGCTCACGGTCGAGAAGATCATCCGGGCGCTCGAAGCTGCATACGACGAACTCCTTCCCGTATTCTTCCTCGTCGATTCGGCCGGGGCACGAATCACCGACCAGGTGGACCTGTTCCCCGGACGCAGGGGCGCCGGGAAGATCTTCTACAACCAGATCCGGCTCTCCGGGAGAGTGCCGCAGGTCTGTTGCCTCTTCGGCCCTTCCGCTGCAGGCGGCGCCTATATCCCATCGTTCTGCGACGTCGTCGTGATGGTCGAAGGACGGGCTTCGATGTATCTCGGATCGCCGCGGATGGCGCAGATGGTGATCGGTGAGCAGACGACGCTCGAGGAGATGGGCGGTGCGCGGATGCACTGCGAGATCTCCGGCTGCGGCGATGCCCTCGTGTCGAGCGACGAGGAAGCGATCGCGTGGGCACAGGACTACTTCAGCTACGTCGCAGACCACACGAAAGTACTCCCACCCGCCTACGCCCCGTCACATCCCGAAGAGGGCTACCGGCCGGCGGAGATTCTCCCGGAGGATCCGAAGGCCGGTTACGACATGGTCGAGTTCCTGCGCGGGATCGTCGATGCCGGCTCGTTGTTCCAGATCAAGGAACGGTTCGCACGGGAGGTGATCACCGCCTTCGCGCTCCTCGATGGCAAGCCCGTCGGCATTGTCGCTTCACAGCCGAGCCACCTCGGCGGTGTGCTCTTCGTGGACTCCGCTGACAAGGCAGCCCGGTTCATGTGGCTTTGCGACGCGATGAACATCCCGCTGCTCTTCTTCGCCGACGTCCCCGGATTCATGATCGGTACGAAGGTGGAGCGCGAGGGCATCATCCGGGCCGGAGCGAAGATGTTGACCGCGATCGCCGAGGCGACGGTGCCGAGGATCTCGGTGATCGTGCGCAAAGCCTATGGAGCCGGCCTGTACGCGTTTTCTGGGCCCGGCTTCCGGCCGGATGCAACTCTTGCGCTCCCGACTGCGGAGATCGCCGTCATGGGACCGGAGGCCGCGATCAATGCCGTCTACTTCAACAAGATCGAGGCGCTGCCTCCCGATGAGCGTGAGGCGTTCATCGAGGAACGACGCACCGAGTATTCGGCAGACGTCGATCTTCTGCGGCTGGCATCGGAGACGGTGGTCGATGCGGTGATCCAACCGGAGGAGATCCGGCGAGAGCTGATCACACGTCTGCGATATGCCGCGCGGAAGGATCGGACATTCTCGGTTCGCCGCCACGGTGTCCCGCCCGTATGACCGATCCGGACCGCGACGCCGTCCCGCAGGAGGAACGGGGGCGCTGGCCAATCGGGTTCATGCTCCTTCTCGGCGCGCTCGCGATCTACCTTGGATGGCGTCTGATTCAGGGCGTCATGGCCCTCGTGGGCTGGCTCGGGGGCTGACCGTTCTCAGGACTCATCGGGATGGTGATTGCCGGGGACTCCGACGCGTGCCGCCCGTTTCGCGTAGTAGTAGATCCGCTTGAGATCCTCGATGATGTCGGCCTCGATGCGGTAGGCGGTGAATCGGTGGGGCTCGTCGACGGTGAGGCGCTCGAGTTGGTGTCCGCGAGCCTCCGCCGTCCGCGCCGTGATTTCGGGCTTCATGTCGATGGCTCGCTGTGCGGCCTCCGGATCGTCGGATGCGAGGGCTGCCGTAGCGGTGTCGACTGCCTCGATCACCTCGTCTGCCAAATCCGCCAGGATCTCGCGAGTCGGTGGCGAAATGACGATCGCCGCCTCGATTCGCTTGCGTCCATCGGAGACGAGATTCTTCGAGACGGCATCGCCGATGGCCTCCATGTCGCCCGCCGCTTCGAGCAGTCCGAGCAGCTCGTCGGTCTGCTCCCTCGTGATCTCGCCTTCCGAGATACGGGCCAGATACGTGACGACACGAGCGTGGAGCTCGTCGACATCGTCGTCGGCTGCGGCGACCTGATCCAGGTCCGCCAAGGTGCCGGAGATCGCGGCATCGACTCCGGCAACCACCATGTCGCGGACGCGAGCTCCCATCCGGCCGATCTCCTTGCGTGCATGGTCGAGGGCGATGGACGGTGTTGCCAGAAGCTCGGGACTGAGGAACCGAGGCTCGATCCTTCTGGACTCATCTTCCGGCCTTGCTTTGATGGCGAGTTCGGCAGCCCTGGCAAACCACTTGGTGAACCAAATGAAGATGAATACGTTCGCGACGTTGAACGTCGTGTGGGCCCACGCAACCTGTCGTGCGATGTCATCCGGCGGGGAGAGACGAATGGCGATTGCGGCGAGCACGTTGATGAACGGAACCCAGATCAGTGCGCCGATCACGTTGAACGTCGTGTGGACGAAGGCTGCTCTCCTAGCCTCGGGTGGCTTTCCGATCGCAGCGAGCTGGGCTGTGATCGACGTCCCGATATTCGCTCCCAGCACGAGCGCAATCGCGAGGTCGAGTGTGATGAGCCCGGTCGCCGCCATAGAGATGACGATCGCTGTGGTGGCGGCAGAGGATTGGATGAGGCCGGTGAAGATGGCTCCGATGGCGATTCCGATCCAGACGTTGGAGATCGCCGCCATCGTGTCGAGGAACGGCTGGTATTCCTGGAGCGGCTCCATCGACAGCCCCATCACTGAGAGGCCGAAGAAGACGAGGCCGAGTCCCATGATCGTCCGACCGATGCGTTCGAGCATCTCCTGTTTGGCGAAGAACTCGATTGCGTATCCGATGGTGACGACCCCGAGGGCGTACTTCGTCACCTGGAACGCGATGATCTGCGCCGTGACGGTGGAACCGATGTTGGCACCGAAGATGACCGGAATCGCCTGGGTGAGGGACATCGCGTTCGCTGAGATCAGTCCGACGAGAACGACGGTGGTGACGCTCGACGACTGAATGAGTGCGGTGATGGTCGCACCGGAGATGACGCCGGTGAATCGATTCCCCGTGAGATGGGACAGGACCCACCGGAGGCGGTTGCCGGCGATTCCCTTGAAGCCGCTGATCGTACGGTCCATCCCAAGGAGGAAGAGGGAGAGGCCTCCGAAGAACCCCATGATGAGGAAGAACCAGTCGGACGCGGAGCTCACGGTGTAGCCATGCGGAGGAGGATTGCTGAATGCACACAGGGGAGCATCCGTCAATCCTACTGAGCGCCGTCAGCGATGCAGGGATCCTGGAGACAAGCGGCTCGGGGGAGAGTACGATCGCCTTCCCAAACCAAAGGAATGCAGATGAAGTCCGGTGCTGGCGATCAGACGCCCGTTGCGATTGACGATGCAGCCGAGGAGTTGAGCGGTATCGATGAGGTTTCGGTCGAGGGCTCGGACGATGAGGTCGTGATGAAGGATGTTGTTGCGAAAGAGATCGACGTCGACGGAGACGGGATCTCGGACGGCGTCGCCGTCAGGACGACCGAGGTACGGGAGATCGATGTGGACGGGGATGGCACACCCGACATCATCGAAACCACGACGGTTACCGAGACGGTGGTTGATGCGGACGGTGACGGGACGCCGGATGTAGGGACACGCGTCGTCACCGAAGAAGTCGTGATGGATGTGAGCGGTAACGGACGGCCGGACACCATCGAGATCACAGAAACGACGACCATCGCGTACGACACGACCGGTGACGGCCAGTTCGACGTGTCGGAAACGACTGTGCTGGAAGCAAGCGGTCTCGACGTCACGGGGGACGGGGCGCTCGATGAGGTCGAAGCGACCGTTGTCGGTGCGGTGGCAATAGACGTCGATGGCGACGGCATCGCCGATGAGGTGATCGTCGCGGTCGAAGAGTACGACACCGAAGACTGACCCGGCGGGGGGCAGCCGGCCCGGACGAGGGCTTCACCTCGTGGTCCGGTAGCATGTAGGTGTACGGGCTGTGGCGCAGCATGGCAGCGCGCTTGACTGGGGGTCAAGAGGTCGCCGGTTCAAATCCGGCCAGCCCGACGGAGAGAACCCTTGCAATGCAGGAGTTCTTTTCATTTGTGGTCCACGCTGAAGACTTCGATGGACGTTCTTCTTGGACGCTTTCTGGGCTGTCGTGTCGCTCTCGGCCCTGAGCACGGATGACGGCGGAATGAGATCCACCGAGCTGGATCTATCGGCTCAACCGGTGTCCCACGGCCCAACCGCTGTGTACAACACCGGCCACCGTCATCGCTCCCACCTGGACATGTAACGGGACACAGCGCTATGCGCTTCGAAGGATTGTGTCCATGTCCTTCCCCCCGGCGAGCTCGTCCACGAGCTTGTCGAGGTAGCGGATCTCTCGCATGGTCGGCTCCTCGACATCTTCGACTCGCACTCCGCACGTGACGCCGGTGATGAGCATGCGGTTCGGGTTCGGGTTCGGCGCTTCCGAGTAGAAGGTCTCGAAGTCCGTCTCCTTGGAGAGTTGCGATTGGAACTCTTGCTGGGTGTAGCCGGTGAGCCAGAGGATGACCTCGTCAAGTTCAGCTTGCGTGCGTCCCTTCTTCTCAACCTTCTTCACATAGAGGGGATAGACGCTGGCGAAACTCATGGAGTAGATCCGTGGCTTCTTCTGCGGCTCTGTAGCCACGAGCAACCTCCTGTCGTCTTTGCGCGAGTGCGGAGCGTAGCAAGCCGTTCATATCGAAGCCTCTTTGCGTCAAGTGGCTTGTCTCGGGCGCGTTGGCTCGAGGGCGATCCCGGATCGGTCGGGAGTGTATGGCTCTCTGCGGCCCTTGCCGTGCATCGCAAGCCGGTGTAGCAAAGTCTTGTACCGCATGGGGTCCCACTCGTCTGGCGCTGTCTGGGAGGGAAGATATCTCCGGTTCAAACCCGGCCAGTCCGACGAGTAGATGTCCATCGTCACGCAGTCCTACCAGCGCCGTTGAACGGTGGCCAGAGATCTGGGGTGATTGCGCAAGGGACTGCGACGGGATCGGACGGTCTGCAGATTCGACCACACCGTGCTTCTTCCGGTAGGTTGAACCGATGCTGACGGGTATTCAGACAGCTGCGCGGAAATCAAGGGATTGCAGCCGAGCGGCGGCACGCTGGGCTGTGGCGGTGATCGGCGCGGTTGATGCCGTGATGTTGCTGTTCGCCGTCTACACGGTGCTTTGGATGCTTGGCTTCGTCCCGACCGGATCGGATGGGCACGTCGAGTGGGCGACGCCGGGTGTGGTCACCATGGCGGGCGTCATATTGATCGCAGGAGCCGTGGGGGCGTGGAGGACAGGCGCCGCGGTTCGGGGTCGGCACCCGGGATCGGGTCGGTCACTCACGTACTTCCTGGTGTGGAGTTGGCTGCTGGGGATGAGCGTGTTCGTCTTGGGCAGGAATGCGTGGGTGGTGGATCCGTAGACTGCACAGACCTTCATGAGCAGACGAAGCTCCGATCGGGTTTCAGGCGACGGCCTTGCGGGTGATGATCGGCCTCGTGACCGCACAATGATTCGACTAGCGTCGACATGGCAGCGGTCGGAAAAGGAGGCCGGGTCCGGATGAGAGCACCGTGGACTCGCAAACCAGCGTACGTCGAGTGGACGCTCACACGCGATGGGGATGCGTTCGGAGCCGTCATCTACCGGTCGTCCGCTCCGATGATTACCGTCGGCGCGATCCCGGCCGTCCATCCTTCGGCCGACGATGCAGGGGCGGCCGTGGAGGCATGGGCCGTTTCACTGTCGGACCGGTACCGTCTCAACGATGAGCTTGAGGAGTTCAAGGAGACCGTGCGGAAACTCGAAGCCGAAGGAGACCCGGGGATGAACGAGTCCCGCCTCTGGGGGAGACCGGAGTGAACCTCGCTACTCTCCGATAGCGCATCGACGGAGAAGACCCATGACGCACACCGCCCACGACCTCGCCGAGGAACTCTCATTTGCGCTTGGGCTTGCAGATGCCGCCGATGCGATCACGGTGCCGCGCTTCCGGGCTTCGGACCTGGTCATCGACACGAAACCGGACCGGACTCCGGTGACAGATGCCGATCGGGCCGCAGAGCGGGCACTGGTGGCCCTTCTCGAACAGGAGCGTCCGGAGCATTCAATCCTCGGAGAGGAGTTCGGCGCCTCCGGCGGGGGAGCGTGGCAGTGGGTGCTCGACCCGATCGACGGCACGATGAACTACATGCGGGGGATCCCCGTGTGGGGCACGCTGATCGCTCTCGTGTACGAAGGCCGCCCCGTCGTGGGCGTCGTCTCTGCCCCGTCGCTCCATCGCCGATGGTGGGCCGCCTCGGGCCTGGGCGCATGGGGAGATGGCGAACCGCTCGCCGTATCGGCGGTGGCGAGGATCGAGGACGCACAGATCTCGTTCAACGAGACCTCAGAGTTCGCACGGCGGGGATGGTTGGAGGGGATCACGAAACTCGCCGACCAGTCCTGGAGGGTGCGCGGTTTCGGGGACTTCTGGCAACACATGCTCGTCGCCGAAGGGGCCGTCGACGTCGCGATCGAAGCAAGTGTGAATCCGTGGGACATGGCTGCCGTCCAGATCATCGTCGAGGAAGCAGGCGGTCGATACACGGATCTCGACGGCCGGCCTGACTTCTCAACCGGCAGCAGCCTCTCCACGAACGGCCTGCTTCACGATGAGGTCCTCGAACTGTTCTCCCCCTGAGAGGTGGCGGTCAGTCGTCGATCTCGTAAATGCGGTCGATGTAGCGGGCCATGAGTTCACCCACTGCAGCACGCGACGGGAACGTTGCCGCCATGCCGTACATCGGGGCGGCCCCGGTCGTCGCAGCACCACCGGATTCCCCTGCCTCAGCGACCGAATCTTCGAGGTCGTCGAGGAAACGGTCGGCGACACCCGGCAAGGTGTGGCGCAGCGTGACGGCGAGATGCACGGCGGGCGGGTGGTGGAGGCCGTTCAGACTCCATCCCCGCTCGGCCATCCTGGCCATCACCTCGTAGATATCGACCTCGTCCGAGGCGAACGCGATGACCCAGAGGGGATCACCGAGAACACGAAGACCGTCGATCTCCGCGATGCCCGCCTTGATCTGGGAACCGGTCTCGAGGATCGACGCCGTTGCTTCCAGATACCCGTCCTCACCCATCGAGACCAGGGCGGCCCACGCCGCGGCCAGGAGGCCCCCCGGCCTGCTTCCGGCGAGCGTGGGGGAGTAGTAGAGACCCCCCGGCCATTCGGTGGCGACGTAAAACTGGTGGCGTCGGAGATCCCTCCCGCGGTAGAGAACCACGGACGTGCCCTTCGCTGCGTACCCGTACTTGTGTGTATCGGCGGACATGGAGGTGACCCCGGGGAGTCGGAAATCGAACGGTGGCACGTCGTAGCCGAGGCGTTCCGCCCAGGGGAGGACGAAGCCTCCCAGACACGCATCGGTGTGGAACCCGACGCTGCGTTCCCGTGCCATATCGGACAGTTCGGGGATCGGGTCGATGACACCGTGGGGGAACCCGGGAGCCGAGCCGACGACGACGACCGTTCTCCTCGTCATCGCTCGTGCCATCGCACGGACATCGGCCCGGTAGTCGTCGCCGACCGGAACTCTGACCTGGTCGTAGCCGAAGTAGGCCGCCGCCTTGTCGAAGGCGACATGGGCCGAATCCGGGATCACCATCTGGGGCCGTTTGATCCCCGCACGATCACGGTACGCCTTCATCGCCATGATGATCGATTCGGTCCCTCCGGATGTGACCGTCCCGACGATCTCGTCGCCGGACTGTGCGGCGACGCGGGCACCGAGCATCCCTGCGGTCATCGACACGATCTCGGATTCGAACTTCATACCGGATGGCCAGACATCCAGGTGCAGCGGATTCGATTGCGACTGGAGCGCGTAGACCTCGTTGAGGAATGCAATGTGATCCTCGTCGCCGTTGTAGACCGCACCGGATGCGTAGCCGTCGCTCCAATCGCCGTGTTCGGCCTCAGCCAATCGCCGGACGTCGTCGAGAATGTTGGCCTGATCGCGGCCGACCTCGGGAAGTCGTTCGTACACCGGAACATCGACATCGGGTCGGACGACCGGGGCGGAGTCGAGGAGAGTCTCAAACTCTGCCTCGAACATGTCGCGCAGCTTCGGCACGCGCTGCGCTCCGCCGATGAGACTTGACGCAAGGCGCGGCGGAAGGCGATCGATGAGCTTCTTGGCGCGGTCGGTGGCACTCATGGTTCGTCCTTACGTGTTGAGGCGACGGTAGATGCCGCGGTTGGCCTTGTGGAAACTCCGGAACGTCGCGTATCCGTCGTCGTAGACGGCCCGATGCGCCGGGTTCGGGATGCGGGTCGAGGCGGTCGGCGCAGACGCATCGACATCGCTCCACGCAACATGGCCCAGTGCGGCGTGAGCGAGCATCCCTGCACCACGAATGTTCACCCAGAGGGGCTCGTCGCGCTGGAGGATCGTGCGATCGAGCACATCGGCATGGATCTGCGCCCAGAGTTCTGAACGGGCACCACCACCCACCATCGCGATGGGATCCAGGCGACGCTTCGTGAACCGCTCGACCGTCTCGAGCAACCACCGTGTGTTGTAGGCGACACCTTCGAAGACGGCACGGACCATCTCGTCGCGGCCGGTGTCGAGGGACTGGTTGAAGAACCCTCCCCGCAAAGCCGCATCTTCGATGGGCGTGCGTTCACCGTACAGCCACGGGGTGAAGATGACGCCGTTGGATCCTGCCGGCACGCCTGCGGCCAGGGCGTTCATATCGTCGTAGACGGTTTGGTCGCCTCTGCGACCTGGGAACAGCACGGTGGAGAACCAGTCGAGCGCCTTTCCTGCGGTCTCCTGCTCGTTTGCCACGAACCAGCGTCCCGGCACAGCAGCGGGCAGCGAAGCGATCGAGTGGAGCAGATCCGTCTTCTTGTACGGGACATGGCACGTCAGCCACGACGAGGTTCCGATGTAGAGATGTGCTCCGAAGTCGTGGACCGTTCCGGCACCGATCGCGGCCGACGAGACGTCTGGAGTCCCAGCGACGACGGGTGTTCCGGCCGGCAAACCCAGTTCCTCTGCCGCGGCAGCGGTCAACCCACCGATCACGTCGGTTGCATGAACGAGCGGAGGCAATTGGTCGCGACGCAGTCCCACATAGTGGAGCAGCATGTCGTCGTAGTCGACCGCGTCGGGATCGCGATTGTCGGTGATCCAGTGGAGCGCGATCGAGTCGTACGACGCCACAGTCCGACCGGTCAACCGCAGATTGAGGTAGTCCTTCGGCTCCAGGAACATGGCGGCAGCTTCATACACGTCGGGCTGCTCGTTGCGGAGATAGAGGATGTGAGCGATGGGGTCCTTCCCGGCGCCGGACGGTGCACCGCCCGTCAGAGACACCCACCGGCGTACTCGCATCGGCCCGAACCCCTCCACGCGGACGGGGCCGGCCGCCAGAATGTCGCCCAGATACGGGGCTCCGCGCGAGTCCATCCAGATGATGGCGTTCCCGATCGGTGCACCGGCGGCATCGATCGGGACCGTGCCCGACCATTGCGACGTGACTGAGACGGCGGCCACATCGACACTGCCTGCGGCGCCGAGCGATGAGCGGACCGCGCTGACGATCGCCCTCCACCAGGCGCCGGGGTCCTGTTCGGCACCGCCGCTGCCGTCGAGCAGTAGATCAACGGTTTCGGCCGACTTTCCGACGATCTCGCCGTCGGCCGAAACGAGTGCGGCCTTGGGTCCGGATGTGCCGAGATCGATTGCAAGGACGAAAGTCTGAGAGCTCACAGCGATCAGATTACCCGGTCACCGACCACCCTGAGCAGCCGAGCCGTAGTGCGCTAGGGGCACCCGTCCGGCGGTCCGGTCAGGTCCACAGCCGCCGAAACCAACTCTGCGGTTCGTCCTCGACGATCGTCGCGACGAACTCCGTTCCGGGTGGGATCCACTCCGGGTCGGCAGCGAGATGCGGAAGGCTGCCGGAGTTCCGTTCATAGCGGGATGGGCTGAACGTATCTGAGTCGCAATCCGGGTTGAGTGGGTCCTCGTCGAGGTCGTCAACTCCGGTCGACGAGGACGATTGGGTTGGGTCGAAGGACACGGGACATCTCCGGTTGTTCCGCCTTCTTCTGCTCCGACGCCCGATAGCAGGCTACGACAACGCACCGTGCCCGACCATGGTCCAATCGACTCATTGCCCCATTCGGCTGGATGCACCCGCTGTCGGATGCCCAACGGTATCGTGACCATGTATGGGGTATCGGTGGCGATCACCCCGCGACGTCCGAACAGAGGAGCGAAAATGAGACTCACCACAGCGATGCTGGCCGACGCGGCGCAGGTGCAAGGAGGGAAGCTCTTCGTCCTCGGAGGCGGGTTCGACACGATCAGCGCTCGCTCCCTCCCCGTCGTTCACCGGAACCTGACTCTGGCGATGGTCGCAGAGATCGAACCCGACGAGCGGCACCGCGATCTGGAGATTCTCATCCAGCTCCTCGATGAGGACGGCCGGAGCCTCGACATCGAAGCTCGTGGAAAGCTTCGTGTTGGTGCTCCGCCGAATCTGCCGCCGGGGGCGACCAGCATCGTGCCGATCGTCAGCCCGTTTTACAACATTCAGTTCACGGAAGCGAAGGGCTACGCGTTCATCGTGACGTTCGAAGACGACGAGATCGCCCGGATCAAGTTCCGTGTCGTCATGGTGTCGTAGCCGTGCAAGAGGTTCTCAACGTCCCGAACACCGTCTCGTTCATCCGGCTTCTCCTCATCCCGGTGTTCATCTGGTTGGCGCTCATCGGCCAGACGGCGTGGGCCGGGGCATTGCTCGGCGTCATCGGCGCCACCGACTGGATCGATGGCTATCTCGCTCGACGCCTCGACCAGGTCACCGAAGTCGGCAAGATGCTCGACCCGATCGCAGACCGGCTCGCCGTTGCCGTAGCGGTCGTCCTCGGGCTGGTCATCGGCGTGGTTCCCGCCTGGTTCGGCTGGGGCATCATCATCCGTGAGGCAGTCATCGGCATCGGGGCCATCTACGGCTGGACGCACGGAGTGAAACGTCTCGACGTCCGGTGGCTCGGGAAGCTCGCGACCCTGCTGTTGTACTTCGGCGTGACCATCTTCTATGTCGCAGACGGTTGTGACCTCCATTGGCTCTGGTGGGTGGCGATCGGCTTCGGGATCCCCGGTCTCATCACCTACTACGTCGTCGCGTTCGCGTATCTCGGGGACATGCGCACCGCCATCGCCGCAGCGCGCGGCCGGGATTCGGATCAGTAGACTCGGACGACGCAAGCGAGCAGGAGACGACCAGTGAGCATTCCGGAGAACCTTCGGTACACGGAGAACCACGAGTGGGCGCGGCGGGAAGAGGACGGCGGCATCACCGTCGGGATCACCGACTACGCGCAGGATGCGCTCGGAGACGTCGTCTACGTCGAACTCCCGGAAGTCGGGCAGTCGGTCGAAGCAGGCCAGAGTTTCGCGGAAGTGGAATCGACCAAATCGGTCAACGACGTCTACGCGCCGGTCTCGGGGACGGTGGCGGCCGTAAACGAGGCCCTCATCGACACACCGGAACTCGTCAACACCGATCCGTTCGCCGCCGGCTGGTTCGCAACGATCACCCCAATCGAAGGTTCGGGACTCGACGGACTCATGGATCCGACGCAGTATTCGGCACTCATCGAGGACTGACGGGCCGCTCGAAAGCCCGGATTCCAGAGATTCGAGTCGAAACCTCCCGAAACCCTCAAGCATCGGTCGAGGGTTGGGGTAGGATGTGTCCATGGCACGATACGACGAGCCGAGTCCAGCCGATGTCGAACACGATCCGACGATCACGTTCAACCCGTCCGAGGAGGAACCCGCTAGTGGCGCCTCGGGAAGCACCGTGGCAGGAGCGTTCAAGTGGGCCCTCATCGTCGAGACCGGGCCGCAGGCGGGTTTGACCTACGTTCTTGCAGACGGGGACACGCTCGTCGGACGGGGATCCGACTGCGACATCTTCCTCGGTGACGTGACCGTGTCACGTCACCACGCCCGGTTTAGCGTCGATGGCCCGACGTTGCGCATCCAGGATCTGGGATCGACCAACGGCACGTACGTCAACGGCGAATGGGCCGATGCCTATGCGTTATCGGCCGGCGACGAGGTCATCATCGGCAAGTTCCATCTCGTCGTCGCCCGCGGGAGCATCTGATGAGTGCGCCGCAACTGAGAGCTGCGAGAACCCGCAGCATCGGTGAGGTCATCAACCTGCTGAAACCCGAATTCCCCGACGTCACGGTGTCGAAACTGCGGTTCTTGGAGAGTCAGGGCTTGATCGAGCCGGGTCGCTCCGCCTCCGGCTACCGGGTCTTCAACGAGGAGGACGTCCGCCGCATCGAATACGTTCTAAAAGAACAGCGGGACCACTACCTACCGCTGAAGGTGATCAAGTCAAAACTGGCCGCATGGGAGCAGGGAGAGGAATCTCCGGTGGCGCCGGATGCGGGCCCACCGCCGGAGGCCTACTTCGCAACGTCCGGTGTGTCGCTCACCCCGGCCGAGCTGATGCGATCTTCCGGGCTCTCCGCGCATCAAGTGACGAGCCTGATCGAAGTCGGAATCCTCGACCCGATGAAACTCCCCGACGGCACGGAGGTGTTCCGCGATCACGATCTCTCGATCGCCCGGGCCGCGCATCGCCTGCTCAGTCACGGCCTCGAGGTGAGGCACCTGCGTTCGATTCGTCTCTCAGCCGACCGCCAGACCGACCTGCTCGGCCAGCTCGTTGCGCCGTTGCTCCGACACAGGAATCCGGAGAACCGGCATCGTGCAGCGGAGACACTCGCCGACTGCTCGCAGGCTGCGGCTGTGCTTCAAGAAAGTATTACCCGGGGTAGGCTTCGCAACCTCCTCGAACGATGATTTCAACACTCTCTGCCTCACTCGTGCTCGCGCTCCTCGCGCCGCTGGTGTCCTCTCCGGCGGCTCCGGTTGTGGGCGTGCCGCAACCCGCTCCGCCGAAGGTCAGCGCGGTCGAATGGGCCGTCTACGACGAGACCGCCGATGTAATGCTGGCCACCTGGAACGTCAACGAACCGCGGTCGATGGCATCGGTGACCAAAGTCATGACGGCGATGATCGTCATCGACGAGGTCGGGCTCGACGACGTCGTGACCGTGCCCGCGTTCGCTGCATCGACACGGGGATCGACCGCGGGATTGGTCACGGGCGAGGAATGGACGGTCTACGACCTGCTCGTAGCGATGCTCGTGCGATCGGGGAACGACGCGGCGTTGACCCTCGCCTGGTACGCCGGAGACGGCAGCGTCGAGGCGTTCGTGGACAAGATGAACGCCCGTGCCGCGGAACTGGGGATGACGGACACGAGCTTCGCCAATCCGAACGGGCTCGACGACGAGAACCACTACACGACGGCCAACGACCTCGTGACAATGGTCGTGGCGTCGCTCGACTACCCCGACATTCAGAAGATCGCCAGGATCAAGACGATCAAATTGCCTGCAGATCCGACGGGGAAGACCCGCCAGGTCAACAACACCAACCACCTGCTCGGCACGTATCCGGGCGTCGTCGGGCTGAAGACCGGGGACACGCCCTGGGCGAACAAGGTCCTCCTCGGAGTGACCGAGCGCGGACCGAGACGGATCATCAGCGTGGTCATGGGTTCTGAAGATCATTTCAGCGACAGCCGCGAGCTGATCGACTGGGCATACGGCACCTACGGGATCAACGACCGATGGATGCGCCCCTTCTTCTCTGAACAGGGTGGGGGAGGGGTCGTCGTCGACGAGATCGACCTCACCGATCCGCAGAAGCGGCGCCTCGCTGCGATGCCGAAGGTCGACGATGGACGTTGGCGGATGTCAGAACTCACCGACCTACCCAGGGCTGCGGTGATCGGCGAGTGGCTCAAGGGAGCTCTTCCGGGTGTCGCCGGAGGAGATCAGTGACCGAGCCGTTCCTCGAGGTCATCGACGAATCCGCGCTTCAGGCGAGGGTGGCGGAGCTCGGAAAAGAGGTCACCGCAGACCTCGAAGATCCGAATCCCGTCGTGATCGGCGTGTTGAAAGGATCGGTGCCGTTTCTCACAGACCTCACCCGTCATCTTCCGCTAACCGTTGAAGTCGACTTCCTCAACCTCACCCGTTTCGGGAGAGAGGGGCGTGTGTCGATTGCGATGGATCTGTCCGTTCCCGTGGAAGGGCGGAGCGTTTTGATCATCGAAGACATCGTTGATACGGGGCTGACGCTCTCGACACTCCGGAAGATGCTGACGGCGAGAGGCGCGAGAAGCGTGAAGACGGTTGCCCTGCTGGACAAGACCGGCCGCCGGATCGTGGACGTGCCCGTTGAACATCGAGGGTTCGAAGTCGGGGATGAGTTCCTGCTCGGCTACGGGATGGACTGGCGAGGCCGCTACCGGAACCTCCCGTCGATATGGGCGGTCATGGATCTGGCCCTCCTCACGGCAGATCCGGATTCGTTCGGCCGGCGGGTCTTCCGCTGAGCGGTATCCGTTTCGACTGCAAGGACCCGGTGATAGGCTGGGGTCATGGACGAGCGAGTTCCCATGGAAGTGGTCGGTGTTCGGGTTGAACTGCCTACGAACACCCCGATTCTCTTGCTGCGAGAGCGGGACGGGAACCGGTACCTACCGATCTGGATCGGGACACCTGAAGCCACGGCGATCGCCCTCGCGCTCGAGGGCGTCGAAACGGCGCGCCCGCTCACTCACGACCTCATGAAGACCGTCCTCGACACGCTGGGAGCCGACGTGGAGCGCGTCGACGTGACGTCACTCGATGACGGAACCTTTTTCGCCGATCTGGTCCTCGACAGCGACGGCGAACTGCTCACGATTTCGTCGCGCCCGTCCGACGCAATCGCTCTGGCGACGAGAACGGGTGCCCCTGTGTTCGCCGCCAGCGCACTCCTGGATGAAGCGGGGGTCGAAATCCACGACGACACTGAGGAAGCCGAGATCGAGCGGTTCCGTGAATTTCTCGACGACGTCACGCCCGAGGACTTCGAGTCTGCAGAGAATTCCTAGACACCGCCTACTTATCCACATGGGTTGTTGACAACGCGCGCCCCCCGCATCTAATTTCACGGCCGTAGTTTCAGCTGGCGGAATTACGTGAATGTGAGTTGCGCGAACTGGGAGGCATACGGAAATGGTGGACACGAGACCCGATCAAGCAGCCGGGGGATACCGTGCCCCTCAGGTGTGCAACCTGGTCGGCATCACATACCGTCAGCTCGATTACTGGGCAAGAACAGGTCTGATCACGCCTTCGCTCCAACAGGCGACGGGGTCGGGGAGTCAGCGGCTCTACGCGTTCGGCGACATCGTTCAGTTGAAGGTGGTGAAGCGCCTCCTGGACGCCGGCATGTCACTCAAGAAGATCCGCAAGGCAATGGACATCCTGCGAGCCGAGCTTGCATCGGAGCGTCCCCTGTCGAACGTGACGCTGCTTTCGGACGGCAAGACGATCTACGCCGCACACAGCCCGTCAGAGGTCGTCGACGTGTTCCGGGGCGGCCAGGGCGTGTTCGGGATCGCGGTCGGTCCCGTCCAGGAGGAGTTGCTGGGGGAGATCCACCGGTTGTTCCCGGAGCGGAGCACATCCGACGAACGCGAGGTAGCGGCATCGAACGTCGCAACGAGGTGACCGACGACCCGTTCCGCGGACCTGCCGATGAGGTGGCGTTCGCTCATTCGAGCGAACGCGAGTTCGCACGGCTCCTGGACTTCTACACGATCGACTGGGAGTACGAGCCGCGGGCATTCGAGATCGAGTGGGATGCCGACGGCAACGTCACGCGGCAGTTTCGGCCCGACTTCTACCTCCCCGACGACGATCTCTACATCGAGATCACGACGATGAACCAGAAGCTCGTCACGAAGAAGAACGGGAAGGTCCGGCGTCTTCGCGAGCTGTATCCGGAGGTTCGGTGCAAGATCTTCTACCAGCGCGATTTCCATCACCTGATCGTGAAGTACGGCCTCGCGGAACCGGAGGACGTGGCATTCCCCGACGCTCCGACGAGGATTCCCGGACCTCCCCAGGTCACGAACCTCTCCGCCGCTTCCCTCTAACGACACGAACCCAGGGTTCTCTGCGCCCTATATGGCGTCCCGAGCCCGCGGTATTGGAGCCCTCGTGAACCGCGGGCTGGAGACGCCATATACAGGGTCGAGAACCCTGGGTTCTCTGCGGGTGGGGGTGTCGCGAGCGTTGCCGGTCGCGCTGAAGAACCGGCTTCTGGCGAAGCCCGGCACGGTCGAGCTTCCCGTGTTGCGCGGCATCACGGTCGTCCCGGACGGCTGGTCCGGCACCGTCATCTTCGGGCATCCCAACTACTTCGGTCGGTTCGAGCCCCCGTGCGGATGCGAACACGAAATCCGATACACCGGAGCGTGGGCCTCGCTTCGGGACATGCCGGAGAGAGCGGACCCTATGCAGACGGCCGATCCGGTGCCCGCTGCGTTTGCGGAGCAGCGACTCGCCGACGCCCGCCTGATCGCCCGACGTCTGGGTCAGCTCCCGGGAGTGCAGGTCGCGGTGCGCATCCAGAGCCCGATCGTCGTCGTCGTGACGCCGGGGATTGAAGTCAACATCGAGACGTCCATCGCCGGGACCACGATCCTGGGACGGGACTTCCCTGAATACCCGGGCGGTCTCAGAATCGAATTGCCGGCGGACGTCGGAGACTTCGACGTTGTCCGATATGCTGGCGCCCTGGAACAGTTTCTGAGGCAAGAGGAGTAGCCGTGGAAGTATTCGGGGTCGACATCGGCGGCACCGGAGTGAAGGGCGCCCCGGTCGATCTCGTCACAGGCACCCTGGTCCGAAAACGAACCAGGATCCCGACGCCGCAGCCTTCGACACCTGCCGCCGTTACAGAAGCGATCGTCGAGATCGTCGAGAAACACGGTTGGACCGGACCGATCGGTGTCACCGTGCCCGGCGTCGTCCAGAACGGGATCGTCGAGACCGCTGCGAACATCGACGCCGGCTGGGTGGGGTTCGACGCACGCACCGGGCTCTCGGATCGCCTCCAGATGCCGGTGACGGTGCTCAACGATGCCGACGCAGCGGGACTCGCCGAAGCGCAATTCGGAGCAGCGCGTGACCAGTCCGGAGTCGTGATCCTGCTCACCTTCGGAACGGGGATCGGCAGCGCCTACCTGTACGGAGGCCGATTGATCCCCAACACGGAGCTCGGGCACCTGAAGTTCAAAGGGCAGAAGGCGGAGCAGTATGCAGCCGGCCGCCTCGTCAAACGAGGGGACCTCGAAATCGACTGGTGGGCAGAACGCGTCAACGAGGTTCTTCTCTACATCGAAGAGCTGTTCTGGCCCGACCTCTTCGTATTCGGAGGCGGCATCTCGAAGCGCTTCGAGAGCTACTCACATCACTTCTCGACGCGGGCGAAGATCATGCCCGCCGTTCTGAGGAACAAGGCAGGCATCGTGGGCGCCGCCTACGCAGCATCGATAGGAGCAGGACATGGATAGCAGCACGGGAACGTTCACAACCGGCGACGGCCTCTCGCTCTACACGAGAACGTGGGAGCCGGAAGGCGAACCGCTGCGAGCACTCCTGATCGTCCATGGTCTCGGCGAGCACGTTGGGCGGTGGGAGCACGTTGCGGAGTTTTTCGCCGGTCGGGGATATGCCGTCGCCGCGTTCGATCTCAGAGGCCACGGACGGTCCGAAGGAACACGCGGGCATGTGGAGTCAATCAGTGACTACCTGAACGACGTTGAAGGCATCGTTGGATCCGGCCTCGTCCGCACCGACCTTCCCTGGGTGCTGTATGGGCACTCGCTCGGCGGGCTCATTTCCGCTCTCTACCTCGGAGAGGAACGACCACACCCCGACGCCGCCGTCCTGTCGGCCCCGGCGCTCGATGCCGATGTGCCGGGAGCGCTCCGTGCCGCGGCACAGGTGCTCGGACGGATCGTGCCGAAACTCGCGTTGGCCAACTCCATCAAAGGAGAGCAACTTTCCCGAGACGAGGCCGTCGGAGAAGCGTACTTCGCGGATCCGCTCGTCAACACGAAGGTCACGACCCGGCTCGGTCTCGAGATGTTCGCGGCACAGGACCGCAGCGCGGAGGTCGTCGCTCGAATCCATACACCGACGCTGGTGATCCATGGCGGCGATGACTCGCTCGTTCCGCCCTCGGCCTCGGCCCCCCTTGCAGCTCTCGACTCGGTCGATCGCAAGGTGTATCCCGGCCTGCGACACGAGATGCACAACGAACCGGAACAGGATCAGGTGCTGTCGGAAGTTGCCTCCTGGCTGGACTCGACGCTCGCGTAGGCCGGTCTGACCACGTCATCGATGATCCGGCGTCGGGTCGGCCAGTCCCCGAATCCGGCTTCGAGCGCATTGACCGTGATCTCCGACAGATCCGCAGGGCCAAGATCGAACGTCTCGGCTGCCAATCGGTACTCGTCGCTCAGAGCTACCCGGCTCATGAGACGGTTGTCGGTATTGAGTCCGACATTGAAACCACTCCGATAGAGCGCCCCGAACGGGTGCTCTTGAACCGAGGGGAAGGCAGACGTATCGAGATTCGAGGTGATCGACACCTCGAGGGGTATGCGGTGATCCCGGATACGGCGAGCGAGGGGAGCGAGCGTCGAGATGCGCTCCCCGTCGAAATCGGTCTCATCGACGATCCGAACGCCGTGCCCGACCCGGGTGGCTCCGCAGCGGGCCACAGCGCGCCAGATCGATGCGGCGGAATCTGCCTCTCCCGCGTGGATCGTCAAGCCCAGTCCCGCTTCGCGCGCCAGGCGGCATGCCGGGAGGTGATCGTCTGCGGGGAACCCCGCTTCCGGCCCGGCGAGATCGAACGCGACGAGACCCTGGTCGAGGTATGGGATCGCTGCACGAACCACATCGAGAGAGTCGGTTTGCTGGCGGAGCGCGGCGGCGATGCCGTAGAGCACGATCCCGGTCTGTCGTTGAGCGGCGGCGAGACCGTCGAGAACGGCTTCGATTGCGGCTTCTCTCGTCATGCCGTGAATCATGTGCAAGCTGGGACCGAATCGGATCTCTGCGTAGACGACGCCGTCGGCGGCGAGGTCTATGCCCGTCTCGTAGGCGATCCTCCGGATGCTGTCCTGGTCGCGCATCACTGCAACCGTGTGCGTGAACGCTTCGAGGTAGCGTTCCAACGAACCTGATCGTCCCTGATCGAACCAGTCGGACAGACCCTCCGGCGTGTCGGCAGGGAGGTCGGCATATCCCTGCTGATCCGCGAGTTCGAGAATCGTGTCGACGCGGACGCCACCATCGAGATGGTCGTGGAGAAGTACCTTGGGGAGAGAGCGATAGTTCATGGGAGAACCCTACCCGGCGACGGAAAGAGCGGGGCCGAGCCACCAACGTCGGCGGAATACGTCGTATGCTCCGAGCCTGCCGGCGGTGACTTCTCCCGGGACGAAGCCGCCGTCCTCGAGGAATGCCTCCACCACGGTGTGGCCCAGGGCGGTGCTGCAGACGAGCGCTCCTCCCCAGCCCATCGAGCGGAGCGCCGATACGAGGTCACGGCCGTCGAGAACTCTCGATGGGTGGGCGGGCACGACGACGAGGGACAGCTCCGTGTAGTCACGATGCTCGTCGACGAGAACGACGAGTTCAACGAGACCGTCGGCTTCTCCTCCCACCAGGAGGCGCCGGCTCAGGATGTGCTCGGCGAGTGTGGACCGGCCGAACCTGTTCTGGATCTCGGCCTCAACGGCGGATTCGGGGACCATGTCGCCGATGGCTTCGGTGCACGACCATTGAACGACCGCTTCGATAGCGGCGAGGTCTTGATGCGTCGCCGGTCGTACCTCCATACATTCGAACATACACCACGGGACACGGAGTCGGGTGGCAAGCTCGGATCAGGTGAGACGAGGATTCAGCGTGTAGACGGCGGTCAGCTGTGCCGAGTCGAGAACATGGCCGTCCATCGCGTCTCGCAGGGCCGACCCGTCAAAACGATCCGGCAGATCCAGCTGGGCGACGTCGAGCGCGTACACCGTGAACACGTAGTGGTGGATGATGCTGTCATTCCACGGAGGGCAAGGCCCGTCGTATCCGTAGTAGTCGCCACCCATGTCTTCGTCTCCGGCGAACCAGCCGGTGTAGTCGTTGATGCCCTGACGGGTCCCGAACGGGCCCTGAGCGGCGTTGCGTCCGTGCGGGACGACACCGTCGGCGAACGCACCGGATTCGATCTCCGTCATCGTCGCCGGTACGTCGATCAGTAGCCAGTGGAAGAAGTCCGTACGAGGCAGATCGGATGGGACCTCGCGGCCTTCCTGGTTCACGTCGTCCGGTTTCGTCGGTACGTCCGGGTCGTGCACCATGACGGCGACGCTCAACGTGGCTTCGGGTGCCCCAGACCAGGCGAGATGCGGGTTCCGGTTCGGCCCGAACGTCGCGTGCGTGTCTGGGTCGGGAAGGCAGAAAGCGAATTCTCCCGGGATCCGACTGCCGTCGGAGAGATCGTTGCTCCACAGTTCCATACATACCTCCTGCTTGCGACCCTAGTGGCTCGCATCGAAGAGCCGGAATCGCGCAGGGAGGGGAGAAGGTCCCTCCCGAAATCCTGCCGGCGCGCGTAGGATCGAACCAGTACAACATGGAGGTCGATGCCCATGAGTTTGCACAAAGGCCAGAGAGTCCGCACGCTCACGAAGACGGTCGGGCGGCAGCCACGGAGAGGCGTCGTGCAGCGTGTCGAGGGCGATACCGTCGAGGTCAAGTGGGATGATGGCCACGTCTCGATCCTCTCCGGTGGAGCCATCATTCCGGAACACGCGGCGGCGAACAACTGAGAGAGCAACGTATCACCCGACGGCGCAGACGATGACCGTTCCCGGAGCAGGTGCGCTGTTGGTCGCTGCCCCGACGCTCACGGATCCGAATTTCTTCAGAAGCGTGGTGCTTCTGATGAACGCCGATGAGGATGGGGCGGTCGGACTCATCATCAACCGGATGACCGATGTTCCCGTGAGGGAGTACCTCCCGGATTGGTGCGATCTGCTGGCTCCTCCCCGAATGATCTTCGACGGCGGCCCCGTCCGCCCCGAAACCGCGATCGGCGTCGGGGTGCGACCGGGCGTGGAACCCGACGCAATGTGGCGTCCGATCCCGGGAGGAATCGGATTCATTGACGTCGGGCAGCCCCCAGGTGAAGTGATCGGTGTCTCCGAGGCGCGCATCTACGCGGGCTACGCAGGATGGGGCGCAGGGCAGCTCGAAGCGGAGATGGAGATTGGGTCATGGTTCGCGGTCGCTGGAAGTGCCGACGATGTGTTCGATCCCGTGCCCGGAACGCTCTGGCGGCGAATTCTTCAGAAACAAGAGCCGCACATCGCTCGCTACGCCAACTATCCGATCGATCCCAGAACCAACTGATCGGTCCGGACATCCGGCCGGGTATCCTCGTTCCATGACCCGACCCCATCGTCGCCGATCCAGCCGGACCACACCACCCCGGCTGGACGAGGAACGAAGCCTCTGGGCCGACGGCGTCGACATCGTCGCGGGGGTGGATGAAGTCGGGAAGGGCTCCTGGGCTGGCCCGCTCACCGTTGCCGTTGCCGTGCTTCCGAAGGATCGCCGGGTCTACGGTGTTCGGGATTCGAAGGTGTTGACCGAGCGGGAACGGGAACGACTGTTCGACCGTGTCGCATCGTGGTGTGAAGCGTGGGGTGTCGGCCATGCGTCACCGCGGGAGTGTGACGACCTCGGCATGTCCGATGCACAGCGGCTTGCTGCGGCACGCGCATTTCGGGATCTCGGCTTGGAGCCGGATGGCATCCTGGTCGATGGTCACTGGGACTTCGTCGGATCGCCGAAAGTGCGCACGATCGTCGGTGGTGATGCCTCATCTCTCACTATCGCTACCGCATCGATCCTGGCGAAGGTGACGCGGGATCGTCTGATGAGGGCCGCCGCCTCCGACTATCCGTATTTCGATTTCGCCAGAGACAAGGGCTACCCGGGGCCAAGGCACAGGGCCGCTCTCGCGGCGTTCGGTCCGACACCGATCCATCGGACCAGCTGGGCTTTCATGGACGATCTCGTATGGTCCGGCATTCCACGCACCGAGGGTGGACCGCAACAGAACCTGTTCGCAAGGGGGATCGCATGATCGGTTGGCTTCAGATTCCAACCACAGATGACCTCGAACAGATCATCGACGCCAAGAGCGTCACCCCGATCGATTTCGTGTGGGCAGCAGCCGTCGTCGGCCTTGCATTTGTGGTGGCCCGTTTGCTCCGGAGGATCCTGAGGGCCGCGCTTCGCCGGATCCCAGCGCTGTCCGATGAGGCAGTGCTCCTCATATCCCGGGCGGCAGGCTGGATTGTGATCCTGCTCGGATTCGTGTATTCGCTCGCAATCGTAGGCGTGGACATGGTGCCGGCCTTGATGGTGATCCTCATTCTGGCGGTGGTCCTCTTCTTCGCGGGACGGGGCATCGTCGAGAACTTCGCCGCCGGACTGGTACTCCAGGGGGCGCCGATGTTCGCCGTCGGCGACGAGATTGAGACACCGTCGGGGACGGGCGCCGTTTGTGAAATCACCGGCAGGACCGTTGTGATTCAGAGTCCGGACGGGGAGGAGATCCACATGCCAAACCGGGCGGTGATCCGGGACCCGATCGTGAACCTGACCGATCTCGGCGCGCGGCGTTCGACCATCGAGATTCTCGTTACCTACGCGACCGACCTGGATCGTGCGAAAGCCGTGATTGAGCGGTCCGCCGGGGAGTGTGAGGCCACGCACGCCGATCCGCCGCCGGAGGCTCTCGTCGCGAAGTTCGGTGACAATGGGATCGAATTCCGCCTGCTGTTTTGGCACGACCCGACCATCATGGAGACGATGCGATCGGTGGATACGGTGTCTCGTTCGATCGCGCGGGCGCTTCAGAACGAAGGCATCGACTTTGCCTTCCCGCAGCGGACGATCTGGTGGGGGAGCGGTGATGAACCATCGGATACGACCGACCGGTAGGCTGGCACCATGAGTTCAACAATCCGCCCCGGGGGCGAGACCCCGAACGACTTCCTCCAGATCGATTCGCTCCTCGACGATGAGGAGCGGCTCATTCGCGATACGGTTCGCGAATTCGTGGGTGATCGGGTTCTCCCGAACGTCGCCGAATGGTTCGAGGAGGGTTACCTCCCGAAGGAACTGGCGCGGGAAATGGGAGCCATCGGTCTTCTCGGCATGCACCTCGACGGCTACGGATGTGCCGGCACGAACGCGGTGAGTTACGGGCTCGCCTGCACCGAACTCGAGGCGGGCGACTCCGGTATTCGCAGCTTCGTATCGGTGCAGGGATCACTTGCGATGTACCCCATCTGGGCATTCGGGTCGGAAGAGCAGAAGCAGCAGTGGCTCCCCGGCATGGCGTCGGGCGAGATCATCGGCTGTTTCGGACTCACGGAGCCGGATGCGGGCTCGGATCCTGGAGCGATGCGCACACGAGCACGGCGCGACGGGGAAGACTGGGTGATCGACGGCACGAAGATGTGGATCACGAACGGCGGAATCGCCGACGTCGCCGTCGTCTGGGCCCAAACCGATGAAGGCATCCGCGGCTTCATCGTGCCCACGGACACACCGGGTTTCACTGCCAACGACATTCACCACAAGCTGTCACTGCGCGCCTCGATTACCTCCGAACTCGTGCTCGACGGGGTTCGTCTTCCGGCCGATGCTGCGCTCCCGGGCGTCATCGGGTTGAAAGGGCCGCTTTCATGCCTCAACGAAGCCAGGTTCGGAATCTTGTTCGGAGCCGTCGGAGCGGGCAGGGCCAGTTACGAAGCCGCTCTCGCGTATGCCAAGGAACGGGTCCAGTTTGGAAAGCCAATCGCTTCGTATCAGCTCACGCAGCGCAAGCTCGTCGAGATGATGGTCAAAATCAACAAGGGAATGTTGCTCTCCGTGCATCTCGGACGAAAGCACGACGATGGAACGTTGACCTCCGAGCAAATCAGCTTCGGGAAGATGGAGAACGTCCGAACCGGCCTCGAGGTCGCACGGGAGGCTCGCAGCATTCTGGGGGCGAACGGCATCACCCTCGACTATCCCGTGATCCGGCACATGAACAATCTGGAATCGGTCATCACCTATGAGGGCACGAATGAGGTCCACACGCTCGTTCTCGGTCAGGCGATCACCGGTATCCCGGCCTTCAACTAGCGGGCGCGAAAGCGCCGGCGGGCGCTCATAGACCGAGACTTCTCCCGATGATCTCCTTCATGATCTCCGTCGTGCCCCCGTAGATCGTCTGGAGGCGGGCGTCCAGGAAGGCCTGAGCGATGGGATACTCGGTCATGTATCCGTACCCCCCATGCATCTGGACTCCGGCGTCGACAACGCGGCGAAGCATCTCAGTCGTCCACCACTTGGCTTCTGCTGCACGCTCAATCGTCAGCCGACCCTCGACGTGTTCCAAGATGAGTTGATCGACGAACACCCTTCCGATGTCGACTTCTGTCTTGAGTTCGGCGAGCAGGAACCGGCTGTGTTGGAACTTGCCGATGGGTCGGCCGAAAGCCGTCCGTTCTCGAGCGTATTCGACGGTCAGATCCAGCGCGGCTTCGGCTGCGGCGACCGCCCCCACTGCGATGCTCAGTCGTTCCTGCGGGAGATTGCCGATGAGTTGGGCGAACCCCATGCCTTCGGCTCCGAGACGGTTCTCTACGGGCACGACGACGTCGGAGAAGAACAGCTCCGCCGTGTCCTGGGCATGCATTCCCATCTTGGCCAGGTTCCGTCCACGCGTGAAGCCGTCCATACCCTCTTCGACGACGAGGAGTGTGAGGCCTGCGTGGGGATCGGGGTCGGTGCGTGCCACGACGATCACCAGGTCTGAGTTGATGCCGTTGGTGATGAAGGTCTTCGAGCCATTGACCACGTAGTGGTCGCCATGACGCACCGCGGACGTTGTGATGGCAGCCAGGTCCGAGCCGGTTCCCGGTTCGGTCATCGCGATCGCCGTCATCAAATCACCGGATGCAAGGCCGCCGAACCACCGCTCTCTCTGGGACCCGTCGGCGTAGGCGAGGAAGTAGGGGAGACACACGTCGTTGTGGAGTGTGATGCACAAGGCGGAGGCGCTCACGCCGGCAGCAGTCGTCACTTCGTCGATGATGGCGTTGTAGCGGAAGTCGGAGACGCCTCCACCGCCGTACTCCTCAGGGATGGCCATTCCGAGAAGGCCCTGTGCTCCTGCCGCGCGGAACATGGACTTGTCGACGATCCCACGTCTGCTCCAGAGGTCGTGGAACGGCCGAACCTCCTTCTCAACGAACCGTTCGACGGTCTCGCGAAACAGGTCGTGATCGGATTCGAAAATGGCTCGGGTCATGATTCCTCCGGCGGTTCGGTGCGACGGTACCGCAACCACCGTCGGGTGTGCGAAACTGCCGGCATGCCGAACCTCATTCTTGCAAGTTCATCCCCTCGCCGACGGCTGCTCCTGTCGGCCGCCGGATTCGCATTCTCCGTGGAAACGCCACACGTCGAGGAGGCCCAGCATGCGGGCGAGGATCCCGATCGCATGGTCGTTCGCCTTGCGACTCTGAAGGCCCTTGCCGTCGACGCTCCCGCCGATTCCATCGCCCTCGCGGCGGATACGACAGTCGTGCTCGACGGGCGTGTCCTGGGGAAACCGTCGGATGCCAAGGAGGCATCAGCGATGCTTCAATCGATCGGCGGCCGCACCCACGTGGTTCTGACCGGCTGGGCTCTTGCAGCCAACGGTGTCACGATCGAGAGCGGTTTCGAGTCCTCTCTTGTAGCGATGCGGTCCATCGGCAGCTGTGAAGCGGACGCCTATGCCGCGACGGGCGAGTCGCTCGACAAGGCGGGTGCCTATGCGCTCCAGGGGGATGGAGCACGTTTCGTAAGCAGCGTGGCCGGCTCGCGCAGCAACGTCATCGGGCTGCCGCTGAAGCCGGTCGTGGCGGCGCTCCGCCGGGCCGGAGTCTCTCCACAGAGACCGTCGGACGCCTAGCCGCGCATCGCCGTCACGACGATCGCAGGCAAGGTCTTCCAGGAGTCGGTGACCGCTCGTTCGGTGAGCAGTTTCCCGAGATGGGCCGCCTTGCGGTTCGTGACGAAGAAAGGGGGCGTCGGTTCCGTGTGGATGACACCGAGACGGAGTGTCCTCGGGAACGGGGCGAACGAACCCCGGACCACGGAGCGTTCGGTGTTCTCGAGCATCAGCGAGTTGTGGACGACGCCTCTCCCCGAACGAATGTCGTTGCGGGGATTGCCGGGGAATGCGCCCCACGTGGCACGATTCATGGCGAAGGCGACACCCACCCAGGTATTGACCGCCACCGTTCCATAGCGGAGATCTGCGATCGCTGACTCGAGAGCATCTGCCGACTCCCGTGCCGTCGCCGGATGGATGATGAGATTCGCGCCGAGGTTCCCCTCGAGCGTGTCGTTGGCGAACGCGACCGCATTGGCCAGGTACGATTCCGTGGAGTCACCGGGGAGGCGTGTCACGCCGAGTACGGCCCCGAAGAACTCCGTCCGGAAGCAGACGTCATCCCGCACCGTCGGATCGAGATCGGTGATGAACGTGATCGGTCCTGCACCGTTGGACAGGATTTCGGCCTCGGGATGAGCTTTCAAGACGGCGGCATGGCGCTCGTCCGCTCCGGGGTAGTAGGCGCCGCGTTCACCGATGTCACGCACGACCTCACGCATCGCTGCGATGAGGTCATCGGCCTGCTCCCAGGATTCCGGCAGGACGAGCACCTGGCAGGCGATGCAGTTGAATCCGTGATTGTGCAGCTTCTGGCTGATGATGTGCTCGGCCTGATATCGCAGGTCGGCGTCCGACCATTCGCCACCGACCACGATCGTCGGGCCGACACCGCCGAGTTCGCTGGTGACGGGGGTCATGACTTCTGGATCGTCTTCGGCCTTGCGGCGTTCCGCGTCCGGACCGGTTCCGTACACGATGGCGTCGTGTGTCGCTGCGGCTCCGGTCACATGGATGTGCTCGACGAGGGGATTCCGGGTCATGTAGGCGCCTTCCTCGGCCCCGCCGTTGAGGAACCCAAGGAATCCGGCGGCGACGAGGGGTTGGAAGATGTGCTCTAGATACGGTTCCAGATACGCATTCACCGGATTCATCTTCAAGGCGACGACGGAACCCGAGTTGAACATCATGGTGAGGACGTCGAGGGGCGCGATTGACGCGATATTGCCGGCTCCGAGGACGAGTGTGAGCATCCCCTTTGGATCGTCGAGCCGGTAGAACGATGCGGCGTTCGCTTCGAGTTCGTCGAGAGTCACACCGGGACGCATCCAGACGTCGGCAACGTGACCACTGAGGAACAGACGGTCTTCTGCATTGGCGGGGAACACGCGTAACGCAAGTTGGCCGTTCGGCAGGGTTCTCGTTTGATATCCCTCGAGAACGGGAATGCCGTCTCGTATACGTCGGAGCGTCTCGGCGATGGCCCCGGCACCGGCGGCAAGGGCGTACGGTCCGCTCGTCCACTCCTCTCCCAGGAGTTGCGAATTCGGGGGGATCTGCTTCGCTTCCGCGGCGTCCGCTACCCATGCGTCTGCCACATCGCCCACGCGATGTCGGATCGTGTCGAGAAGGTAGATCTTGGTCGCGACGGGCAATCTGGCCCAACGAGTCTTGTTCGCGTTCAGCATTGAAAGCGTCGTGTCGATCTGAGTCGTGTCCATGGGGGGTGACGGTAGCGCGATTCTCAACACCCGCAGTTCAAGTTCTTCAACGGAGCCGGCGCGGCGAGAGTAGCCTCGTCAAGATGAACGACAAGAACGAATCCGACCTTCAGAACCGTCTTACGCCGATGCAGTTTCACGTCACCCAGGAGGCGGGGACGGAGCAGGCCTTCACCGGCGAGTACTGGGATGAGAAGACCGAAGGAACGTACCGGTGCGTCGTGTGCGGGGAAGAGCTGTTTTCGAGCGATACGAAGTACGACTCGGGGAGCGGTTGGCCGAGCTTCTGGGAGCCCACTGCGCTCGAATCGATACGGACGAAACCCGATCGGAGTCTTCTCCGGACACGAACCGAGGTGACATGTGCACACTGCGGGGCCCATCTCGGCCATGTGTTCGATGACGGCCCGAACCCCACCGGTTTGCGCTACTGCATCAACTCTGCTTCGTTGAAACTCGATCCGGAACACGGCGACTGAGATCGGCCACACGGATCATGACACCCCAGATACTTTTCGCGGGCTAGGCTACGACCGATCCCAAGGAAGGACGGGAACAGGATGGCCGGCAAAGGCGAGATCTATCAGCAGAAGAACGGCAAGTGGGCGTTCAGAGTGAAGGCTTCGAACGGTCAGATCGTTGCCCAGAGCCAGGGCTACACGAAACGTGCATCGGCTCGCTCGACACTCGAGAAGCTGCTCAAGGGTGCGTACGACGGTCCGATCATCGAGCCCGGCAAGTAGCAGCAATCAACGATGAGAGAGCCGTCGCCATGTGCGGCGGCTCCGTCGCGTCTACGCTCCCTGAATGATCGACTTCACCGACCGTGCATTTCTCGCCGATCCATACCCGACGCTGAACCGCATCCGTGAGGAAACACCCCTCTTCGCCATGGAGGGCGCCGAAGGAACTTCTCGGTGGTTCTTGACCCGCTATGACGACGTGTTCGCGGCCTTGCGCGACCGTCGCCTCGGCCGGGTGCCCGAGCCCGTCATGACGCGTGAGGAAGTCGGATTGCCACCCCTTCGACCGGACTGGAAACCGTACTACGACCTCGAGCGATGGTCCCTCCTCATGCTCGAACCTCCGGACCATCGGAGACTTCGACAACTGGTGTTCCGCGCATTCACGCCCAAGAGAATCGAGGCATTGCGCCCGGAGACCACACGCCTCGCCAAACGCCTGATCTCGCAGGTGGACTCCGACGGCACGTTTGACCTTCTGAGCGACTTCGCCCAGCCCTTCTCGGTCGGGGTAATCGCAGGGCTACTCGGCGTGCCGCCCGAGGCTGAAGCGCAATTCCTCGACTGGTCGCACAGAATCGTCAAGATGTACGAACTGGACACGACCGAGGATCAGGCCGCCGCAGCCGTGCGGGCAAGTGAGGAGTTCGATCGCTGGTGCCGGGACCTCATCGTGGCGAAGCGAGCGGCCCCACAGGACGATCTGGTCACCGCTCTGTGCGTTCCGGATGCCGGCAGTAGCGCGCTGAGCGACGACGAGATCGTCTCCACGATCGTGCTGCTGCTGAACGCCGGCCATGAGGCAACGGTGAACGCCCTCGGGAACGGATTGGTCGCGATGCTCTCAACCGATCGCGCCTGGGCCGCGATCAGGGACGGGATGGTCGAGCCCGACGTGGCCGTCGAAGAGATGATCCGATTCGATCCCCCTCTGCAACTCTTCGAGCGCTGGGTCCTTGCCGATGATGTCGTCTACGGAGGGCGCTCGTTCGCCCGTGGTGAGAAGATCGCGCTGCTCTTCGGGTCGGCCAATCGGGATCCACGCCACTTCCCATCGCCCGATGATTTCAACGTGAGTCGGGGAGACTCGTCGCACATCACCTTCGGAGGTGGCATTCACTCGTGCATCGGCGCCCCGCTGGCGCGGATGGAATTGTCCGTGGCGATTCGAGGATTGGCAGAGGCCATGCCGCGGCTCCGCCTTGCGGCGACTCCGGTGAGAGATGCAGCGTTCGTGATCCACGGATACGCGGCGGTTCACTTGACCGCTTGAGCAGGACGGTGCGAATTCAGGTGAACTCGACGTGTTGGGTGATCCAGGTGTGCATCGCGATCCCGGATGCCACCCCGGCATTGATCGATCGGGTCGAACCGAACTGCGCGATCGAGCAGATGATGCTGCATGCCGAACGTGCAGCATCTGAAAGGCCGGGACCTTCCTGTCCGAACAGCAGCACACACCGCTCGGGAAGTTCGGTCGTTTCGATCGGGACCGATCCTGGGAGAATGTCGATTCCGATGATGGGGAGGTCGAGGGAATCGGCCCAGGCTACGAATCCTTCGAATGTGGCGTGGTGGCGGACGTGCTGGTAGCGGTCGGTAACCATCGCGCCGCGGCGATTCCAACGCCGCTTCCCGACGATGTGCACTTCGGCGGCAAGAAACGCGTTCGCATTGCGGACGACGGATCCGATGTTGAAGTCGTGCTGCCAGTTCTCGATCGCAACGTGGTACCCATGGCGCCGCAAATCGAGGTCCGCGATGATGGCTTCCCGCGACCAGTAGCGATACGGGTCGGTGACGTTCCGCCGGTCGCCTTCAGCGAGAAGATCTGGATCGAGTCGCGGATCATCCGGCCACGGCAGCGGGTGAGGGCCGACCCCGATTTCGCGTGTATCCCCATGTTCATCCACCCGGGCAGGGTACCGCACTAGCCTCAACGTCGAAGGGGAAGGGAGGTCTGATGCGCATCGTGGTCGTGGGCGGCGGCGCCGACGGCTCTCATCTGGCGGAACGTCTCGTGGCCGAAGGTGACGAAGTGACGGTGGTGGAACTCGACGCAACCCGTGCATCAGATCTCAGGAATCGTCTCGACGCCCAGGTCATCGAAGGGAACGGTGCGAGCCCGAGCGTTCTGAGACGGGCAGGAATCTCCCGAGCGGAGATGCTGTTCGCCGTTTCAGACGACGACGGGACGAACGTCCTCGCATGCCAGACGGCTCTGGCGCTTGGTCTTCAGCGGACCATTGCCAGGATCGAGAACACCGAACTGCGGGATGTGGTGCTCGGGTCGGGGATCGAGGCGGTCATCGACCCGAGGGCAGCCACAGCGGACAAGCTCGTCGGTCTCGTTGCCCACCCCGGTCTCTCCGACTACTTCCGCTTCTGCGAAGCGTCGGTCGTGGTCCTGGGCGGGGTGGTGGCGCCGGAGTCCCGCCTCGTCGGAAGGTCACTTGTGGACATGCGGAAATCGCTGCGGGGATGGGACTGTGTCATCGCATCGATCGTCCGTGAGGGTGAAACACTCGTGGGCCGCGGTGGAACGGTGGTCGAAGCGTTCGACAAGATCGTGGTCGTCGTCAAAGACAGCGACGTCGAAGAGGCAAGTGGCCTGCTCGGGGCGACCCCACGGCATATCGGTCGCGCCATCGTCGTCGGGGGTGGGCGTGTGGCTACGTTGACCGCTGCTGCGCTCAGGCGTCACGGGGTTCGCGTGATCCTCATTCACGACGAAGCCGAACGTGCTCACAAGATCGCAGAGCAACAGCCGAAGATCGATGTCATCGTGGCAGACCCGACCGATCCCAGAGTCCTGGAGAATCTCGAGGTCGGTCCCGGGGACGCGTTCTTGTCACTCACGAGGAGCGATGCAGTCAACGTCCTCAGCTCGCTCATCGCGGGACGCCTCGGCGCTGCGTCCACGGTGGCGCGCTACAACCGAATGGAGGTGGCCGCGTACATGGCAACGGTCGGTATCGACGCGACGGTGTCGACGAAGGTCGCGGCGGCGAATGCCGCGCTTCGGTTTGTTCGAAGGGGTGCGATCATATCGGCGGCCGACTTTGCGACGGGTGGCATCGAGGCGTTGGAGATCGAGATTCCCGAGAAGGCACCGGTTCTGGAAAACGCAATCAAGGAGCTCGCCCTCCCGGAAGGGGCCGTCATCGGGGCGATCTACCGGCGGGGCGAGGCGCACGTGCCGCTGGGAAGCTCCAGGTTCGAGGCGGGGGATCGTGTCGTGGTGCTCGCTACGCCCGATGCCATCGGGACCATCGAGCGCCTTTTCGGGGGTTAGCGTGGCTTTCCGTCTGAGGAGGTGGTCGGCGGCACCGGCACCGCGCAGGATCGCCTATGTCGTCGGCATCGTGGTCTTCGCGGGTTCTGCCGCGGGAGTCCCGGCCCTTCCCACGGCCGTCGTCTATCGCGAATGGCATGTCGCGGTCAATGTGGCAATCACGATGTCCGCCATGTTGCTCGCGGGCTGGTTGACGATGGTGCTCGCGGGTCGTCCCGACCGTCTGCGGCCGAAGGATGCGTTCGGCAGCGTGGCCATCGCGTGGGTGGCTGTGATCGCCTTCGGATCCCTTCCGTATCTCCTGACCGGAGATTTCACGGCCACGAACGCGCTTTTCGAAAGTACCGCCGGTTTCACGACGACCGGTGCGACCGCCATTACCGATCTCGCCTCGCAATCACACGGCCTGCTCATGTGGCGAGCCGCCACCCAGTGGCTCGGGGGGATGGGGATCATCGTCCTGTCGATCGCCGTACTGCCGTTCGTAGGTGCCGGCGGCATCCATCTCGTCCGCGCCGAGACGCCGGGGGAGAACGTGGATCGCCTGACTCCCCGCCTGCGCGGCACGTCCGTGCGCCTCTGGGCCTTGTATCTCGGATTCACGATCGTGGTGGCGGTCGTTCTCGCCCTCGGGGACATGTCCGTGTTCCAGGCGATCGCTCACGCGCTCACGGCCGTTTCCACGGGGGGATTCGGCACCGAATCGACGTCGCTGGCCGGGTTCTCGGCCTACACGCAGTGGATCGTGATCGGATCGATGATCGTGGCTGGCGCATCGCTTCCCTTGCACATTCGGGCGGTACGCGACCCGTCTCTGTACATCCGAACTCCGGAATCGCGGTACTACCTCATCAGCCTGGCTGCCGGCGGTGCGCTCGTGATCGGCGGTCTCGCCATGGCATCGGCCGGTGTGTCGATCCGAACGGCGCTCTTCACCGCCGTCGCGACCACCACCGGTACGGGGTTCGCTGTGGCCGACTACGCCGTATGGCCGTCTGCGGTCACGGGCGTGATCCTGCTCCTCATGTTCCTGGGCGGAATGGGCGGTTCGACGACGGGAGCGCTCAAGACGTATCGCGTCGCGATCGCGCTGAAGTCGGCAGCCAGCGAGGCCCGACGGCTCGCCCGCCCCCACGCTGTGTCGATCACCCGTTTCGGTCGAACCCCTCTGTCGGATGAGGTGGTGACGGCCGTTCGTGCCTACATCATCGTCTACCTTCTCGGTTTCGGCATCGGCGTCGTGTTGTTGTTGTACGCCGAGGCTGCCTGGGGGAGCGGCATGACGCTCGTATCGGGCGTATCCGCTGCAGCGTCCGCGATCGGTAACGTTGGCCCGGCTCTGGGGAGCGTCGGTCCGAGCGGGTCCTATGCAATCGTGAGCGGACCGGGAAAGTGGGTTCTCGGTGCACTCATGGTTCTCGGTCGTCTCGAGATATATCCGATCATTCTCCTGTTCACGGCGACGTTCTGGCGGAAGTAGACAAAGGGAGGCGGCGGTGCAATCGAACAGGTGGCAGATCGATTCTGGTGACTCGACCGTTCTGTTCACGGCGACATCGAGCGTACATCAGATTCATGCCTCTGGTTCGGCTTCCGGATGGTTCGAAGCGGCGATCGACGAGCGGGGATTCAAGCCGGATCAGGCGCTCGGGGGTCACCTCGAGATTCCGGTTGCCAACCTGTCTTCGGGCAATTCCATCATCGACCGGGAAATGCAGCGACGCGTCGATTCTGGCGCCCACCCGATCATCGCCGCCGGGATCGAAACGACAGAAGAGTTGAACGGATCATCGGCGCTCTTGACGGGGACCATCCAGTTCCAGGGGATCGAGACACTGGTCGAGGGTGAACTCCACCTCCGGCCCGGGCCGAGGCTGACCGGCATCGGCGAGTTCGATACCCGCTGGTGGGGCTTGGAACCACCGCGGATCTTCATGTTTCGCGTCCAGCCGATCGTCACCGTCGAGATTGATCTCGCCCTCATCCCGGATCCCCGGTAACTCGCCGGCAGTTCAGCGGAGCCGTTTCGCCGTCGGCGCTGGAGTCGACGTTCCGGTACCAGGAAACGTGAGGGCATGGACGGTGATTCGGCTCCGCCACGCCAGTGGGGGAGGGACGCGATCGGGCAGGTGCTCGATCGTAGAGGGGGGATCCTGGGGATCGCGACTGTTGCCGGGTTTTGTCCGGTCTTCTTGCCTCCGAGGTGCCCCCTCTGCCCTCCGGGCATCTCCCCCACCTCGGCGCCTGAATCCGCGGTGTCTCGCCGATCAATGAGCGGAATCCCTTTCCCTGTCCAC
>JANTHO010000002.1 GCA_024762335.1 Acidimicrobiia bacterium | reverse complement strand
CATCCATCAAGCCGTCCTCTTCCTCCCCCTGAGCCTGAATCCACGGTCCCACGGAAGAGACGAGGAGGTGGACGGTTCTTCGTCTCCACCACGCCAGTGGGGGAGACGCGATCGAGCTGTTGCTCGATCGCAGAGGGGGAATCCGGAGGGACCCGCAGTTGCATACGTTCCCCGTTTGCTCTTCTGCCTCCGAGCTGCCCCCTCTGCCCTCCGGGCATCTCCCCCAGTTCCTGGGGGAGAGTGTTCGAGTCTCGCCCCTTCGTTAGTTGTTGAAGCGTTTCAGGCGGATGGAGTTCGTCACGACCGAGACCGATGAGAACGCCATCGCGGCTGCTGCGATCATCGGGTTCAGGAACCCCAGTGCAGCGAGTGGGATCGCTGCCGTGTTGTAGCCGAACGCCCAGTACAGATTCTGTTTGATCGTCGTGAACGTCTTCCTGGCGAGTCGCAGAGACGTGACGGCGAGCATCGGGTCGCCGCTCATCAGGACCACGTCGCCGGCTTCGATCGCCACGTCGGTTCCCGACCCCACCGCCATGCCGAGGTCGGCCTCAGTGAGGGCAGGGGCGTCGTTGATGCCGTCGCCGACGAACCCGACGGACCGGCCCTCGTTCTGAAGCCTGCGGATCTCCTTGGCCTTGTCTCCCGGGAGAACCTCAGCGATCACGTTCGTGATGCCGATCTCGGCGGCGATCGTCTCGGCGGTCCTTCGGTTGTCTCCGGTGAGCATGACGACTTCGACACCCATGTCCAGGAGGGTCGACACGGCATCGGCCGACGAGGCACGCACGGTGTCTGCGACACCGATCGTTCCCCTGACCTCTCCGTCCCAGCCGACGAGGAAGGCGGTGTTCCCTGCGATCTCGATGACCTCCATGGCGTCCGTGTATCGCTCGGGGATCAAGATGCCCTGCTCTGCCATCAGTTTCGGCTTACCGACGGTCACCCGCACGCCGTCGACCGTTCCGACGACTCCCCGTCCTCGAAGCGCTTCGAAGTCGTCGGGGATCGTGAGTTCCACGTCGCGTTCTTCCGCTCCGAGAGCGACGGCCTTGCCGATGGGGTGTTCGCTGGCGGCTTCGATCGATCCGGCGAGACGCAGCAGGCGCTCCTCGTCACCTCCGGTCACGACATCGGTGAGCGTCATCGCTCCCCGCGTGAGCGTGCCCGTCTTGTCGAAAACGATGACGTCCACCGAGCGGGCTCGTTCGAACACTTCGGCGTTCTTGAAGAGCACGCCGAGCTCCGCACCCCGGCCCGATCCCACCATGATCGCCGTCGGGGTGGCGAGGCCCATGGCGCACGGGCAGGCGATGATGAGCACCGCCACGGCGTTACGCAATGCGACCGGTACCTCGCCCCCGACGAACATCCAGGTGACGAACACGCCGATGGCGAGAATGATGACGGTCGGAACGAACACGGCAGAAACCCGATCGGCGAGTCGCTGGACGGGGGCTTTCGTTGCCTGGGCATCCTCAACGAGACGGACGATCTGGGCGAGCGCCGTCGCCTCACCGACCTTCGTCACCTCTATCTCGATGCGTCCCTGCTGGTTGATCGTCGCACCGAATGCGTCGTCGCCGATCGATTTCTCCACCGGTGCCGACTCGCCGGTCAGCATCGACTCGTCGACGCTCGATGAGCCTCTCGTGATGCGACCGTCGGTCGGGATCTTTTCGCCCGGAAGGACGACCACGGTGTCTCCGACGGCCACGTCGGCCACGTCGATCATCCTCTCAGAGCCGTTACGGAGAACGCGAGCCTGTTTGGCTCCGAGTTCGAGGAGTTTGGTGATCGCCCGAGATGCGCGGCCTTTCGCCTTCGCTTCGAAGTACCGACCGAGGAGGATCAGTGTCGTGATCATTGCTGCCGTGTCGAAGAACACGGCCGAACCCTCGACCATCGCGAAGAGGGAGTAACTCCACGCTGCGAGTGTGCCGACCGAAACGAGCGTGTCCATCGCAGGACTGAACGAGGTCACCTGTTTCCAGGTCGCCTTGTGGAACTGCCATCCGAAGACGAAGACCACGATCGTGGTCAGCGCGGCCTGCACAGCCGAGTTCCAGAGGGCGTCCGGTCCGAGCATCGCGAGGAGGAATACCGGGGTTGTCAAGACCGCGGCGCCGACGAGGTTCTTCCTCTGGTAGACGACCTCCTCGTCGTACCGCTCGGACACGTTCACGCGGTCCTCTCCGGCGACGACCGGCTCGATCTCGTATCCGATCTTCGCCACGGCTGCCCGGAGGGCGTCGATGTCGACATCGGGTCCGATCTCCGCCCGGGCTTCATGGCCGGCGTAGTTGACGATCGCCGTGTCGACGCCGTCCTGTTTGCCGAGGACGCGTTCGATACGCAACGCACACGAGGCACAGGTCATACCTTCGACGTCGAACGTGATCGTCTGGGTGTCGGTCATGGGAGCTCCGTTCGGAGAAGACGCAGGACGGGGGTCGTTCAGCCTTGCTCGGGGACGTCGTAGCCCTGTTCTTCGATCGCCGCGACGATCGCCTCGAAGGTTGCGTCGGTGCCGTCGTAGTCGAGGTCGACGGTGCGCTCTTCGATGTGGACTTCGACCTTGTCGACTCCGTCGAGCGGAGCGACGGCGCCCTCGATCGAGGACTTGCAGTGGCCGCAGCTGATCTCCGGCACGCTCAGTGTTCTGGTGGTCATTGGATATCTCCCCTCGGACCGGTGGCACCCGGGGTGTACCGGAGCGTCGTCATGAGCTCGTCGACCATCTCCTCCGACCGACCTTCGTCGACTGCACGGACGACACAGGTCTCGACGTGATTCTGCAGGAGGACACGGTTCACTTTCTCCAGTGAACCCTGCAGGGCCGAGACTTGTTTCATGATGTCCGGGCAGTAGCGCTCATCTTCGACCATGCGAATGACGCCGTCGAGATGTCCGCGAATCGTCTTGAGTCGGTTGAGGGCGGATCGCTTGTGCTCTTCCTTCATGACGGCAGTATACCCCACCCCGGGTGGGGTGGGAGAGAATTCTTGACATTTCTCTCCCACTGAAAGAAGGAGGCCGAGAACCGTTGCGGCGCAACGATCAGCGGAGGAGCAGCCGTTCGATTCGCCGTCCGGTCAGCCACATACCCGCCACGCCCATGGCCGTGAGATAGGCGACATTGATCAGCATCGTCCACTCGAGGATCCCGAGCGTGAGCCCCCGGATCAGGACAACGCCGTGATAGAGCGGTGAGACCCATGTGACGATTCGGATGAACTCCGGATACACGTCGATCGGATAGAACGTGGCGGAGAACAGGAACAGCGGCAGCGTGACGAGCGTGACGAGATCGAGGTCCTGCCAGGTCCGCATGTACGTGGTCGCCGCCGTTCCGACGGCACCGAACGCGAAGCCGATGAGGATGGCGGCGGGGAACGCCAGCACGCCGTACGGGGAGTGGATGAGGCCCATGACGGCCATCACGATCAGAAACGCCAGGGAGTAGAGGGCGCCACGTGCCAGGGCCCAGGCGATCTCCCCGGTCGCCACGTCCCTCGCTTCGAGCGGAGTCGCCAGGACACCGTCGTAGATCTTGCCGTACTTGAGTTTGAAGAAGATGTTGGTCGACTCGAACACGGCGCCGTTCATGGCCGAGGCGGCCAGCATCGCAGGAGCGACGAACGCCGCATACTCGACGGGGACACCCGCGATCGATACGTCGCCCGCCAGTTGCCCGATGCCGACGCCGATGGCGAAGAGGTAGAAGACGGGTTCGAAGAACCCGGAGAGAAACACCGGCCAGAAGGACTTCGTCGCGAGGATGTTTCGCTCAACCAGATACCGGCCGCGCCAGCGACGCGGCAATGGAGGCACGACCCGCATGACGATGTGATCGGTGGTCACGGCGTCAACCTCTTTCGGAACGGTCCGAGGGCGAGCAGCGTCCCGCCCACGATCCAGATGGTGAGGTAAAGGAGGCTGATGGACCACGCCACGGCCGGCGTGGTTCCGACCACGATGGCACGGCTCATCTCGACACCGTGATACATCGGTGTTGCCAGAGCCACCGGCTGCAGCCAGCTTGGCAGCTGCGAGATCGGGAAGAACGTTCCTGAGAAGAGGAACATCGGGATGACGACGAATCGGAAGTAGAGAGGCAGGCCGGTCGGCTCCTCGAGCCGTGCGGTGAAGGCCGTGGTCGCAGCAGCCATGGCGAGGCCGACGAGCAGCGCAGGACCGACGGCGAGCAGCGATTCAACGACGGGGGCTACCCGGAACGCGGCCATCACCAGGGCGAACACAACCGACACCAGGAGCACGCGTGCGCCCGACCACAGCATGTGCCCGATGACGAGGCTTGGAATCCCGATGGGTGTGGCGAGCTTGGCGTGGTAGGTCTTGTTCCACTTGATGCCCGCCATCACCTTCCATGCACCCTCGCCGGCTCCGGTTTGCATCGCCGTGGCGACCAGGAGGCCGGGAGCGAGGAATGTGAGGTAGGAGACGCCGTCGAGGCCGCCGGGCAGGTTGGCGTCGACGAGGGAGCCGAGACCGATGCCCATCGCTGCCAGATAGAGGATCGGGTTGAGGAAACTCGAGACGACCGATGCCCGCCAGGTTCGGCGGTAGAACCTGGCTTCGGACTCGAACACCCGGAGGGAGATCGGTGTCGTCATCAGTCGACGAGGGTCCGTCCGGTGAGACGCAGGAACACGTCCTCGAGTGACGATCGCCGGGCGAGAACCGTTTCCGGTTCGAGTCCGGCGGTGCTGAGATCGGCGACCGTCGCGTCGGCATCGTCGGTATACAGAAGGGCCCGGTCGGCGAGGATCTCCGTGCGCGGCGCCAGCGATTCGATGCGGTCCGCGATGTCTTCGAGCACACCGGCGCGGAATCGGACCTCCACGACCTCACGAGGAGCGTGCTGTTCAATCAGGGCGATCGGCGATCCCTCGGCCACGATCTTCGCCTTGTCCATGACGACGAGCCGGTCACAGAGTTGTTCGGCCTCGTCCATGTAGTGGGTGGTGATGATCAGGGTGACGCCCTGTTGCTTGAGCCGGTACAGCCGGTCCCACAGAACGTGGCGGGCTTGCGGGTCGAGGCCCGTCGTCGGCTCGTCCAGGATCAGGAGGTCCGGCTCGTTGATCAAGCCTCTGGCGATGGTGAGGCGACGCTTCATGCCGCCGGAGAGCGAGTCGACCTTCGATCCCTGCTTCTCTGAGAGCTGCACGAAATCGAGCAGCTCGTCGATTCGCTCTCTGATGACCGCACGGGGCAGATCGAAGTACCGCCCGTACATCATCAGGTTGTCGAAGACCGTGAGCTCCTGATCGAGGTTGTCCTCCTGTGGCACGACGCCGAGCCGGGATCTGAGCTGCGGACCCTGCTTCATCGGGTCGAGGCCGAGGACCGTGAGCGAGCCGGAGGTGATCGGACTGACGGCGCCGATCATCCGCATGGTCGATGTCTTCCCCGCACCGTTGGGACCCAGGAAGCCGAAGGACTCGCCCGGCTCGACGGCAAAATCGATCCCGTCGACGGCTGTGAAGTCGCCGAACGTCTTGGTGAGGCCGCGCGCCTCAATGAGGTGTGTCATGGTGCGGCCAGACTAGGTGAGCGGTGGATTCAGCAGACGCTGCGAACCGTTGGATAGGGGTTGATGTAGACCCCCGACCGTGGCCCCATGCCGAGGTGAAGGTGGGGAACCGAGGCATTGCCGGTCGATCCGACGTAGCCGATGACCTGACCCTTGCTTACGCGCTGACCGTTCGACAGACCAGACGGGTAGGCGCTCAGGTGGGCGTAGTAGTAGAAGTAGCCGTTGTCTGCGTACACGTAGACCTGACGTCCGCCGGCGTAATGCCAGTTCATCCGGATTCTGCCGGCATCCATCGCAACGAGCGGGGTGCCGGTCGCAGCCATCATGTCGACGCCGTGATGCGTTCGACCACCCGAACGGGGCGCTCCCCAGGTGTCGGTGAACCACGTGGTTCCGGCGACGGGGCATGCCAGGCCGGCCGAGACGGTGGCGGGGGCGCCGGCGGCTGCGGAGCTGCTCGCTGCTCCGGATGCGTTGTTCGCCGCTCGCTGACGGGCGGCCTCTTCGCGTTTCCGTCTCGCCTCGGCCTCAGCCTTACGTTTCAACTCTGCCTCATATCGGGCGACGGCGTCCTTGTACTTGTCATGAGCTTCTGCGTAGATCCGGTCGGCTTTCTCCCGCTCGTTCGAGAGTCGCTCGACGAGGACCTGCTGCTCTTCCTGGAGCGCCTCGACCTCCGCTCGCTTCTCCGCGATCTCCGCCTTGAGACGGTCGTTCTCACGGTTGACTGCGGTGAGGAGATCGAGCGAGGCAACGTCGCGTTCGGCTGCTTCGCCGATCAGCGACCGGCTCGTGAGCAGATCCTGGATCGACCCGGCGGAGAAAGCAGCGGTGACCAGGCCGGCGCCCGAGTTCGTATACGCCTCGACCACCAGATCACGGGCGTTTGCTTGAAGGTCTTCGACCTGGTCGTCAAACTCGTTGATCTTCCGGTCGAGAATTCGGATCGTGTAGTTGAGTTCCTGCAACTGGTCGTCGATGCGTTCGAGATCGGAGATTGCCTGGCCGACGGCCTCGTTCGCTGCGAGGAGATCCTGGTAGGCCTGCTCCTGGGCAGCCTCGGCCTTGTCGACGGAACCCTTCGTCTGTGCCCCCGCCTGGATCGGAGCCACGGCGAGCAACGTGAGCACCAACGCGAGCAGCGCGGATTTGAATGCCTTGATACGGAACATGCGGTCCTTCAGGCTAGGCCTGAGGGCCAATAGTCGCCACTCAGGGAGCGGGGTTTTCGCGAGCTCCTGCGGCGCAGTCCTCCGATGGGTGGGAGGACATCGCAGACATGGGTAGCCTTCGTGCCGTGCAGTGTCGAGGTATCCATGGCCACTCCTAACGTCTCATTCGCCCGGCGTCTCTCGAATGTGGGACGGACATCGGCGGGACTCGCCGCTCTCGTTTATCCGCTGGTGATGGTGGTGATGGCGCTCTCCGTCGGATCGCGTCGGGGCGGTGACATCCAGGATTTCGCGGCCAGTTTTGTTGCGGCCGTCATGTTCGTGATCGCACTCCCGACGACGTGGCTGCTCTCGTTCGATTTCATCGAGGTGTCGAGAACGACGATCCTGTTCTTCGGGTTGGTGACGAGCCTCCCCCTCTGGTACCTGCTCGGGACGACGTTGGGCGCACGGGTGAAGACGTGGGGAGGGTGGTTCCGACGGTACGTGACCGCTGCACTCATCTGGACGATGGCGAACCTGATTCTGCTTGCGGTGGTCGCCGCCCTCGCCGGCTGATCAGCTCTCCTGCGGACTGTCCGTCAGAACAGACGGGGTCGGAACAACTCATCGTGACGGCTGATGGCGTAGCGATCCGTCATCCCGGCGACAAAATCGATCACCTGGGTCAATGTGTCGGCATCGTCCTGCCGGTACGTCTCCGGAATCTCCCCGGGATGGTCCGTGTAGTACTCGACGAGACCCCGGATGATCTCGCGCGCCCGTCGCACTTGCGGCTCGATCTCGGCTCGGAGATAGACATGTTCGAACATGAAGTCCCGAAGTTCGAGCATGGTGGCGAGCGTGCGATCATCCATCGCGATAGCGTCTCGTTCGAGGGACGTCTCAACGACCGAGTCGATCATCGTCGCGATCCATTCGCGCCCCGGCTGTCCGAGCGTCTCGAGAGCGGATCGGGGGAAGGATGATGGCTGCAGCACGCCCGCCCGGATGGCGTCAAGGGCGTCGTGCGCCAGGTACGCGATTCGGTCGGCAAACCGGACGATGTCCCCTTCCGGCGTCGATGCGGGCACTTCGACCTTCCACGGGTGTGCCCGGATGCCGTCGAGAACCTCCACCGTGAGGTTGAGCGGTTCGAGAACCGTGAAGAGACGGACGGACTGGTCCGAGTGTCGCCATTCTCCTTCGACAAACTCGCTGAGCGCATCCTCACCCGTGTGACCGAACGGGGAGTGTCCGACATCGTGGCCGAGGCAGATCGCTTCGGTGAGAGAGACGTTGAGGCTGAGCGCCCGTGCGATCGCACCTCCGACCTGGGTCACCTGCAGCGTGTGGGTCAGTCGGGTGACGTAGTGATCCCCCTCCGGGTTCATGAAGACCTGGGTCTTGTGCTTCAGCCGGCGGAATGCCTTCGAGTGGAGGATGCGATCGCGGTCACGTTCGAAGCAGGTTCGCCACCGATCCGGGGGTTCCGGTACGGTCCGGCCCTTGCTGCGGGATGACAGCGTTGCCCCCGGCGCCAGGAACTCCGACTCGAATCGTTCGGCATCCTCACGGGTCCGTAGCCGGAAGTTACTCATCGCTACACGACGTGTTCACGGAGCCGTGAGCTGATGTAGTCCATCGACGCCACGACGATGGCGATCGCAAGCATCTGTGCGGCGGCAGCCCGGTACTGGAGCAGGTTGATGTTCTGCTGCAGCAGGAACCCGATACCGCCACCGCCTGCGAACCCGATGATGGTCGACATGCGCACGTTGATGTCCCAGCGGTACATCGTGAACGAGATGTACGGCGGAACGATCTGAGGAACCACCGAGTAGACGACGGTCTGTAGACGGGTTGCCCCGGTGGCTCTCACTGCTTCGAGTGGTCCGGTACTGATGCTCTCCACCTGTTCGGAATAGAGCTTGGCCAGCGATGCGGTCGTGTGCAGTGCAAGCGCGAGAGCGCCGGCGAACGGCCCGATCCCGACCCAGACGACGAAGATGATGACCATCACGAGCGGCTCGATCGAGCGGAGTCCGTTGAACAGCGTTCGCGCCATGTAATAGATCGTGAGACCGATGTTCTGGGAGGCCCGCTTCAATGCCTTGGCCGCCAGGATCACGCCGAAGATCGCTCCGATGATCGCCGGGACGACGACCGTGGCGAACGGGTTCTGCAGCTGATAGAACCAGTCGATCACGGCCCCGATGCCGAGCCCGACGATCCCGCCGGCGACTGCGGAGAAGACGAACGTGAGCACGTTGGTGATTCCTCGTGGCAGCTTCGCATCGAGGGTGTATCCGAGTTTGTTGGCTGTGGTTACGAGAACTCCCGCACCGACGAGGGCGGCGACGATTGGGATCAGCAACTCGGTGATCTCGCCGAGTTTCGTGACGAAGCTTCCGAGGAATGAGACACCCGGGAGGATGTCAACCATGAAGTCGCCGAAGACCATCACAAGAGCGGCGAACGCGTAGGATCCGATCAGGAAGAGGAATGCGACGAGGAGCAGGGCTCCGATTCTGGCCAAGCGCAGACCCATGCTCGGCCGTTCGTCCTCATCCGCGTCCGGCAGGGCCCACCGGAGGAGGAACCATCCGAGTCCGACGAGCACGGCGAGCGCGATCAGCAGCGTCAGGGCGTTCGAGTCGGTGTATGCGGCCAGTGCGCTCGACCACGATGCGGCTTCCCAACCCACCCAGATCCCGATCGGAAGTGCGATGAGCGACAGGGCGAGGTTGATGACAGGCACCGTGATGTCGCGCATGAGGTTCTTGGCGGCGAGGAAACTGAGTGGAACGGCGAGCATCGTTCCGACGGTCGTAGCGAGGAGCGCGAGCATCACCGTCTCGACGATCCGGTCCCAGGTGGAGAGTGCGTTATCGGACAGCCGCGGTGAGAGGTCGATCTTGTCGGAGAGCACGACAGACCGGTACTGCCTGCCATCGGCGGCGTCGAAGAAGATCATGCTCACGCCTTCGAGGGTCATCCCCGCCGGCCCCGCAATCTCGATGGTTGACTCGTCCCCAAATGAGATCTCGTTGAAGAACAGGTCTTTGACATCGTCGCCCGGTGTCTGCTCGGCGTTGATCGCTCCGAAGCTGGATGACTCCGGTCCCGTCCAGGTGAAGTCTTCGGGGGTGTTTCCGGTTCCGGTCAGTTGAACGGACTCGTCGAGGCTTCCCGTGAAGGGATCGACGCCGATGTCGCGGCTGATCAGCCCCGTGCCGGATCCGGTCGTGGCCTCGAATTCGCCTCCCCACCCAACGAAATCGATGACGTTGTTGTTGGTGTCGACCAGCGTGACGCCGCCGGGACTTCGCACCTCGAACGGGGCGCCGCTGAGTTCCGGAAGAACGATCGGGAGGACGGCCAGACCGCCATCCGCGTCGGGTAGCGTTGCCGGATCGCGCACCCCGTTCCCGTTCGTGTCCGTCCAGACGCGAACGCGATGACGCCAGGTACCGACGTTGGTCTGGGTGGTGGCCGTTACCTGTTGGGGTTCATCCGTCGTCCGTTTCGGTGCTTCGAACGTGTGGACGAACGTGCCGTCGTCGCCCACCTCGGTTCTGCCCTGGGGCAGCGTGATCGCGTAGTCGGACTTGGGGACGAAGCTGATCGACACCAGTTTGCCCGATTCGAATCCCGAGCCGGTAACCGTGACGATGTCGCCGGGTTCTGCACAGGTGGGGGACACGGCGATGACGGCACCGGAAGGATGGGGCGTGACAGGTGCGGGTTCGCCGCCGTTGCATGGGATGTACATGTCCGCCGTGACGACGAGGTCCTCTTTGTCGTAGCGCACGAGGTCGGGTCGGGCGAGTGCGCGGAGGATCCGGAAGAGCTGTTCCTGACGGGTCTCATCCTGGATCTCTTCGAGGGAGACGTCGGTCTTGGCGAACGCAAAGGCGTAGATGACGAATCCGGAGAGGATGGCGATGACGATCAGCAGCGATCGCCGCCAGCCCTTCGATCCGTTCGAGCGTTTCCCGTTGTTGGTGTCGTCAGCCAACGCGCTCGGCCTCCTTGCCGTAGATCTCCTTGAACTTCTCGTCGTCGATTTCGGCCGGTGTTCCGGCGAAGACCAGCTTGCCGTCCTTCAGCGCGATGACGCGATCCGAATACTGATGAACGAGGTCGAGGAAGTGGAGAGAGCAGAGGACCATGACCCCGTCCTCCTTGTTGATGAGTTCGAGGTACTGCATGATGCTGTGTGCGAGCACCGGGTCGAGGCTCGCCACCGGTTCATCGGCGAGCATGATCTCGGGGTCCTGCATCATGGCACGTGCGACGCCGACACGCTGTTGCTGGCCACCGCTGAGCTCATCGGCCCGATTCGTGGCCTTCTCTTCAAGGCCGACGCGTGCCAGCTGAGCATGCGCTTTCTCGACGTCGGACTTCGGGAACCGGTTGATGATCGCCAGGACCGGGTTGACGTAGCCCAGTCTGCCGGCGAGCACGTTTGTGATGACTTTGGATCGGTTGACGAGATTGAAGTGCTGGAAGACCATGCCGATGCGCCGACGAATCCGGCGAAGGTCCTCCTGGGAGGCATTGGTCACATCCTCGCCGTCCCACATGATCGTTCCCTCAGTCGGTTCGATGAGCCGGTTGATGCAGCGCAACAGGGTGGACTTCCCGGATCCGCTGAGGCCGATGACGGCGAGAAACTCACCACGTTCGACGGAGAACGACACATCGTCGAGTGCTTTCGTGCCATCTTCGTAGACCTTGGTGAGGTGCTCGACTTTCAGCATGGTGTTGCCTTCATGTGAGTTGGATGGTGCGCGACGGGCGGGGACCACCGGTCCCCGCCCGGACACGCATCATTGTGCTAGGTCGGGCTCAGAGGTCTTCAACCGAGAGGTTGAGTTCCTGCACGAGCGAGCGGATGAAGTCGAACTCCGAGTCATCGGTGAGGGCAACATCGCCCCACGAGTACGCGTCGAACGCCGTTGCGAATCCGTCGGGATCGTTCTTCGCGAAGTCGGCCATCGCGGCGACGAACTTCTCGCGGATGTCCTGGGGGACGTCCGGTGCGAAGCTGACGGTGTCGTTCGGAATCGGCTGCGAGAGCGTCATGATCCGAACCTTCTGGATCACGTCCGGCGCTTCTTCGCGGATGTTCCGACGTGCATCGCGTGGGAAGATCCCGTCGCAGTCGATCTGTCCGTCATCGTCGAGGACGCAGGAGTCGACCTTGTCGGAGGGGACGTCGGCGCCCTCTGCGGTGCCGTCCCATACGACGTTCCTGTCGGCGTCGATGGCCGGGCTGAAGAACACCGTACCGAAGTCGGCTTCTCCGTTGTAGACGGCCTTCACCGTTGCAGAGTGTCCGCCTGCTTCGACGGTCTCGCCGACCTCAACGCCAGCCTGCTTGAACATACCGCTCGGGACGAGGAATCCGGAGGTGGAACCCGGATCCGGGTAGGCCCACTTCAATCCTGCGAGATCGGCGAGGGTCTGTGCTTCGCTGTCGCGCGGGACGATGAACTCGGCCCAGTACTCGGTGTAGCCGAACCGCTTCGACTTCATGGCGACGTCAACGCCGCACAGGTCGTTGGCGAGCACGTACGCCGTTGCGGGGATGAACCCGATGGTGTTGTCCGTCGAAGCGCACATCTCGTTGATGGTGGCTGCGTACGACGTCGGAACACTGACTTCGTACGAGAGACCGGTTGCCTCTTCGAGGACACCCTTGAGGATCTCGCCTCCGGCGATGATCTCTTCAGCACTCACGGACGGTACGAACAGAACCTGGATCGGATTGTCGGGTGACCCGATCTCCGGACCCGCTTCGGTCGTCGTCGTCGCTTCGGTCGTCGTTGCTGCCGCCGTCGTGGTTGTTGCCGCTGCGGTCGTTGTGGTCGCTTCGGCTGCAGTCGTGGTCGTGTCTTCGGTGCTCGAGCTGCATGCAGCTGCGATCATCGCAAAGACGACGGCCAGGACAATCAAGGAAACCTTCCTCATTCTCACTCCTGTGTCGATGGGTGGCGCATGTCGCGCCGCTTCCAGCACCTCTAGGCTACTCGATTCAGACGCGGTGGGGCCAACCGGGTCAGGGTCGGTGGGCGGATACGAAGTTGGCGAATGCATCCCAGCCGGCGATATCGACGACGCCGAGCACCGGGTCATTCCACGGGCGAACGAAGCGGCAGACTGCAGCCTCCGGTCGGTTCCGGTGGAGCTCGTCGATCTGACGTGGAGAATCGTCGAGATACACGTCGCAGGGCACTCGCCATTTCGCTTCAGTGATGTGGACTTCCCTCGTTGGGATCCGGTTGTCGGCGATCCATGCGAATGTGTCGTGGACCGCCCAGTCGGGCTTTGCGGTGACGATGACGATCTCGTGGTCCGGCACCAACCGTTTCAGTGTCTCGACCGCTCCCGGATAGGTCTCGAGATGGCGGAACACCGAACCGTGGTCACCGCGGGACGCCCATCTCCAGAAAGCTCCCATCGATTCGAAGTGAGTGAGGTCACCCATGGCATCCCACGAGTCGACCTGGTCGGTCGTGATGTCCGATCCGAATTCGCTGTTGTAGCGGCCGACCCAACCGGAGTTGAAGTCGGCGACAACACCATCGAGGTCGATTCCGAGCCGCATCAGGAGTCGTCGACGATGGTTCCACCGAGCATGTCGACGACCATGTCGGTGGGATCTTCGGCTTCGGGCCCGTCGTCGAGCGATCCCGGGTCTGGCGCACGGGCGGGTTCGTCGGTGACGGTCGGGCCCGGGTCGTCGTCCGAGAGGAACTGGAGGGAGATGGACCCGCCGAGCAGTTCGGCGGCGATCGACTCGAGCGCGGTCCGTAGCTCGTCGTCGGCGTTCAACTGTTCGAGGTGGAAGTGCTGGTGTGAGGGCATGGTGAGCACGGCGATCGAACCCTCGACCGATCGTGGTTCCGCCACCTTGACGAAGGCGTGCCTTCTCGCACCGAAGTCGGATCGGATGCGGGAGACGATGACGGGCCAGACGGCAGAGAACTCGGCGAGCGTGACCTCGACCGGTTCGGATACTGCGGGTTGGGGTCGGGTCTCCTCCGGTCGCGGCTCAGAAGCGGCAACCGCTCCCGTGTCGGTCTCGGCCGTCGATTCGATGACCGGCTCCGACGGTGACGGTTCCGGAGTCCGTTCCGGCGCCGGTTTCGGTGCGACGGCAACGGCTCCGGCCTTCACCTCCCGCTCCAACCGATCCATCCTCGCTGCGATCGACTCCACGTCGATCGTGGTCTCCGGGCGGGTGAGACGGATCAACGTCAGTTCGAGAACGAGGCGTTCTTCTCGACCTTGTCGAAGGTGGAGGAGTGCATCGGAGAATCGATCGATGGCACGCAGCACGTCCGCGGTCGGGATGACTTTGGCCATGCGCCGCCATTCGTCGAGAACCTCGGAAGGGTCGTCGGTGATCTCTTCGAGATTCGGTGCGTACTGGGCGAGGAAGATTCCCCGGAAGTAGCCGAGGGAGTCGGCGACGAACCGGCGGAGATCGGCACCCCTGGATGCGAGTTGAGCCACGAGGCCGAGCGCAGCCGGCGCATCGTGTTCGGTGATCGCAGTGACGAGTCCGGAAAATGCATCCTGGTCGGCGAGTCCCAGAGCCCTGGTCACTCCCTGGCCGGACACGCTGCCCGCACCCAACGCTGCGACCTGTTCGAGCAGGCTCATCGCATCGCGAACCGAACCGCGTGCATGGGTGGCGATCATCGAGAAGGCAGCCGGATCGGCCGTGAATCCTTCTCTCCCCGCGATGTCTTCGAGATAGGCGACCAATGTTTCCGAAGAGACCGGGTGGAAGTCGAAGCGCTGGGAACGGCTCCGGATCGTGTCGAGCAGCTTGTACGGCTCGGTCGTTGCGAGAACGAAGATGACGTGCTCCGGCGGTTCCTCGAGCGTCTTGAGCAGCGCGTTACCCGCGGCGCGGGACAGCATGTGCGCCTCATCGAGGATGTAGATGCGGCTGGCTCCCGCGGCTGCGGCGACCGTTCCGACGTTGACCCGGATCTCGCGAACGTCCTCGACCTTGTTGTGCGACGCGGCATCGAGTTCAATGACGTCGAGCGAGGTTCCTTCGGTGATTCCCACGCACGACGGACACTCGTTGCACGGCTCGCCGTCCTCTGACCGGTTGGGACAGTTGAGAGACTTGGCGAGGAGCCGGGCCGTCGTCGTCTTCCCCGTGCCTCTCGGGCCGGCGAACAGGTAAGCGTGGGCAACCTTGTGGTCGGTGACTTCCCTCGAGAGGGTGGAGATCACATGATCCTGTCCGACCACCTCGTCGAACCGTTGGGGCCGGTATTTGCGGTAGAGAGCCTGATAGCGCGTCATTGGTAGAGAGGGTAGAGCGTTGGTATTCGACATGAGACGCGAGCCATGCTCTGCAACCGGGTACGCTGAAAGGTATGAATCAGAGAATGCCACGAGACATGCAGCAGTTGATGCAGCAGGCCCAGCAGATGCAAGCCCAGATCGAGGCGGCACAGAATGAGCTCGCCGCCAAGACCTATGAAGGGACCGCCGGCGGCGGTGTCGTCAAGGCGGTCGTTCGCGGATCCGGCGAGCTCGTGTCGGTCGATTTCGATCCCGCTGTGCTGGATCCTGAGGATCCCGAGATGGCAGGCGATCTCGTCGTTGCCGCCGTCAATCAGGCCCTGGTGGCCGCGTCGGAGGATGCCTCCGCTTCGATGGGCGGCGTTGCGGGCGGGATGGATCTCGGCGGTCTGCTCGGCTGATGTTCGAACCGCCGGTCCAGCGCCTCGTCGACGAACTGGCCCGGCTCCCCGGGATCGGGCGGAAGAGCGCGCAGCGGCTCGCCTTCTATCTCCTCAACGCGGAGGAAGCCGACGCCGTTCGCCTCGCCGACGCCATCACGTCGATGCGTCGGGAGGTCCGGTTGTGCACTCGATGCTTCAACGTCACCGCCGAGGACGAGTGTTCGATCTGTCGCGACCTGCGACGCGACACGAGCGTGGTTTGTGTCGTGGAGCGGGCTCAGGACATTCCGGTCATCGAGAAGACCGGCGAGTTCACGGGCCGATATCACGTGCTCGGTGGAGCGATCTCGCCGATCGAGGGGATCGGCCCGGATCAGTTGCGAGCACGGGAACTCCTCAATCGGATCGATGCCGAGCACATCACAGAGGTGATCGTCGCCGCGAATCCGACCCTCGAGGGCGATGCCACCGCCATGTTCCTCGCTCGGATGCTGAAGCCCCTCGGTGTCACCGTCACCAGGTTGGCCTCCGGGTTGCCGGTCGGCGGTGACCTCGACTACGCCGACGAGATCACGCTCGGCCGGGCCCTCTCCGGTCGCAAAGAGCTGTAGAGAGCGTCTTCACGCGAGGTTCACGGGTCACGATTTCCGGTGATGTAGGTGTGGCCGAGGGGGCTGGACCATTCGATGTCGCCGTTGGGAAGCGTCCGGTAGGTCCATCCGTGTTGGTGTCTGCCGGTGTGGTCGTGGCGGCAGAGTGGGGTGAGGTTCTCGACCTTGGTGGGGCCGCCTTGGGCCCATTCGGTGGTGTGGTCGAGGTCGCATTCGTCGGCGGGGGTGCGGCATCCGGGGAAGCTGCAGGTGGCGCGGGTGGATTCGATGAGGCGGCGTTGGTTGGTGGTGGGTCTGCGTCGGGTAGTGCCGGTGGCGACGGGATACCCCTGGTGGGTGACGGTGAAGCGCCACTGCCCGTCCGTGTTGTCGGCGATGACGCGTCGGGTGATGTCATCGATGACGGGTCCGTAGCCGGCGAGTTCTCCCGGCGTGTTCGAGAGCCCGATGAGGGTTTCGAGGCCGACGCGCAGGTCGACGGTGCCTGCGGTGCTATTGCTGCTGGTGCCGCAGAGGAGGTCGAGGTAGGTGTCGGCGCGGAGTTGGTCCATGGCGCGGGTCTCGCCGTCGCGGCGCAGGCTCTGTGCGATCCGGTCGATGTGTCGGCGTGCGGCGAGCGCCCGGTCTGGTGGGAGGTCCATTCCGTAGAGGTTGACGGTCCCGTCGTCGCTGGGTTCGATGACGACCCGACGCTCCGCCAGGGCTTGTTCGTAGCGGCGGGTGGCGGCTTCGGGGTCGACGCCGATGGCGAGTTTGCGGATCCTGGCGATCAGTTGCCCGGTTGTCAGCTCGGATGCCTGGTCGATGATCCGGTCCACCACGGCCCGGGCGGTGCCGTCGTCGAGATGCGCTATCTGCCACACAATGGTGCGTGCCCGACGTTGGTCGATCATCCCGGTCGCAAACGCGGCGAAGACTTTCGGGAGCCGGTCACGTAGGTCCAGGGCGAATGCCAATTCTGTGTCGGCGGCCCGTCGGGTCAGGTGCAGGGCGGCACGGAGTTCGTAGGCGGCTCCTTCCGCAGCGTCGGCGAGACCGGATTGCTCTTCATCCTGGTAGGAGTCGACGATCGACGCCATCGCCTCGAACGTCTCGGCCGCATAGTGTGACGCCATGCGTTGGCGGGCACGCAGGACGGTGACCCGGTCCGTGCCGGACAGCGCTGCGAGGTCGATGCCCGACAGGACGATCGCGAGGAACGGGCCCGGTTCCATCTCGTCGAGACCGGCCGGGATGCCGCTCATCTGAGCGGCGGTGGCCACCCCGATCATCTCGTCAACACCGATATCCAACATGTGTCCATTGTGAACGACGGGTGTGACAGAAACGCGTGTCCCGGGCAAGAAATCTCAGGAATTTCTGTAGTTTGTCGCCCATGCCGGACACACACATCGCCGTCACCGCCGTCTCGGACGAAGGAGACACCGTCATCGTGTGGGGCAGGCCGGTGGATGCCTTCGACGAAGTGGAGCCGGTCGGTTTCGCGTTCCATGCGAAGGGGGAGGATGCCGACGCCGCCCTCGCTGCCCGGGCAAGCCGGCTCGCCCGAGGGGACGAAGTCGTGATCGAGTACGTGCCGGTCGCCACCGGTTGGAACATCGCCCGTGGGATGTCGCACCCGTGAAGATTCTGCTCGTCGAGTCCTACTACGGCGGATCCCACCGGGCCTGGGCAGACGGCTATGTCGCGAACAGCGCTCACGATGTGACGCTCGTCACCCACGAGGCACGATTCTGGAAGTGGCGGATGCACGGCGCGCACCTGACCCTTGCGAACGCACTGGCGCAAACCTTCGACTCGCCGCCGGATGTCGTACTCGCGTCGTCGATGATGAACGTCCCGGCGTTCATCGGTGCCGCCCGGAACACGATCGGCGATGCCCCCGTTGCCGTGTACTTCCATGAGAGCCAGTTCTCGTACCCACTATCGCCCCTGGACCGCGTCGACCAGACGTACCCGATGATCAACTGGGCGAGTGCCGCCGTCGCCGACCTGCCGATCTTCAACTCCGAGTTCCATCGCTCGCTGTTCTTCGAGCAAGCGGAACGGTTTCTCCGACAATTCCCCGACCACCGCCACGCTTCGCTGATCCCCGAAGTCGAGGCCCGCTCGATCGTCCTGCCGGTCGGCGTTGATCTCCAACGGATCGGACCACCGGCCGACCGCACGGGTCAGGATCAGCCGCTCATCCTCTGGAATCAACGGTGGGAGCACGACAAAGGACCCGACGAGTTCGTCGACCTGATCGAAGCGCTCATCGCTCGGAACCTCGACTTCCGGGTCGCCGTCGTCGGCGAACGGTTCGTGTCGGCCCCCGACTCATTCGATCGCCTCCCCGATCTGCTGGGCGACCGGCTCGTGGCGTTCGGGTTCCTCCCGGACGACGAGTACGTGGAACTGCTTCGCCGGGCCGATATCGTCGTGTCCACCGCGCACCATGAGTTCTTCGGGATCGCCATCGTCGAAGCGATCGCCGCCGGCGCGTTCCCCGTTCTTCCGAATCGCCTCGTCTACCCGGAGCGGATCCCGGAGCAACATCATGGCCGCTGTCTGTACGACGAGCAGTCCGGACCCGCCGACCGGGTCGCATGGGCGATCGAGCATGCGGTCGAGGCCGCCCGCATCGTGGCCGACCTGGCTGCAGCGGTCGCTCCCTTCGACTGGTCGGCAGTCGCTCCGGTGTGTGACGAGGCGCTCGAAAGGTTGAGGTGACGTGGCCGGAGGACTGAGACGCCGCCCGAGGATGACGTCCTAGGACCCGTTCGATTCCAGTGTTACCCAGTCCGCTTCGATCTCGTGCATGACCTGTTCGATCGTGCGCTTCCCATCGGCGTAGTCGAGCATGCCCTGCCAGAACGAACCGATTCCGTCGTCTCCCCACGACCCGATCGGCCCGGGCATCATATCCGAGCCGTCGAAACGCCAGGCGTCGTGTCGCCAGGCGTCGGTAACGATCGCGGCCATGTCCCGGCGGATCGATCCAACCGACCCGAATTTGTCGAGATCGAATCGGTTGTTCGCCGGCAGGAACTCGCTTCCGGGAACCGAGGCCCAGTTGGCTCCGAACTCGGGACTTGCGAGCCAGCGGACGACGTCGCGCACTTCGGGCCGGTCGGTGAGGACGACGGCGTAGACGGCACCGCCCAGCACCGGGGCGTCGCCGCCGGTCTCTATCGGTGGGAGTGAGAAGACCCCTGCTGCCGCATCGGGATCGACGTTCGGTGGCATGTACTGAGTCATGAAACTCGCCTGGTAGGTGAGCCAGCAGTCCGGCTCGCCGGGACGGTACATCGGCTCCGATGCGACGAACCACGGGGTGCGGCTGATCACCTGCGGTCCGCCGTGGACGTAGCCGGGGGTCATGACGATCTGATCGAGCGCCTCGGCCGCTGCCATGACGTCCGGGTCGTCGAACGGGATCTCATGCCGCACCCATCGGTCGTACCCGTCGAGACCGGCGGTGCGTAACACCAGGCCTTCGAGCAGGTCCGTCGCCGGCCATCCGTCGGCGAAGCCCCCGTCGCTCCAGCCGACGCACCAGGGGGTGCGGCCGTCGGCGACGATGCGGTCGGAGAGAGCGATGAGATCGTCCCACGACTCCGGCACGGTGTAGCCCGCTTCGGTGAACGCCTCCCGGGGATACCAGACGAGGGCCTTGACATCCGCCTTGACGGGGACGCCGAGGATCCGCCCGTCGTTCGACGGCCAGACTCCGTCGTCGGCGACCGTCGCGGCCTGAATGGAATAGCGACCGTAGTCGGTGATGAGCGTGTCGCGATCCAGATACGCGCTGAGGTCGATGTGACCGAGCGCCGCGTCGCCGGCGGGGATAATCGCCGGCTGCGCGATCCAGACGATATCCGGCGGGTGACCCGTCTCGGTCCACCCCATTGCGGTTGCCGGCGGGTTGTCTTCCCAGGCGTAGGTGACGGTCATCCCGGACGCTTCGCCGAGTGCCTCGAACTCGTCACCGAGACCTCCATCCGGGTTCATCGGTCCGAGGATGACGACGCGCGGCGGGGCCGACGCAGCGAAGGCGGGGGAAGCGCCGATCGCCGAGGTGACCCCGGCGAGGTCGAGGTCGAGCGGGCCGGATTCCGCCGGTGTCGCCAAAGATCCCGGCGGCGGAGGGCACGGCTTCGGGAGCCCGTACTCCGCGCACTCGTCGACCGTAAACGTCCGGTCGAGGTGGGCGCGGAGATGGGCGACGAGGTCGTCGGGCGGCAGGATGAAGACTCCGACCGATCCGGCGCGCTGGGCGATGCTGCCGGTCGGCCAGTCACCCGGTGGGTAGGCGAGGCGCGCCTTCTGCGCGGCGAGGTGCATCGCCTCCTCCGCGTTGATCGGGATCGGTTCGTTCGGTTCGGTCAGCAGGTCGGCGGCGGCGAGGGAGAACAGCATCGCCAGGTGCGAGTCCGAGGCGCGGTTCGCCAGGTCGGCGATGCGGTTCCCCTCCGCGATGTCGGCGGCCCGCTGCTCCGCCGCTTTCGCCTGTTGACGCTGGTAGAGAGCGAAGACGCCGAGGAACGCGATCAGCACGGCGACGACGACGGCCGCACCGAGCAATCTCGTTCTCCGGCGCGATCGCTGCTCGGCCTCCTCCCGGCGGCGCTCTCGTTCGTCGTCCTCGCGACGCGACCGATCCCGCTCGGCGAGCGATGCCGACATGAACTCCCGTTCGTCGGGGCTGAGCGACAGTGATGCTGCGGCTACCGAAGCGGCGAGGCGGTCGAGTTGGGGCCCCCGCAACAAGTAGTCGTTGGCACACGAGGCTCGAACCCATTCGGCCGCGGCTTCGGAGATCTTCCGCTGATCGCGCAACTCCGATCGGGCGTCTTCGATCCAGCCATCGAGGCGTTCCCACCCGTGGATGATTGCTTCATGGGAGATCTCGACGGTTGGCGTGCGAGTGATCGGATCCCGATCGAAGCTGAGGAGCCGGTGCCGTCCGTAGCTCTCGACGACGGTCGGTACGGCTTCGCCGCAGTCGGTGAGTCCCCGCAATTCGCTCAATAGGACCCGGCGTCGGGTGTCATCTGTGGATTCGCCGATCGTGACGAGCCGCAGGAAGACCTGGCGTACCGCCCGACGGCCCTGCTCGTCGAGTGCGTGGTACAGACCCTCGGCCCGATCGGCGAGCGCTCCGGAGACGCCACCGATCTCGTGATAGGCGTCGAGGCCGATGATCCTTCCTCTGCGCCGCTCGAACACTTCCGTCAACGCATACTGCAACAGCGGCAGCGCCGCAGGATGTTCGGCCGCTTCGGCCACCATTTCGGCGACGAGGGCGGGCTCGAACTCGATTCCCAGGCGACCGGCCGGTCGGGTGATTGCCTGCTCCAGTTCGGCGGGCGACATGGGCGTGACGACCTCCGTTCCTTCGCGCAGCAATTCGCCGAAGGCTCGGTGGCTCAACGGACGGTCGTAGAAGTCGGCTCGGAGTGTGGCGACGATCCGAACCCGGCTGGGCTCGGTCGTCGCCGCATCGGCGAGAGCGTCGAGGAACCGGTTGGCCGTGTCGGGAGCCGTCATCGTGAACAGCTCTTCGAGTTGGTCGACGACGATCAGTAGCTGCCCGTGGTCGTCGGGAAGGACCCGCTCCACGACACGGCGCAGCCCCCCTTCGGCGGTGAGGTCGCGCAGGAGGGAGCCGGGGGGATCGACGGTGACCCTTAGCAGCGCCGTTTCGAGCTCTTCGAAGGGGTGCCTACCGGGCACGACCTCCACCTGGAACCATCCGCCGGATGACGGCGCAGCATTTCCTTTCAGGGCCGGGAGCACACCGGCCTTCACCAGGCTCGATTTGCCGCATCCACTCGGTCCGACGACGGCGACGAACCGCCCCGTTCGTCCGGGGCGGCCGAGGCGGGCAACGAGGCGATCGACGAGCCGCGTCCGTCCGAAGAAGTCTGCAACGTCGGGCTGTTCGAACGGGCGAAGCCCCTTGTATGGGTTGGCGATCATACCGGCCGCACGTGGCGCCGGTGCAGCAGTGAGAGACGAGATAAGCGCTGTTGTGAACGATGTGATGTCGGCAAAGGGCCCGTTCGGATCAGCTGCATCGCCGAGGATCTGTGCCAGGTCCGGATCGAGGCCAACGCGGAGTTCGTCGATGGTTCCCGTTCGTCCCGTCAATGCACTTGCTGTCACGCAAGCCAGACCGGCGATGTCGGTCGCGACCGTGGGCGCGGTCTCAGGCGTCAACAGCGTTCTCGCTGATCCGGCGGCGACGACTTCGGCTGCGGCTGCGATGCCGAAGTCGGCGAGTGTGGCGTTGCCCGCGTCGTCGATGAGAACGTTGCCGGCGTTGACGTCGCCGTGCACGATGCCGTTGCGGTGTGCGTGATCGAGCGCCGAGCCGATATGGTCCACCATGGTTGCGGTGGCGGTGTGGTCGAGCGGCCCGCCGGCGAGACGATCGGCGAGGCTCCGTTCCATCATCAGCCGCATCACAAGGAACGCGTTGCCCGGCTCGCGCCAGTAGTCGTAGATCGGCACGATGTGCGGCTGTTCGAGGCGGGCGGCGAGCCGGGCGGAATCCTCGAACGAGCGAATGAACTCCGGACGGTCGGCAACTCCGGGTCGGATCACCTTGACGGCGACCTCGCGGCCGACCGAAGGCTGGAACGCACGGTAGGTGATGCCGAGCGGGTCTTCGCGGAGGCGCTCCCGCATTTCATAGCCGCGGATCGACAGCCCCGACGGGCCGGCATCGCCAGGGAGCCGGGTCGTTGCAGTCGCGTCGAGGGCCGGATCGCCTGAGACGATCTGCCCTTCGAGATGCCGGAGATCGGCCGACGGCTCGAGCCCGAGTTCTTGTCCCAGCCGCGAGGCCACGAGGTGGTAGGCACGAAGCGCTTCGGTCTGGCGCCCGGAGCGGTAGAGCGCGAGCATCAGTTGGGCTGTGAAGCGCTCGCGAGTCGGATGCTGGCGGACGAGGCCTTCGAGTTCGCCGACGAGTTCACGGGAACGTCCGGCCGCGAGTTCGGCGTCGATCTTCGCTTCGACCGTGCCGAGCCTGGCCTCCTCGAGTCGCGCGATCTCTGCTTGTGCGAAGTTCTCGTAGGTGAAGTCCTCGAGAGCGTGCCCCCTCCAAAGGGCGAGCGCCTCGCCGAGGACGAGTGCCGCCGCAGCCGGATCGGTGGGGATCAACGCACGGCCCTCTGCTGCGAGGTGCTCGAATCGCGGAGCGTCGAGATCGCATGTAACTGCAGGGATGAGGTAACCGGGGGAGCGGGTGAGGATCACGGTCCCCTCCGACCCTTTCTCTCGATCGGGTTCGAGGGCGCTTCGGAGGTTGGAGATGTGCACCCAGAGGGCATTCTGGCGACCGACGGCGTCTTCACCCCAGAGTTCGTCGATGATGCGGTCGGTGGAGACGACCTCGTCACGGTGGATGAGGAGCAATGTGAGCAGCGACCGTTCCTTGAACGAGCCGAGCGAAATTGCTGTCCCGTCGCGTTCGGCCTCGAGTCGGCCGAGGATCCCGAATCGCACGATCCGTGCTCCCTCGGTTCTGGTCGCTCCCTTTCTGTTCACCCCGACATGGGACGCCGTCCGGCTTAAGGGCGGCTTAAGCCCCGGCGAAGGCGATCTGAAGCCAAGCCTACGCGCCGGGAAGGCCGCGCGCAGAGGTTGGTGGCATGGCAACCAACAAGATCCCCCTCAGCCGCATCGTCGCCGCTGCACTGGCCGCGGCCCTCTGTCTGGCAACCGGTTCGTCCGTCGAGGCGGCCGACGCGACGGTTTCCGAGAACACCGCCACGGTGGTCCGCAGGGTCCATCGGGCCGCAGCACCAACCGCGCGGCGCCACCGTGTCCCGGGAACCTCACTCACCGACCGGCAACGGTCGATGGTGGCGTGGGCCCGTGGGCGCTTCGAAGCAGCGGGACTCGACCTGCCGCCGGTGGACGTAACGTTCCCTGCCGACGGGGCGGGATGTCACGGCACGGACGGCCGTTGGGAACACCGCGATGCCGAGGCTGATCGAATCATGGTCTGCATCACCCACGACAAACCAGCGGTGGAGGACGAGTGGCAGCGCCGCACCCTCGTTCACGAACTCGCCCACGCATGGGCCGGATCCACGCTCGACGAGACCGACCGACAGCACTTCCTGGCGCTGCGCGGCCTCGCCGCATGGAACGATCCGTCGGTTGAGTGGGGTCGCAGGGGAACCGAGCATGCCGCAGAGATCATCTCCTGGGGCATCATCGACCAGCAGATCCACCTGTGGAAGCTCCCGAACGCGACGTGTCCGGCAATGACCGCGGGCTACCGACTCCTCACCGGAATGATGCCGGCGACGGGCGTTGAGGAGAGTTGCCGGTGATCGGTCAGTCGATGGCGTTGATCTCGTCGAGCCAGTCGAGCCGGTGTGTGCTTTCGACGAAGCGGATCGTGCCAGAGCGCGAGCGCATCACGACCGAATGGGTCTCGACGCTCTTGCCGTAGAACCGGACACCCCTCAACAGCGAACCCGAACTCACGCCGGTGGCGGCGAAGAACGTGTTGTCCGAGTCCACGAGGTCCCGGGTCGTTAGCACCTGGTTGAGGTCGAGGCCGTGTTCGATGGCGTACTCCCGTTCCGACTCGTCGCGAGGCCACAGCTTGCACTGGATCTCACCGTGGAGCGCCGCAAGGGCACAGGCCGAGGTGACGGCTTCGGGCGAGCCGCCGATCCCCATGAGGACGTCGATACCGCTGTCGGCCTTCGCCGTCGCGATCGACCCCGAGATGTCGCCGTCTCCGATCAGGGAGATACGGGCGCCGACCTCGCGGATCTGGCGGATGTACTCGTCGTTCCTCGGACGATCGAGGAGCACGACGGTCACCTCGTCGACATCTTTGCCCTTCGCTTTCGCCACCTGACGGAGATTGTGGGCGACCGGTGCGTTGATGTCGATCGATCCGGCGGCTTCCTCTCCGACGGCGATCTTGTCCATGTAGACGAGCGACCCCGGCGCATACATCGAACCTCGATCGGCCATGGCGATGACGGCGAGCGCGCCGGGCATGCCTCCTGCGGTCAGGCGTGTCCCGTCCACCGGATCGACGGCGATGTCCATCTTGGGATCCCGACCGTTCCCCACGATCTCGCCGTTGAAGAGCATCGGCGCCTCGTCCTTCTCCCCCTCGCCGATCACGACGAGACCGTCGACGTCGACGGTCGAGAGCATGGCGCGCATGGCGTCGACGGCCGCCTGGTCGACGGCGTTCTTGTCTCCGCGACCCTGCCACTTCGCCGATTCGATCGCTGCCGCTTCGGTAACCCTGACGAGTTCGAGAGCAAGATTCCGGTCTGCCGGTTGAGCCTGCGTCATGATGACGGCACCCGTACGATCAGCGCGTCCCCCTGACCGCCGCCGCCGCAGAGAGCCGCTCCTCCGGTGCCGCCGCCCCTACGTCGCAGGGCGTTGATCAAGGTGACGACGATCCGTGCGCCGGTTGCGCCGAGCGGGTGTCCCAATGCGACGGCGCCGCCGTTCACGTTCACACGGTCGTGAGCAATACCTAGCATCCGCGACGAGTACATCGCCACGGAGGCGAACGCCTCGTTGATCTCAACGAGATCCAGATCGGAGGCATCCAGACCCGCCCGTCCGAGGGCGACGTTCATGGCGTTCGCCGGCTGTTCCTGCAGGCTGGTTCCGGGGCCGGCGACCTGTCCGTAGGCGAGTATCTCGGCCACGATCGGCATCCCGAGTTCGTCGGCGGCGTCACGATCCGCGACGACGAGCGCAGCCGCGCCATCGGAGATCTGCGACGCGTTGCCTGCGGTAATCGTTCCCCCCTCGATGAAAGCGGGTCGCAGCCTCGCGAGGGATTCGACGGTCGTGCCCGGGCGCATTCCCTCGTCGTTCGCGATGACGACCGGGTCCTTCCGTCGCTGTGGGACTGTGACGGGAACGATCTCGTCGGTGAAGGCTCCGGACTCTGTCGCGGCGATCGCGCGATCGTGGCTCGCCGCCGACCAGATGTCCTGTTCCTCACGACCGATACCGAGTTCGGCATTCCGGCCGTCGCTCGACTCACCCATGAGTACATGATCGAACGCGCACATGAGCCCGTCCTGATTGAGAGAGTCGATCAGTGTTGCTCCACCGTATCCGAAGCCCTGTCGAGCCCCCGGGAGGACGTGCGGAGCGTTCGTCATCGACTCCATGCCGCCGGTCATGACGATACGGGACTCCCCGGCTCGGATCCTGAGATCCGCATCGGCGATGGCAGCCATGCCGGAGAGGCAGACCTTGTTGATCGTGGTCGACGGCACGGTCATGGGTATCCCGCCCTTGAGCGCTGCCTGCCTTGAAGTGATCTGTCCCTGACCCGTCTGTATCACGTGCCCGAAGAGCACCTCGTCGACCTGATCTCCGGTGATGCCCGCTCGTTCGAGGGCACCTGCGATCGCGACACCGCCGAGATCCATCGCGGTCAGTGGAGTGAATCCACCCCGGAACTTGCCGATCGGTGTTCGGGCGATTGACGTGATTACGGTGGCCATCGCAACCCTTTCGTGGCGTTCACCACGATGGTACCCCTCGTCGCCGACGCCGTCGCCGGGGTCTCAGTCCTCGACTTCTCCGAGATCGGTCCAGGGTGCGGCGTCGTAGAGGTGCGAAGGCAGCGGTGTTGGGATCTCACGAGGCCGGGTCGACTGGACCCAGTGGCTGGGTCGCGGAACCGGAGGCCTGGTCGATCTCGTCTCGGCGTCGGCGTCTTCGAGGTGGGCGATCGTGGCGGCGATGGCCGCGGCCATGCAGGCGTCTGCGCCGCCTTTGATGGTGATGATCCGGTTCACGTTGGTTCCTCGACGAGTTCCACGAGTTCGACAAGGGTACCGGCGAATGCGCTCGGGTGAACGAATGCGATCCGGTTGCCGCCGCCACCCACCCGCGGTTCGTGGTCGATGAGGCGAACGCCGGTCGACTCGAGATGCTCGATGGCGGCTTCGATGTCGGGTACCGAGAAGGCGATGTGGTGGAGGCCTTCGCCGCGCTTTTCGACGAAGCGACCGACGGGTGTTTCGGGACCGAGCGGTTGGAGGACCTGGATGTACGAGGCTCCGACGGGAACCATCGCTTCCTCGACACCCTGACTCTCGATGACCTCGCGGGACAGGGGTTCGGTGCCGTACTGCTCCTTCAGATCAGCCAGGGCCGCGTCGAGGTCGCGAACTGCGATGGCGACGTGGTCGATGTTGTAGGGAAGCATCCCGGCAGACTACATCCCGGTGGCGGCATCCATCGGCGACGGGACCCGTTCGGTCTCCTTCACCAGGTCGAGCGTGAAGCAGAATGCCGCTCCCACAGGGAACCGGTCCTCGTACCAGAGATCCCCGCCCATGGCCCGAGCCAGTTTCCGTGCGATCGGGAGACCGAGGCCCACGCCCTGTTCGAGACGGGCGTCGCCCTTCGAGAGCTGTTCGAAGTGCTCGAAGATCCGCTCCCGGTCTGCCTCGGCGATCCCGGGGCCGTCGTCGGCCACGATCACGGTGTACGTACCCTCGCGGCGCTCCTCGCCCGACACGAAGACCTCGTTTCCACCGTACTTGCGAGCGTTCTCCATCAGATTGCGGAGGATTTGGCGGAGCCGGGCCGGGTCCGACCACACCGTGACATACACGGGGAGATCGATTTCGACCGTCGTCGAGCTGTCGAGGACCATTTCGGCGACGGTCGCGGCGACGTCGGCAACGGTCACCTGCTCCAGGTGGAATCGAAGTTGGCCGGCCTCGAGGCGGGGAATCACGAGAATGTCCTCGACCAGGTTCCCCAGATGGTCGGCCTCGCCGCGCAGAATCGCGAGGAACTCATCGATCTCAGACGGCGGGAGGTCGCGCCAGTGCTCGAGCAGGGTCTCCGCGAAGCCGGAGATGCCCGTGATCGGTGTCCGCAGTTCGTGCGACACCATCGACACGAACTCGTTCTTCACCTCGACCGTTCTCCGCTCCTGTTCGAGAAGTTCCTGCTGGCGGTCCTGGACGGCCAGCAGGTTTCTCGTGGCACCGGCCATGAGGGCGGCGACGTCGGCGAGCATAACGATCGTAAGGAAGCCATCGAAGGCACCCCGATCTGCAAAAGTGTGCAGCCCCGAACCGCCCATGGCCATCACCGTCGACGCCCAGACAAGCGTGTAGAGCATGAGGACACCCGTCTGACGGGGAGGGAGCAACACGGAGATTGCCACGATCGCGTACGCCAGGGCGGCGACCTGCACGGAGGGGGACGCTCCCCCGACGACCATGGTGGCGCCGATGACGGTGATGTCGATGAGCAGCGGTGCGGTCGCGGAGTCGCCGTGGTTCTGCCGGTATAGAGCGTCGATCGTGACGATCGTTGCGCCAATGGCGTACGGGATGGCGTATGGGGCCGATCCGAACACAGCGAAACCGGTGGAAACCAGGGCGATGAGAGCGGCCGTGGCCGCGCGTACCTGATTCGCGGAGCGTCGAATTGCTCCGTATTCGATCGGCGAACGGCCCGCCGAGAGGTGTGGAATCACCAGAACCCTTTCGTGCTCTGATGGATGCATCGGCGTCCGAAGCCCCGCGGTTGACCTGTTATCCCCTACGGGCGCGCAGTTCTTCGAGGACGGAATCGGGGACCACGAGATCGCCGCGTCCGGTTCCGATGGACAGGTGGGGCTTGCCGGCTCCGTGGTAGTCGGAGCCGCCGGTCGCGACGAGGCCGAGTTCGGCTGCCGTCTCGGCGAGCTGGGAGCGGATGTGCGGTGCGTACTCCGAGTAGTACGCCTCGATGCCGGCAAGGCCGGCCGCTTTCAACTCCCGGAACACGTCGAGAAGGGTGGCGTCGCCCGGGTCGATCGTCAGCGGATGTGCGATCGACGTCACCCCGTTCGAGGCCGCAGCGAGTTCAATCGCGTTGGTGGCGGTGAGGCGGTCACGTTCGAAGTAGGCCGGTCCGCCGTCGCGGAGGAGTTCGTGGAATGCCTGCGCGCGATTCGCCATCAAGCCTGCGGCGACGAGGGCATCGGCGATGTGGGGACGGCCGACGGCATCTCCCGAGGACTGCCGCAGCACATCGTCCATCGTGATCCGATAGCCGAGATCGTTGAGGCGTTCGATGATCAGATCGTTACGGACGGAGCGTCCGGCTCTCAACTCCTCGAGACGATCCTGGAGCGGTCCCGGGACCGGCTCGATGAAGTAGGCGAGCATGTGGATCTTGATGCCGTTGTGGTCGACGGACAGTTCCACGCCCGGAATCAATTCGATACCGAAGGTGTGGGCCGCCTCGCGCGCGTCGTGGATGCCGGAGAGCGTGTCGTGATCGGTGAGGGCGATCGCGCTCAGTCCGATCGCTGCGGCCTTCTCGACGACCAACTCCGGAGGATCGGTCCCATCCGACGCGTTTGAGTGGAGATGGAGATCGACCGCCACGGCGAACTCAGCCGCTGCCGATGAACGTGATTACGAGGAGTGCGATCACGATGAGCACCGCATACATGGCGTAGCGTTTGACGATCGCCAGGGTGTCGTGCCGCCGCTTGGCTTTGGCTTCTGCAGCCTTCTTCTCGGCTCGAAGAGCCCGCTGTCGTTCTCGTTTGTCCGTTGCCATGGGGGAAGGCTACCGGACGCCGGAGGGGTTCGCTTCGCGGCGCTACGCGTCGATCGTGATGGTGTTCACGTAGATGGTTTCGAGCGGGGTGCTCGGAACCGGATCGGGACTCCCGGGAGCCTTGCCGAGGGGAACTGCTTGGAGAAGGTCGAGAACGTCGAACCCTTCGGTGACGCGGCCGAAGATGGTGAACTGCGGGGGGAGTTCCGCGTCGTCGAGAACGATGAAGAACTGGCTTCCGGTCGTGCCGGGCCCGGCGTTCGCCATCGCCAGGACGCCGCGATCGTATCCAACACCCGCCGGTGGGTATTCGTCGGGGACCGTGTAGCCGGGGCCGCCGATACCGGTGGCCGTCTGGTCTCCGCCCTGGACGACGAATCCCGGGATGACACGGTGGAAGACGGTGCCGTCGAAGTAACCCTGTCTGGCCAGGAAGATGAACGAGGTGACGGTTTCAGGGGCGAGCGACGGATCGAGTTCAACGGTGAGATCACCGCAGGAAGTGGAGATGACGGCGAGATTCGGAGTGGTCGGGTCGATCGACTCGTCACCCGGGCCGTCGAACTGCATCTCGGTGACGGGGGCGGGGGCTTCGGCGCCACATGCGGTCGGCTGGGCCCGGAACTGCTCGTAGGTGCGGGGGACCACTTCGAGGGGGATCTCGGCCTGCGTCGTGGTCGTCGACGTGCTTCCTCCACATGCGGCGAGGACGAGTGCGGTAGCCACGAGCGCGGCGAACAAGGAGAGGCGTGTCATGCCCGAAAGGCTATTCCCAACGTACCGGTACCGGCGCCGCCACCCCCTACACTTCTCCCCACATGGCACTCGTCGTTCAGAAGTTCGGAGGCACCTCGCTCGCCGACGCCGACCGCATCCGCAGGGTCGCCCATCGGGTCGTCGAAACCTACCGCGCGGGCAACGACGTCGTCGTGGTCGTGTCGGCAATGGGCAAGTCCACCGACGCTCTCATCTCTCTCGCAACGGAGATCGCCGAGGTTCCCCATCCCCGCGAGATGGACATGCTGCTCACGGCGGGTGAACGAATCTCGATGGCGCTCGTAGCGATGGCGATCCGCGCAGAGGACGTCCCCGCCGTCAGCTTCACCGGATCTCAGGCCGGGATCCTCACCACCGCCGACCATGGACGGGCCGAGATCCTCGACATCCGGGCATTCCGTGTCCGGGAGAGCCTGGATGAGGGAAAGGTCGCAATCGTCGCCGGATTCCAGGGCGTCAGCCCCGACTCGAAGGACGTGACGACACTCGGTCGCGGCGGATCGGACGCCACCGCCGTGGCACTCGCCGCATCGCTCGAAGCCGACCTCTGCGAGATCTACACCGACGTCGACGGTGTCTTCACTGCCGACCCCCGGGTCGTACCCACGGCCGTCAAACTCGACGAGGTGACGTTCGAAGAGATGCTGGAACTGGCGAACTCCGGTGCCGGCGTGCTCATGCCGAGGAGTGTCGAATTCGGCATCCGCTACAACATTCCCATCCACGTCCGGTCGTCGTTCCACGGCGGCGAAGGCACGTGGGTCAAGGAGGAGACGATGGAAGAACCGGTCATCCGTGGCATCGCCCACGACGACTCCGAAGCGAAACTGACCGTGTACGGCGTGCCGGATCAGCCGGGCATCGCCGCCGCCGTCTTCGAACCGATGGCCTCCGCAGGCATCAACGTCGATATGATCGTTCAGAACGTGTCGAGTCGCGGCGTCACCGATATCTCGTTCACCGTGCCGGCCGCCTCGGCGCTCGAGGCTGTTGCCGTAGCGGAGCGGATCGCCGACGAGATCGGCGCGGTCGGTGTCGATCTCGACACGGACATCACGAAGATCAGCGTCGTCGGCGCCGGTATGAAGGCGGAGTCCGGGGTGGCGGCAACGATGTTCCGCATCCTGTCCGAGTCGGGAGTGAACATCGAGATGATCTCGACTTCCACGATCCGCATCAGCTGCATCGTGCGTGGCGACGACACCCAGGCCGCGGTCGAGGCACTCCACGCGAGCCTGATCGGAGAGAAATGATGAAGAAGATTGCTCAACCCACCGTCGGAGTCGTAGGCGCAACCGGCGCGGTCGGACGCACGATCCAGTCGATCCTCGCCGAACGCGACTTCCCCGTCGAACACCTCCGTCTTCTCGCATCCGAGCGATCCGCGGGAAGTGTTGTCGACACGCCGTGGGGTTCGGTCACGATCGAGAACCTGGCCGAAGCGGATCCGGCCGGTATCGACATCGCCATCTTCTCGGCGGGCGGCGGGCGCTCCAGGGAGTACGCCCCGCGGTTCGTCGAGGCGGGGGCTGCGGTGATCGACAACTCGTCGGCATTCCGGCGGGATCCGGACGTTCCGCTCGTCGTGGCCCAGGTCAACGACGAGGCGATCGAATCCCACAAGGGAATCATCGCCAACCCCAACTGCACCACGATGGCGCTGATGATGGCCATCGCACCGTTGCATCGGGCCGCAGGCATCGACCGGATGGTCGCCATGTCGTACCAGGCCACATCCGGGTCTGGACAGCAGGGCATGGATACGCTCGAACGCCAGATCGCCGAACTGGGAACCGATCGTGACGCATTGCAGCACGGGGTTTGGAAGGATCCCGGCGGCGATCTCTACCAGCGGCCCATCGGATACAACGTATTGCCGATGGCCGGTGCGATCACCGAGGCCGGGCACACCGACGAGGAGTGGAAACTCGTTCACGAGACGCGGAAGATCCTCGACGCTCCGAACATCCGGGTCGAACCGACGTGTGTGCGTGTCCCGACCATGGTCGGTCACGGCATCGCGGCGACGATGTTCTTCGACCGCCCGATGAGCGGGCAGGAGGCGAAGGAGATCCTGGCCGACGCTCCGGGGGCACAGGTGTGGCCGGACGATCATGTCCCGACGCCGCTCGACTCCGCAGGGATCGACGATGTGCTCGTCGGACGCATCCGCGAGACGATCGGTGATCCGGGCGGCATCAGCCTCTGGGCCGTCGGCGACAACCTCCGCAAGGGTGCGGCACTGAACACGGTGCAACTGGCCGAACTCCTCCTCGATCGGTAGCGACCGCCGTCGTCCAGCGGACTACGCTCGCCTCAGGACACCAACGGGGGCGAGATGCTGGGATTCATCGTCGGATCGGTGATCGTCGTTGCAGTTCTCGCGTTTGCAGCATGGCGCCCCCTCGACTCTCGCCGTCAGTCCGAGTGGCGTGATCACGAGGACGAGATGATGACCGAGATCACCGAACAGCGCATCCGCCGCAACTTCATGCAGGGCGGTTGATCTCGTGCCGGGTAGGCCGGGATACAGGCTCACGTGCCGGGGGGCGGAACCTGACGGAATCGCTCCACGCCGGCCGATGAACGGAATCCCTGTCCCGGCCGACGTTTCAGTCGATGTCGGGGTTCACAGAAGAGGTGAGGGTGTGGATGGTTCTTCGTCTCCACCACGCCAGCCTGAATCCACGGTTCCTCGCGACGGAGAGAGGAACGCGAATCTCCATTCCACCAAGCCGTCCCCTTCCTCCCCCTGAGGGGGAGGAAGAGTGGCATGCAAGGTGGCCGCCGAATTCACCCAGTTCGTGCAGCGCTGCAGTCGCAGATATCGCAGGTACGACAAGGCATCTCAGCCACACACCCCACGAGAGACCATGGATTCAGGCGCAGTGGGGGAGACGCGATCGAGCTGTTGCTCGATCGCAGAGGGGGCTTCCCGCGGGACCCGTAGCTGCATTCGGTCTCGGTATGGCTCTTCTGCCTCCGAGATGCCCCCTCTGCCCTGCGGGCATCTCCCCCACCTCGGCGGTGGGGGAGAATGGAAGGCGGTCCGGTGCCTCAGAGAAACCGTGGATTCAGGCTCGGCGGTGGGGGAGAATGACGGAAAGGGCCGCCGGGGGAATATGGAGAGTTGCCTCCGGTTCCCTATCCGCTGTGTCCCTTGCACCTGGAATGACGGAACCCCGCCCGGGGGCGGGGTTCCTATGAGTCGGGACGGCCGGATTTGAACCGGCGACCTCATCGTCCCGAACGATGCGCGCTACCAAGCTGCGCCACGTCCCGAATGCGAAGATTGTACCCCCGTTTCGACTCTGGCGTCCTACGCCAGCAGAACTTCGATTCGATCGATCCGATTCCGATCCATCTCGAGCACCGTCAACCGGATTGACCCGATGTCGGTGACGTCGCCGACGGCCGGCACGCGACCCGCCTCGGCCATGAAGAGACCGGCGACGGTGCTGTAGGGGCCCTCCGGCAGATCCTGTTCGATTTCGGCCTCGAGGTCCTCGATGGGAACACGGCCCTCGGCGATCCACCGGCGCGGCCCGATGCGAACGACGGAGGGGACTCCCGGGTCGTACTCATCCTGGATCTCCCCGACGAGTTCGGAGAGGAGATCCTTTGCCGTGATCACACCTTCAATGCCGCCGTGCTCGTCGACGACGCAGGCGATCGCATACTTGCGCTGGCGCATCTCCGTGAGCGCATCGAGGATCGTTGCGGTCTCGGGGATGTACTCCGGGTGGTGGACGAGCGCCGCAATGTCCTCCGGGGTTGCCTCTCCGGAGCGCTGGAGGAGATCCTTGACGAAGAGCATCCCAACGAGATCGTCGAGATCTCCGCGCGTCACCGGGTACCGGGAATGGCCGGTTGCGGCGACGGCCATTCTGACGTCGTCCAGCGACACGGGATCGGTGAGCGCCACGATGTCGACCCGCGGTGTCATGACGTCGCGCACGGGTCGGTCGGCGAGATCGAAGAGGGCGTCGATGATCTCCCGTTCCACCCTCTCGATCTGCCCGTCACGGTGGCCGAGTTCGGCGAGCGCACGAATGTCGGCATCGGTCACGGCCGTCGAGTCACCCTCGACCGGAACACGGAACAGCCGGAGGAGCCCTCTCGTGATCGAACGGAAGAACGTCGCGACGGGTGCGAGGAACCGGGAGAGCTGCCAGATGGCAGGAGCCACGGACAGGGCGAAACGTTCCGGGTACCGGGTGGCGAGCGTCTTGGGGGTGATCTCACCGAAGACGAGGATCACCGCGGTGACGACGAGCGTTGCGAGCCACGGTCCCCACTGTTCTCCGACGAGGCTGATGAACAGTGTGGTGGCGACGGCGGCGGCCAGCACGTTGACGATGTTGTTTGCGACGAGGAGTGTCGACAGCATCCGCTCCGGATCTGCGACGAGTTGCTCGACGCGACGGCCGCGCTTGTTCTCGGCGGCGAGCCGATGAACCCGTTCCTTCGAGATTCCGATGAGGGCCGTTTCGGAGCCGGAGAAGAACCCGGAAGCGACCGTGCAGGCGGCGAGGATGGCGATGTAGATCACATACGCATACGTCATGGCCGCTCACCGGCGGCCCATGTACTCGGAGGTTCCGAACGGTCCGTCACACCGCTCCGGTGACGTCCGCGATTGCCGCCCGGAGCGCCGAGGCTGAGAACGGCTTCGTCACCCACGCGCTCGCTCCGGCCCGGCCTGCGAGGAACGTATCAGCCTCGCGGTCGAGGAGAAGGACGACCGGCACGGATGCCTCCGTGTTGCGAATGGAGTGGGTCACGGCGATCCCACCCATCGACGCAACCTGGAGATCGACAACGGCAACGTCGAAGTCTTCTGCGAGGACTGCGTCCGCGACCGTAGCCGGATCGGGATGGTCGATGAGTTCGTTGTCCCCGATGCTGAGCGCGGCGTGAACTTCGTTCACCACCCACGGTTCATCGGCGACGATCAGTACGCGTGACATGAGCGGAAGGGTAGTCGGTGGGCCGATGTCTGGAGTCGCCGAACGGTTCGATATCGGGGCCGTCCGTGATGTCCGACTGAACGGCGCTTCGGAGACCCCGTGAGGTCGCGAAAACAAACGGAAAAAAACCCCGTGGTGATGCCATAATTTTCCTGGTAATCCGGAGCGCAGGACTCTACATTCTCACCGGCTTGGAAATCTGACGAGTTGGAGGCAGTAATGGTGATGGCGCTCGATCGATCCTGGCAACCGGTTGCCTCGTGTAGCGGAAGTCACTCATACCTTTTCTTCCCGCCGAGCACGACCGAGAGGAAGGAAGAGCGGGAACGAAGAGAAGTCAGGGCGAAAGCGATCTGTCGGAGCTGCCCCGTCGGAACCGAATGCCTCACCTATGCCATGACGATTCGGGAGCCCTACGGGATCTGGGGCGGACTCACCGAGACGGAGCGTCGCCAGCAGAAGGCCCGTTCGAGGATCTGACCGAACGCACGTCGCCCCGGCGACGCGTCCAACCCGCAGCGTCGAGCCACTCGAGGAGGGGGACGGCCTGACGTCGTGAAACGCCGAGACCGTCGCGGAACATCGCCACCGTGAACTCGTCGGGAAGCGCCCCGAGCCGGTCCTTGATTTCAGCCATCTGCTCCGGGAGGAACACGAGGTCGTTTGCGACCCGGACGAGATCGCCCCGCCTGATGAGCGCATGGAGAACCTCGTCGGAGATGGAGAGATCGGAAACTCGGGGAACGGCGAGGCTGGCGCCGAGTACCGCTCGATCCCGTTTCCAGATCTCCTCGTCGGCCTCGCTCAGCGCGGGGACGAACTCGACACGGCGAAGGATCGGGCCTTCCTCCACGAGGCCGGGTTCGGCGGCAACGAGTGCAGCAACGAGATCCGCATCCGCCCCGAGTCGGGACGCTGCTTCCGAACGGGGAAGACCGGGTCGGAGTGGGAATCGTTCGTGGTAGTCGTTGACGGCGTCGAGCAGGGCGTCTCCGCGCATGGAGAACGCCCCGGGTGAGTAGAACCTCGTCCCTGCAGAGATCGCGACGGAAGGCGTGCCGCCGCCGCTGGACCGGCTCACTTCGTCGGCGTCGATCTCGCCGTGAACGGCCACGAGGGCATCGGCACGTCCTACCGGATCGAGCGCGATCGCCTGAGACAATTCGGTGATGTGTTGCTCGGTGGGGCGGCGGACCGGCGACGGATCGAGCACGACCCCGCCTCCGACGACTTCCTTCGGACCGGTGTCACGGAGGATGAATCGATCCCCCATCGTCACCGGAACGGGGGCGTTGGTCGTCACGATTACGCCGGGCTCGTCACCCTCATCGAGGACCCTGATCCGGGCGGGGACCGTTGCGGTTCCCAGATGCACGTGATAGGCACCACGGTCCGTGATCTCGGCATCGGTGCGAGGTGGCCGGTGCAAGAGGGCAAGGAATCGTTTGGTCATGCCGGCAGAGCCGGGCAGCGCCATCAACGTGCCGCGTCCGACGTTTCCGCGGTCGATTCCGACGATGTTCGCCGCGACACGCGATCCCGGCCCGATGGTGTCGCGCGGAATCTCATGAGATTGAAGTCCCCTGATCCGAACCTCTCCACCCGGGTAACACTCCATGCGGTCCCCGATGGAGATCGAGCCGCCGGTGAGCGTACCGGTCACCACGACACCGGCACCGGAGATCGTGAACGCCCGATCGACCCACATGTGGGGGCGACCGAGATTTGCCGTGGGACCGGCGGTGTCGAGTGCCGCGTTCAGCGCAGCGACGATCCGGTCCATGCCCTCACCGGTCGGAGGCGATACTTCGACGATGGGCCACGATGCGGCAACCGTCCCCTCCACGTGCTCGACGACCTCGGCGGTCGAGAGCTCGATGAGGTCGGGATCGGCGAGATCGACTCGCGTGAGAGCGATGACACCGTGGCGCACGTCGAGCAGATCGAGAATGGCGAGATGCTCTTCCGACTGGGGCATCCAGCCCTCGTCGGCTGCGACAACGAACAGGGCAACGTCGAAACCGCCGACACCGGCGAGCATGTTCTTGATGAACCGTTCATGGCCGGGAACGTCGACGAACCCGACCGCCGTATCGGCGAGGTCGGCCCAAGCGAACCCGAGGTCGATGGTCAGCCCCCGGTCCTTCTCCTCCGCCCAACGATCCGGGTCGCGTCCGGTGAGTGCCTGAACCAGGGTGGACTTTCCATGATCGACGTGCCCTGCGGTTCCGATGATCGGCATCAGACCCCCGCGAGTGCGGACGCGACGACGGCGTCGTCTCCCGGGAGGACGGATCGCAGGTTCACGATCGTCCCTCCGTCGCGACGCGTCGCGAGAACGGGTGGATCGTGCGCCGCGAGGGTCGTCCACACCCGCTCGCCGGCTCCTTCGATGCGAAGGACGGGTGTTGGAATCGTCAGCCCCGGTACCGATCCGGCTCCCGGGAGCGAACGGCCTTCGACGATCGAACCGGTGACACCCGAAGCGTCGATCACGGCTCTGGTGCGTCGTTCGATCTCGCCCGGGGGAGCGGTCGCCATCATCCAGAACGGGAGCGACGATGCCCGGTTCTCGGCGTACGCCTCGAACGTGTCCGTGAGATCGATGATCGTCGGAGTGTTGATCCGGACCGCTCTCGCGATCGGGTGGCGTGCCATGCGGTCGATCATGTCCCGGTTGCCGACGGCGATGCCCGCCTGCGGACCTCCGAGGAGTTTGTCGCCAGAGAAGAGAACGACGTCCGCTCCTTGGGAGAGGGTCTGCCGGACGCCCGGCTCGCCTGCGAGCCAGGAGGGCGGGCCGTCGGCGATCCACGGGGTGTCGACATCGATGAGGCCGCTGCCGACGTCGGCGATGCATGGCGCCCCGACGGCCGCGGCCACAGCCGGCATTCGCGCAAACGGAACCTCCTCGGTGAATCCCTCGACCCGGTAGTTCGACGGGTGAACCTTGAGGACGGCTTCGATCGTCCCCGGGGCTTGGAGATAGTCGGACTCGCGGGTCCGGTTCGTCGTCCCGACCTCGACGAGGTGAGCCCCGGACGCGGCCATCAGATCCGGAAGTCGGAACGATCCTCCGATCTCGATCAATTCGCCGCGGGAGACGGCGACCCTGCCGTCACGGCCGGCGATGGCCGCGAGTGCCAGGAGCAGTGCGCCCGCGTTGTTGTTCACGACGAGCGCCGCCTCGGCTCCCACGGTCGCCGCGACGAGTTCTCTCAGATACCCGCCCCGTTTGCCTCGCTCACCCGTTCGGAGATCGAACTCGAGGTTGCCGTAGAGCGGCACCGGTGCTGCCACGAGCGGGGCCCGTCCGAGGTTGGTGTGGAGGAGCACCCCTGTGGCGTTGACGACGTTGCGGAGACGGGCAGAGTCCAGTGCGGACATGCGTCGGAACGCTTCGTGTGTGGGATCTGCCAGCCGCCCGGAGCGCAGGGACGTCCGGGCGTCCTCGATCGCATCCCGCGCCACCGCGTTGAGCAGGACGCGGGGTGCGGTGAACTCTTCTGCAAGGTCGAGTGCCAGGGCGTCGACCGATGGGAGGTCACGAAGGTCCATGTACCCAGACTACCGGCACCGGTATCCTCGGTCAGATGCGATACCGGTGGATCCTCTTCGGCGCCTTTCTCGTCGTCCCGATCGTCGAGATCGCGCTCCTCGTGTCGTTCAGCCGGGTCGTCGGAATCTGGTGGACCATCGCGCTCGTTGTCACGACGGCATTTCTCGGATCGTGGCTTGTTTCCCGTCAGGGCCGCGAGACGTATCTCGCGGTACGCCGGGACTTCTCCCAGGGAGTGTTCCCCGGTGTCTCGCTCGCCCACGGTGCGATGATCCTCATCGCAGGCGCCTTCCTCCTCACGCCGGGCCTTCTCACCGATGCGACCGGGTTCCTCCTCCTGATTCCCGCGGTCCGTGAGACGATTCGCAGGTGGGTCGTTGCCCGCTCGGCGAATCGTTGGACGATCGTGCCGTGAGTGCCCCGGCACGGGACGCCTCGACGGTGTGCCTGATCCGTGACGGCGTCGCCGGCGTCGAAGTCCTCATGGTGCGCAGAACGCCCCAAGCCCGGTTCATGGGGGGAGCCTGGGTGTTCCCCGGCGGCTCCGTCGACGAATCGGATGCACATGTCCAATCAACGGAAAGCCGACTCGATCCATGGCAGGCCGCGGCCGTGCGGGAACTCGTCGAAGAGACCGGCATCTGGCTCCTGCGGTCCGGACCGAGAGCCACCGCCGAGCGGCCGTCCGGATCCGAGGTGTTCACGAGCGTCGACGGATTCGGTGACCGGTTCGACGGCGACTCGCTCCGGTTCTTCGCCCGATGGATCACGCCCGCCCCGTTGCCGATCCGGTTCGATACGAAGTTCTTCGTGGCGCCGACACCGGCCGGAGTCGATCCGATCGTCGACGGCTGCGAACTCGTCGACGGCGCGTGGGTTCAACCTCGCGAGGCGCTCGAGCGATCGGCCACCGGAACATGGGTCGTGGCGTTCCCGACGCTGAAGACGGTGGAGTTCTTCGCATCCCATCGGTCGGTGCGCGATGTGATCGAACACATCGAGGGCGCGGGTCCGGTCCGGACGATCCAGCCGAGACTCTCCGTGAACGGCAGGAGGATCCTGATCTTGATCCCGGGCGACGATGGCTTCGAGTCGGCGGGCGCGGCCGAACGGGATCCCGGTCTCATGGCCAAAATCATGGAAGTCGTCTCGGCCGGTGGCGACGTTCCCCCGGACTTCCGACCGACATGATGATTGAGCGAATCCTCGCGCCGAATCCCGGCATCTACACGGGGCCGGGAACCAACACATATCTGGTGGCCGATGGCGGCGAGGTGGCCGTCATCGATCCCGGGCCGGTCATCGAGAGCCATCTCCTGGCAATCGTCGGCGCCGTCACCGGTCGATCCCCCGTCGCCGTGATCGCAACCCACACGCATCCGGATCATGCTCCGCTCGCGAACCCGCTCGCGAGACGGCTCGACGTGCCGGTCTACGGATACGAACCGGGTCCGGAGTTCGATCCCGATAGGCGTCTCGCCGACGGGGATGCGGTCGCCGTCGGTGCCGTGGCCATCGCAGCGGTCCACACACCCGGACACACGGCGGATCATCTCTGCTTCCGTCTCGGAGACCGTCTCTTCACGGGTGACCACATCATGGGCGGATCGACCGTCGTCATGGAGGACGCCACGGCATACATGGAGTCGCTGTACCGGATCCGGGATCTCAACGTGGGGCGCATCGAACCGGGGCATGGCCCATCAATGGACGATGCCGGCACGGTGATCGACGGGTACATCGATCACCGGGTGGCCAGGGAGGCTGAGATCCTCGACACCATCCGGGCGGGCGCGAAGACGGTCGGGGAGGTGGTCGACGCCGTGTACGACTTCGTTCCAACCGGGTTGCGTGACGCCGCGACCCACCAGGTCATCGTTCAGATGCGCAAGCTGTATGCCGATGGACAAGTAAGGTTTCCGGCGGGCGCAGTGGGGCCATCGACGATGGTCGAGTTGAACGCGAGATGATCGATATGCGAATCGCCCTCATTCTTGTTCTGATCCTCGGTTTGGCAGCGCCTGCGTTCGCCGTCGAAGAACGCGAGGTCACCCAGGCGGATCTGGAAACTGCGCGCCAACGCAACGCCGAGATCTCTGCGAGCCTCGAAGCAACGGATGCGCAATACGAAGCGGCGGTCGCTGAGGAGATTCAGATTCGCGAGAGCCTTCACGGTCTCGCCACTCGGGTCACCGAGACCGAGCAACGGCTCGCCGTGCTTCGCCTGACGGCTCAGGATGTCGTTCGTGAGCTCTATATGACCGCCGGTTCCGACGGTGCCGTCTCTGCGGTGCTCGGAGCGAACGCTTTCATCGACATTCCTGTTCGGGGCACGTATCTCGAGGCCGCAAGCGACCACGATCGCAAGATCGTGGATGAATGGATGGCCGTCGAGACTGAGTATCGCGAGCAGGTTGAGACCCTCGACGCTGCACTGTCGCGACAGCGTGAACTCGTAACCGAGATCGAGGGGCTCGCGGCTCAACTCCTTACCGACCTCGACGCTGCGAACGCCGAATATCGGGAGATGCAGGCCACCTGGGAGCGGCAGGAAGCCGAGCGCCGGCGCCTCGCCGAAGAGCAACGACAGCGTAAACTCGAGGCGGAGCGAAAGAGGGAGGAGGCCGCCGCTGCAGCCGCTGCTGCCGCAGCCGTGGCGGCTACGTCGACGACCACGACGATTGCGAAGGCAACTGTCTCCACGACCACGACCGCTGCTCCAACCACAACCACGACATCTTCCACGACGACTACCACGACATCGACGACGATGGCTCCGACCACGACAACCGCCCCGCCGTCCGACGAAGAGACGACGACGAGCACGTCATCCACCACGACCACTGTGGCACCAACGACGACCACGACGACCCCTCCCGTCTCAACGGCCGGACGGGTCTGTCCCGTCGACGGTGCCGTTTCGTTCTCCGATACGTGGGGAGCGCCCCGATCCGGTGGCAGGACACACAAAGGCGTCGACATGTCGGCGTCGCGAGGAACGCCACTCGTCGCGATGGAGACGGGACGCATCTACCGGCTGTCGAACAGCACCCTCGGTGGGATCTCGGTGTACCTACAGGGCAACTCGGGTGACATCTACTACTACGCCCACATGGATTCCTGGGCCGACGGGCTCGCAGGAGGACAGCGAGTCTCGGCCGGGGACATGATCGGGACGGTCGGCACGACAGGCAACGCTCCGTCCTGGCTCCCCCATCTGCATCTCGGCTGGAAGCCCGGCGGCGGCGACTGGGCGAACCCCTACCCCATGGTCGACAAACTCTGTAGATAAGAGTCAAGAGCCAAGAGCCAAGAGCCCGGGATCGTGAGAGCGCTCTTTTCCAATCTTCATCGCTTCGCCTGAACCGGTGGTTTCTCTGAGGCACCGAACGGGTTCCCATTCTCCCCCACTGCGCCTGAATCCACGGACTCTCGACGACAAGAGCGTTCGACCCCCAGTTCACGTCCCACCAGAGCGAAGCGATGGGGGGACGCGTTCGAGCTCTGCTCGAACTGGGTGGGGGGGAGGTGCCATCCCGAGATCAGCCCGGGCGCGGTTCCACGGATACACACGGGCCTTCAGTAGCGGGATCACCTCACCCTTGCGATCCGTGGGCTCCACGCATCCCCCTCTGCCCTCCGGGCATCTCCCCCAGCCCTACGGGCCGGGGGAGAGTGCGCGAAGCCGCCGTCCACGCCCTCACCTTTTCTGTGAAGCGTTGCAGTCGAAGAGATTGCAGGTGGGGCTACAGGTGTTCGAGTTGTTCGGCCAGGACGGCGATGCGGGCGGTGCAGGTGTCTTCGGCGGCGGGGGGGATCAGTTCCGTGAGACGGGCGGCGATCGATCGGATCTCAGTTCCGGCGGGGCCGTTCGGATCCTCGGTGACGACGGGCCGCCCCTCGTCGCCGCCGTTGACGACACCGGGGTCGAGGGGCACCCGGCCGAGAAGGGGAACGCCGAGCTGATCGGCCAGTTCGAGGCCGCCTCCCGATCCGAACAGGTCGTAGTGGCGACCGTCCTCTGTGGTGAAACCGGACATGTTCTCGACGACGCCGACGACCGGCATGTGCGACCTGCGGGCCATGTCTGCGACCCGTGCCGCGACCTTCTGTGCGGCGCGCTGCGGCGTGGTCACAACGACCATTTCGGCCTGCGGGAGCATGCGCGACAGAGCCATCTGCACGTCACCGGTTCCGGGGGGCATGTCGATGATGAGGTATCCGAGATTCGGACTCCACGCCACGTCGGTGAGGAACTGTTCGAGCGCTTTCGAGAGCATCAGTCCCCGCCACATGAGCGCCGTGTCCTCGTCGTCGACGAGCAACCCGGTCGAGACGATCTCCAGACCGGTCGCCTGGAGCGGCTGGATCTTGCGGTTCTCGCCCGCTTCGAGACGGGCATCTGTCGAAGCGAGCATTCTCGGAACCGAGAATCCCCAGATGTCGGCATCGAGGAGTCCCGTTCGGTGTCCAAGCGCCGAGATGGCCAACGCCAGATTGACGCTGAGCGACGACTTGCCGACGCCGCCCTTGCCACTCGAGACGGCGATGACCCGGGTCTGTGGACTGATCATCGTCGGCGTCGCGTTCTCACGGGCACGCAGGCGAACCTTGCTCATGAGTTCCGACCGTTGTTCGGCGTTCATCGCGGTGACGTCGACGGTCACGTCATCGATCCCGGGGATCGCGGCGACCTTCCGGACCACATCGGACTCGATCTGGTTTCGCATCGGGCACGCCGCCACGGTGAGGGCGACGCCGATCGAGACGTGAGCACCGTCCACCTTGATGTCGCTCACCATGCCGAGTTCGACGATGTCCGCGTTCAGTTCGGGGTCGATCACTCCGCGTAGAGCGGCCTCAATGTCTGCTCGTTTCGTCACCCGGCCGATGCTATCGAATGAGATTCCCTATTCCCAACACGGCGATAGGAGTTAGAGTTGCAGTGCGACGCGCGGAGGAGGCGATGTGCAATGACGCCGGTGATGCTTACCGACTCAGCAATCAACAAGGTGCGGGAACTGCTCGATGGCGAAGGGGATGAGACTCTCGTTCTCAGGCTCGGTGCCAAGCCGGGAGGATGCTCCGGGTTCCGCTACGACCTGCACTTCGATACCGGTGCGTCTGTGACGGACACAGTCGTGGAGACCGGTGCGTTCAACGTCGTGATCGACGAACGGAGCGTCGATCGGCTGATGGGGTCAACGATCGACTTCCGGGACGATGGTCTCGCAGGCGCGGGCTTTGCGATCGACAACCCGAACGAGAGCGGCCACTCCTGCACCTGCGGAAAACGCGGCTGACGAACCCTCGTAGACTGCCTCCCGAACGATCCGGGAGGTCCCATGCCGAAACAGATTCACGATGCTCCGAGCGGGCCGAAACCGCTCGGTCCCTACAGCATCGTCACCGAAGCGCACGGACTGGTCTTCGTCTCGGGGATGATCGCCATCAACCCAGCGGACGGCGCCGTCGTGGAAGGCGGTGCTGCCGAGCAGACCGATCAGATCATGCGCAACATCGGTGCGGTTCTCGGTGACGTCGGCCTCGGATACGCAGACATCGTGAAGACGACGATCTTCGTCACCAACATGGACGACTTCGCCGCGGTGAACGCCGTGTACGGCGAATATGTCGGCGACGCGAAACCGGCGCGTTCGACGGTCGAGGTCTCGGCCCTCCCCGGCGGATTCCTCGTCGAGATCGAAACGATTGCCGCCCGCTAGCACCCCAACGACCGTCAACAATCCATTCCAGGAGGTCCGAACGTGAACCGTGACGCCATCTTCTCCGCTCTCGATCTGAACGACGTCAACGCCGGCGCCTACGCCGGCGGATGGCTCGAGACCGGCGGGACGCTGCTCGAAGTGGAGAACCCGTCGACCGGCGAGGTCATCGGTTCCGTCAAACGGGCCGACGGGGACGACTACGAGAAGGTTGTTGCCACGGCAACCGACACGTTCACCGAGTGGCGCATGCTGCCGGCGCCCGAGCGAGGCAAGTTCGTACGCGACATCGGCGACATGCTCCGGGAGTATCAGGAACCGCTCGGCGCGCTCGTCGCGCTCGAAATGGGGAAGATCAAAGCTGAAGGTGAGGGCGAAGTTCAGGAGATGATCGACATCACCGACTTTGCCGTGGGCCTCTCCCGGCAGCTCTACGGTCTCACGATCGCGTCGGAACGCCCGCGCCACCGCATGTACGAACAGTGGCAGCCGCTCGGACCGGTCGGGATCATCACATCATTCAACTTCCCCGTCGCCGTCTGGGCGTGGAACGCCATGATCGCCGCCGTCGCCGGAGACACGCTCATCTGGAAGCCGTCTTCGAAAACGCCGCTCACCGCTGTGGCAACGACGAAGCTGGCCGAACGGGTCATGGAAGGCTCCGGGTTCGAGGGTGTCTTCAGCCTCGCAGTGGGTTCGGGAGCCGAGGTTGGTGACGTCATGATCAACGACCGGCGTGTTCCGCTGATCTCCGCGACCGGTTCGTGCGGTATGGGCGAGAAGGTCGGTGTGGCCGTCGCCAAGCGCCTCGGACGGTCGCTCCTCGAACTCGGCGGGAACAACGCCATGATCGTCATGGACGATGCCGATCTCGATCTCGCTACGAGAGCGGCCGTCTTCGCTGCCGTCGGAACGGCGGGCCAGCGGTGCACCTCGCTGCGTCGCCTCATCGTCCAGAAGGGTGTGTCGGAAGAGCTGAGCCGCCGGCTCGTCTCCGCCTATCGCACCGTCCAGATCGGTGATCCGCTCGACGATGCGAATCTCATGGGGCCGCTCATCGACGAGATCGCGGTCGCCAACTTCTCCGCCGCGGTCGGCATCGCACAGGAGCAGGGTGGCGAACTCCTCCACGGAGGCGGCGTCATCGACGGACCCGGCCACTTCGTTGAGCCGACGATCATCAAGATGCCATCCGACGCTCCCATCCTCCAGATCGAGACGTTCGCTCCGATCCTCTACGTGATCGAAGTCGACTCGGTCGAAGAGGCGATCAAGATCAACAACGGCGTAACCCAGGGTCTTTCGTCATCCATCTTCACCGACTCGGTGAGTGCATCCGAGCAGTTCCTCGGACCGGAGGGTTCAGACTGCGGGATCGCCAACGTCAACATCGGCCCGTCGGGCGCCGAGATCGGCGGGGCGTTCGGCGGCGAGAAGGAAACCGGCGGCGGCCGTGAATCCGGCTCCGACGCGTGGAAGGCGTACATGCGTCGCCAGACCGTGACGATCAACTGGTCCGGCGAACTTCCGCTCGCCCAGGGGATCGAATTCGTCTGAACCGCCGACAGGCTCACACTTCCCGGTCGCCGATAGCGTGCGAAGCGATCCGGGGTGTGGCAAGATTCCGCGCGCCGAACCCAACTGTGGAGGAACCATGCCCTATCGGGCCGAATACATATGGATCGATGGGCAGAAGCCGACGGCCAAGCTCCGATCGAAGACGAAGGTCATTCCCAGCGGTGAAGAGCCACCCCTGTGGGGGTTCGACGGATCGAGCACCGAGCAGGCTCCGGGGACCGAATCGGACTGCGTGCTGCGGCCGGTATTCGTGCGACCCGACCCGATCCGCGGAGGTGACGACGTCCTCGTCCTTTGTGAAGTGCTGAACGTGGACATGGAGCCGCATCCGTCGAACCACCGGGCCGCTTGCGTGGCCGCCTACGAACGGTATGCAGATCAGGAGCCGTGGTTCGGACTCGAACAGGAGTACACGTTCTACAAGGACGGACGCCCCCACGGTTGGCCGATCGGCGGGTATCCGGCGCCACAGGGCGGGTACTACTGCGGTGTCGGATCGGACGAGATCTGGGGCCGCGACGTCGTCGAGGATCACACGGCCGCCTGCATCGAGGCCGGGCTGATGATTTCCGGGACCAATGCGGAGGTAATGATCGGTCAGTGGGAGTTCCAGATCGGCCCACTCGACCCGGTATCCGTCGGTGATCACCTGTGGATGGCTCGCTGGCTGCTCTATCGCATCGCCGAGAACTACGACATCTCCGCTCACCTCAATCCAAAGCCGGTCGAAGGCGACTGGAACGGTGCCGGCATGCACACGAATTTCTCGACGAAGGCGATGCGGGAATCCTACGACCCGATCATCGCGGCCTGCGAGGCGCTCGGGGAGAAAGCCGATGAGCACATCGCGAACTACGGCGCAGGGATCCAGCGGCGGCTGACCGGCCTGCACGAGACGGCGCCGTGGACCGAGTACTCGTACGGCGTGTCGAACCGCGGCGCGTCGGTCCGGATCCCGTGGCAGACGGCCAAGGAGAAGAAGGGCTACCTCGAGGACCGGCGCCCGAACGCCAACGCCGACCCGTACGTCGTGGCCCGCCTGATGACCGACACGATCTGCAGCGCCCTGGAGAACGGGTAGCCGGAACCCGGTCCCGGTCTACGGGGTTGCGGCTTTGACTTCGTCGAGGGCCGCGAGGAACGTCGCGGTGAGTTCCTCGTAGGCTGCGACGGCTTCTCGCCTCGCCGTTCCGTCGTCGGGAGCGCGGAGGCCTTCGATCACCGCGTTCACTCCGGTCGGGAGATCGGCTGCGGCTGCCACCGCGTCCGGCCACACGGCCGCGTATGCATCGGGTGGGTTCGTTCCCTCGACGTTGTCGCTCAGGGTCTGGGCTTCCGCCTGAGCCGCCTCGAATGCGGCCAGCGTGTCGTTGAACGATGGAGCCCCGTCCGCCCGCTCCTCCCACGCCGTATTCGTGCTGTCGACATCGTCCGCGACGAGATTCGCCGTGGCGGCGTAGTCATCGACGAGTCTCAGGAACGCGGCGATCTCCGGCGGAAGAGTCGTCGTGGTCGTCTCCAGCTCCGGGACGGTCGTCGTCGTGCTCTGCGCCGCGATCGTGGTCGTGGTGCCGACCGGGATCTCGGCCGGGGGAAGAGCGTTGACGAACAGATAGGTGAATCCGATCAGCGCCACCACGATGGCGGGGAGGATCCAGCGGCCTGGTTTCGGGTCTTCCTTGCTCACGGTCAGCAGGATAGGCGCTCCTGCGGGAACGGAGAGGGAACTGGGAAGGACATGGGCCTTCCGCGGGTTACGCTCACCGGTATGGAGCTTCGCGGACGAACAGGAATCATCACCGGCGGCGGCATTCGCGTCGGCCGAGCGCTTGCACTCGGCCTGGCACGGGCCGGCGTCGACGTGTTCATCCACTACAACCGCTCGGACGGGCCGGCCCGGGAGACGGCGGAGATGGCGCGGCGTCTCGGTGTGCGAGCCGCGGTCGGTTCGGTCGATCTCTCCGACCCGTCGACGGCCTCCGAACTCGTCAAGATGGCGACCGAACGGCTTGGATCCCCATCGATCCTCGTAAACAGTGCATCCGGGTTCCCGTCGGACACGATCCGGAACGTGGACCTCGATGCATGGAGAGCGACGCTGGATCTGACGTTGGGCGCTCCCGTGTTCGCTACCCAAGCGTTTGCCGATGCGCTTCCGGACGACCTGGACGGGTCGGTCGTCAACATCACCGACGTCCGTACTCATGCGCCGTATCGAGAGCACTTCAGCTACATCGTCGCGAAAGGCGGCATCGACACCTTCACGAGGACCGCAGCGCTGCAACTCGCCCCGAGGATCCGGGTCAACGCCGTTGCTCTCGGCGTCATCCTCCCGCCGGGCTCGGAGGACGACGACTACGCACTGAGGCTCGCAGAGGATCTACCGCTCGGACGGGTCGGCGGGACCGATCCGGTGGTTGCCGCGGCGCTCGCCCTCCTCGAGAACGACTTCATCACCGGCGAGATCGTCCGGGTCGACGGCGGAGGGCATCTGGTGTGAGAAGCAAGAGTCAAGAGTCAAGAATCAAGAGTCAAGATTCAAGAGGCAAGAGGCAAGAGGCAAGGGGCAAGATGTTGGATGAGATACACATTCGGGATCTCGTTGTGTCGGGGATTCTCGGGATCAACCCGGAGGAACGGATCAACCGGCAGGACATCCTCGTCAACGCGACGCTGTGGGCCGACACCCGACCGGCTGCTGCCAGCGACGACATCGGCGACGCCGTCAACTACCGGACGATCACGAAGCGCCTCATCGCCCACATCGAAGAGGGAGAGCCGATGCTCGTCGAACGTCTTGTCGCGGAACTCGCCGAGATGTGCTTCGCATCCGACGATCGTGTCGCTGCTGTCGAGATGACGGTCGAGAAGCCGGGAGCGCTCCGGCATGCCCGATCCGTGGGGATCACGATTCACAGAACGAGGGGAGAAGAAGATGCGTGAAGGAACAGCCCGGGCGATCATCGTGCTCGGGTCCAACATCGAGCGGGAGCGGAACCTCCCCGAGGCGATCCGGATGCTCCGAAGAGCAGAGCACGTCCGGGTGGAGAACGTGAGTGGCTTCTACGAGAGCCCTTCGGTCGGCGGTCCGGCGGGAGCCCCGGACTTCTTCAACGCGGCGGCTCTCGTCTGCACGGAACTGGATCCGAAAGGACTCCGAGCAGTGCTGCGAGGAATCGAAGCCGTCCTCGGGCGCGAACGGGGCGACGATCCGGATGCGCCGCGGAGGATCGATCTCGATATCGCCTACTACGGCGACAGTGAATTCGATCTCGATGGGTGGCGGATTCCCGACCCTGCGGCGATCACCGAACCACACGTTGCGATCCCGATCGCGGAGGTCGCACCGGACTGGGTGCATCCCGCAGACGGGCGGACCGTCTCGGAGATCGCGGAACAAATCGGCCGGGGAGAGGTTCGACCCGTCATGGCGATTCACCTCAACTCCCCGTACACACCCCGGGCGCCGGAGGACTTCGACGACGTCGTCGACGTCTACGCCCCCAGGTTTGAAGGACTCGTGCGCGAGCAACTTGTCGAGATCGGCGAGGATCCCGATCGCGAAGGGCTCGTCCGCACACCGCTTCGTGTGGCCAAGGCGATGGACTTCCTGACCAGCGGCTACTCCACGTCACTCGAGGAGGTCGTCAACGACGCCGTGTTCGATGCCGAAGGAGCAGACGAGATGGTGCTCGTCAAAGACATCGAGTTCTACTCGATGTGCGAACACCACATGCTGCCCTTCTTCGGCAAAGCGGCCGTTGCCTATCTCCCGAAGGGCAAGATCATCGGTCTCTCGAAGGTCGCCCGCATCGTCGACGTGTTCGCGCGACGGCTCCAGGTCCAGGAGCGGCTCACGAACCAGGTCGCCGATGCGCTCATCGACATTCTCGATCCGCACGGCGTCGCGGTCACCATGCAGGGACGGCATCTGTGCATGATGATGCGCGGCGTACAGAAACAGGAGAGCGCCATGGTGACGAGCGCCATGCGCGGAACGTTCATTACCGATCCGCGAACCAGGAACGAGTTCCTCGACCTCGCCCGCTGAACCGTCCCGCAGGGACCCGCAGGTCGGTAGCCTTCGACCATGCTGATCGACGCCCTCGGACGACCACTGCGTGACCTCCGCGTGTCCGTGACGGACCGCTGCAACTTCCGATGCACGTATTGCATGCCGCGCGACGCATACGGGCGGGACCATGCGTTCCTCCCCCGCGAGGAGATCCTGACGTTCGAGGAGATCGAGCGGCTCGTCGGCATCTTCGCCGATCTCGGGGTCGAGAAGGTTCGGCTCACAGGCGGCGAACCGTTGCTGCGGCACGACCTTCCGAGCCTCGTCGAGATGATCGCCGGGATCGAAGGGATCGGAGACATCGCTCTGACGACGAACGGGAGCATCCTCGCCCGCCACGCCCCTGCGCTGGCTGCTGCGGGTCTCGACCGGATCACCGTGAGTCTGGACGCGATCGACGACGCCCTGTTCCGATTGGCAGCCGATGTCGATTTCCCCGTTGCGCGGGTGCTCGAAGGGATCGAAGCCGCGAACGAAGCCGGTCTCACACCGATCAAGATCAACACGGTCGTGCGGCGCGGACTCAACGAGGGTTCGATCCTCGATGTGGCACGAGCCTTCCGCGGTACCGGGCACATCGTCCGGTTCATCGAGTACATGGACGTCGGGTCGTCCAACGGATGGCAGATGACCGATGTGATCACCGCCGGCGAGATCCTGGAGACGATCGGCGCCGAGTGGCCTCTCGAACCGGTCGAAGCGAACTACCCGGGTGAGGTCGTCAATCGGTGGCGCTACCGGGACGGTGGCGGCGAGGTCGGTGTGATCTCATCCGTATCGCAACCGTTCTGCGGCGAGTGCACACGCCTGCGGCTCTCCGCCGACGGCTCGATCTACACGTGCCTGTTCGGAGTCGACGGCACCGACCTGCGCGGCCCGCTGCGAGACGGCGCCACCGACGCCGAAATCACCGAACTCATCACGAATGTGTGGGAATCCAGAACCGATCGGTACAGCGAGGATCGGACCGGAGTGTCGATCGGCCTCCCGAAAGTGGAGATGTCCTACATCGGCGGATGACGCGCACCAGAGCGCGATAAATACCTCCAATCAACCCTATTGATGTCACTTGTGGTCAACGATACGGTGCGGATATGGAACCTGCGATGGTCATCTGCGCCGCTGTTGCCGCCGCCGCCCTGTCATTCGGTGCGATCGGTACGGCGGGGGCACTGAGCCGCCGCCTGGCGTCGATCACCGTCCCCGTTCCCGTTCGTTCGATCGCGACGGTGCTGATGATGGCGAGTCTTCTCACCGCCCTGTCCCGCCCCCGGCCGGCCACCGCCACGGTCGCACCCCCGATCGTCCGTCTCTCCGGCGAACCTGCCGAATCACCGGAGGACATCCCTGCTCCACCGCCGACGACCGGGGTCGCGGCATACGTCGTCGAGCGCGGCGACAGTCTGTGGCGCATCGCACGCCACGTCCTCGCCGAACGAACGGGCAGCAGACCATCGAGCGCAGAGATAGCGGCGTTCTGGCCCGCAATCTACGAGGCGAACCGATCGACGATCGGTGAGAACCCCAACTTGATCTTCCCCGGACAACGACTCGTGATCCCGGAGGGATGACATGGATGAATATGAAGAGATCCCGTGGACCACACTGCTGAGCGAACATCGGCAGGGTCGGGCGAAGACGCTCTACATCGTCGCAGGCGTGCTCGTTGCCGTCGTGATCGGATTCGTTGGTATCCGATGGCTCAACGCCCCGGGACACGGGGAAACGCAGACGCTCGCTCCACCCGTCGCCTCGACGACCACGACGGCAGTTCCCGTCACGTCAGAAGCCATCACCACCAGGACCACCGGTGTGCTCTCGGAAGCCGATCTGATGGCGGTCGAACCGGCGATGGCCGAGCTCGGCGCCGTCGCTCGTGCCGAGTGGTTCGTCACCGACTACTTCACCGTCGACGGGCCGATACCGGAGGAATTGTTGTCCGCATTCGTTGCAGACGCAGACCTGCCCGACTCGTTCCGCCAGACGGCGAGCGGCACGTCGTATGTGGAGTGGGCACGTGCGTACGCGGTGCGGCCGACGGCCGATGGCTACGCCGTGTCGGTCGTCTTCCGGAGTCTCACCGAGGAACCGGACGGTTCGTTCGTCCGGGGACCGGTTCGGGCCGTCGAGGTGCTCGTCGCCGTGCAGGACGGGGAGACGGCGATCGCAGACTTGCCGATCCCGATCATGCCTCCCGTCTACAACTCGATCGAGGGGTGGATGAAGACGGACGAGGAAGCGCGGGACGATGCGGTCGCGGCGACGCTCGAATATGCGGGCCTGTTCGACGAGAGCGCTGAGGTGGTGGGATCCGGTGCGGTCGGGCCGGAATGGCGTGTGGTCTTCACGATCGGAGATCGGTCGGGGAACCGCTGGCCGGTCGTCATGCGATCCGACACCATCCCCGGTTCGTAATGCCGGAGGCGTAGCCGGAGCAGGCGCACGGTTCGCTACGCTGACGCCCATGCAACCCGATCGAACACTCCGCAACGCCTGGCTCGCCACGCTCGAGAGCCTCGGTGCTCCGAGAGGCGCCGACACGCTCATCCTCGGACCGTACGCCGAGTTCCTCGCCGACCGTCTTCCCGATCCGACCGGGGCGACGACCCCCCAGGTCGCAACGCTGCGCGTGGCTTCGGTCCCCGAAGGGGCAACGGCGGAGGCGACCGGCTATCCGGACGGCACGTTCGACGTGGTCGTGGCGCTCTCAGCATGGGACGGGCCGGCCGGTGTCGAACCGGTCGTTCAGGAAGCGGTTCGAACCATCAAGCCCGGTGGAACGGTGTGGATCGGCGAGATCGACCCGAAGGCGCTCACCGGCTCGATGCCCGCCGCCAGGCGCTACGGGCTGCTCTACCGTTTCGAACCGGCAGTCGCCGCCGAGGTTGAGTGGCGATTCCGCGCGGCAGACGCGATTGGGATCGAAGCGGTACGGGCCGGTATCCGTGAGGTAACCGAGAGCAAAGTAGATCTGCCGATGGCGACGATCGAATCGGCTGCCGAGGGGGTTGAAGCGGTTCGTTCCGGGATCTGGCCCGGAACCGAGATGCTCGACGCAGATGCGCTCGACCGGTTGCTGGAGCGGGTCGATGCGTCGCTGCAGCCGCCGACTCGCTTCCCCGTGGTGGAGACCCTCCCGTGGCTCATCGTGCGGGGGATACGCCCCTGACGGCGCGTCAGGCCCCGAACCGCTCCTCGAGGATCGTCGTTGCTGCGGGTGCGATCGCGTCCCACGACGCAGCAGGGGTTTTCGACAACGTCACGAAATCGGCGGTCATGAAGATGCTCGTCACACCTTCGATGGCCAGGAGCGCCGACGCCGTGGCGTCGTCGGATTCCTTCCCGGCGACGAAGGTGGCGGGACCGCCGACGTCGACACCGACGGTGAACTTGAGCGCATTGGGGTTCGGAGTGTTGGAGATGGTTACAGCCATATCGTCCCCCGATCCTAGTGCTCTGCGAACCCAGGGCTCGCAGGTGCGTATAGGTGCTTCTCCCGTCCGCGGTTCGTCGAGAGGAGCGGCGTGATTCTCGGCGTTGACGTGGGGGGCACGTTCACGGATCTGTTCTTCTGGGACGGTGTCCGGATCCGAACGGCCAAACTGCCGACGACGACCACCGACCAGAGCGAAGCGGTCCTCGCCGGTGCCGCCGAACTTGCCGACCGGGTCGATACGTTCCTCCACGGCACGACGACGGCAACGAACGCGCTCCTGGAACGCACCGGCGCCCGCACACTGCTCGTCACGAGTCCCGGATTCGAGGATGTGATCGAGATCGGCCGTCAGGATCGGCCGAGCCTGTACGACCCGTTCGCCGACAAGCCGCAGCCGCTCGTTGCGCGCAACGATCGCGTGTCCGATCTCGACGGCATCGACATCGGGGTCTTCGGTGCCGTCGCCGTCTGCCTGCTCCGCTCGTATGAGGATCCGGCGTCGGAGGAGGAGATCCGGGGAGTCATCGCACGATCGGGTGCCGATGTGGCCGTGTCCCTTTCGAGCGAGGTCGCACCCGAGTTCCGGGAGTTCGAGCGGACGTCCACGACCGTACTCAACGCCTATCTCACCCCCGTTGTTGCCCGCTACCTCGACCGTCTCGAAGCCGGGGTTCGGGCGGCAGGTCTGGCCGATGCCGTCGGTGTGATGCGGTCATCCGGCGGTCTGATCGACGCTGCCGACGCCGCGACGCTCCCTGCTTCGATCCTGCTCTCCGGCCCGGCCGGCGGAGTCGTCGCCGCAGCGGCGATCGGAGCCGCACTCGGTCGCGACCATGTGATCGCCTTCGACATGGGCGGTACGTCGACCGACGTCTGCCGGATCCGGGACGGGCGGCCGGAGATCGCATACGAGCGTGCGGTTGCCGGATACCCCAGTCGGATGCCGTCGACGGCGATCCACACCGTCGGAGCCGGCGGGGGAAGCATCGGATGGATCGATCCGGGTGGGTCGCTTCGGGTCGGACCGAGAAGTGCCGGAGCGGAACCCGGACCGGCCTGCTACCGGAGAGGCGGGATGGAGGCCACCGTCACGGACGCGAACGTGGCACTCGGCCGGATCGCTCCGGATGCGTCGCTCGGCGGTCGACTCACGATCGATCGACGGCTCTCCGGCGGAGCGCTCGCAGATCTCGGTGGCCCGCTCGGACTCACCATCGATGAGACTGCTCTCGGCATCGTCCGTGTCGTCGAGGAGGTCATGGCGGGGGCGATCCGGACCGTCTCGATCGAACAGGGTGCCGACCCGAGAGACGCCTGGCTCGTCGCTTTCGGCGGGGCAGGAGGGCTGCACGCCGCGGCGCTGGCTCGATCGCTCGACATGGCCGGTGTGATCGTTCCGCCACACGGTGGAATCTTCTCGGCCGCCGGCCTCCTCCTCAGCCCACCCCGCGTCGATCTCGCACGCAGCGTCCTGATCCGTGACGGCGATGGTCTCGACGACGCCGTCGGCCACATCGGGTCCGAAGCGCAGGCACGGATGAGTGACGGGCGTCTCGAGACGCTCGTCGACGTTCGCTACCTCGGCCAATCGCATGAGGTCACCGTCCCGTACACGGTCGGCGACGGATGGCTCGCTCTCTCGGAACGATTCCATCGCATCCACCGGGAGCGGAACGGATTCGCCCGACCCGAAGATCCGATCGAGGCCGTGACGGTGCGCGCCTCCGTCACGGGAACGGCGGCGATCGACCCGGAGGTGGCGTTCCGGTGGCAACCGGAAGGTGATGCACACATCGGTGTTCGATCCGTGATCACCGGGGACGGACCGGCGGAGGCAAGCGTGTGGAACCGTGCCGGACTAGCCGTCGGTGCGGAGATCACCGGACCCGCGGTGATCGAAGAGACCGAAGCGACCACTTGGATCGGGCCGGGAGAACGCGCCGTCGTGTCGGCAACCGGGGCTTTGGAGGTGACCTGGTGATCATCGATCCGGTCACGTTGGAGGTGGCGAGGAGTCGTCTCGAGGCGATGGCCGACGACATGGGCATCGTGCTGCGAAGAACTGCATACTCCCCGAACATCAAGGAACGGGCCGACTGCTCGGCCGCCCTGTTCGATCCTGCCGGGGAGATGCTTGCCCAAGCCGAGCACATCCCGGTACATCTCGGTTCGATGCCGGCTTCCGTGGCGGCCATTCTCGAACGTTTCGGCACCGACGTCGAACCGGGAACCCAGTTCGCCGTCAACGACCCGTACGCCGGTGGAACCCATCTCAACGACCTGACGCTCGTCCGTCCCGTCTTCACCGATGGGACCCTCGTCGCATGGGTCGCGAATCGGGCCCACCACGCCGATGTGGGCGGTGAGGCACCCGGGTCGATGCCGGCGCATGCCACGACCGTCGAACAGGAGGGCCACGTCGTACCGCCGATTCCTGCGGTCCGGAACGGCGAATGGATCGACTCGTTCCTCGACCCGTTCCTCGCAGCGACGAGGACACCGGCCGAACGTCTCGGCGACCTCTCCGCCCAGATGGGTGCGAACGAGGCAGGTGCCCTCCGGATCGGACGCCTCGTCGAATCCGAAGGGATCGACCGGTGGAACGCCGTCACGGCAGCATTGCTGTCGTACGGGGAGCGGAGGACCGCTTCGGCGATCGGTGATCTGCCGGATGGCATCTACCGCTTCACCGACTTCCTCGAGTGGCGTGATGAGAACCTCCCGATCACGGTCGCCGTCACGATCGACGGCGGGCACCTCGAAGCCGACTTCACCGGGACGACGCCACAGATCGCAGGCAACATCAACGCCGTCGAGGCGGTCACGCGGTCGTGCCTCTACTACGCGGTGCGGGTGGCGACCGATCCTACGATCCCCGCCAACGGGGGTTGCTACCGGCCGGTAAGTCTCACAACGCAGCCGGGGACCATCGTCGATACGCAACGGCCTGCGGCGGTGGCCGCAGGGAACGTCGAAACGAGTCAGCGGATCGCCGACGTGCTGCTCGGAGCGCTCGCCCAGGCGGCGCCCGATCGCGTGCCGGCGGCGAGCCAGGGAACGATGAACAACGTGTTGATCGGCAACGACGACTTCGCCTACTACGAGACCGTCGGCGGTGGCCAGGGTGGGCGGCCGGGACGGGCGGGGATGTCGGGGATCCATACGGGGATGACGAACACGAAGAACACGCCGATCGAGTCGCTCGAGGCGCACTACCCGTTCCGGATCGCCGCATACCGGCTCCGGCAGGGTTCGGGTGGCCGGGGGAGATACCCGGGCGGCGAAGGCATTGAACGCGAGATCGAATTCCTCACCGGAGCGACCGTGTCGCTCATGGGTGAGCGCAGACGTCTTCATCCGTGGGGTCTTCAGGGGGGAGAACCGGGCGCCGTCGGGGAGGACTGGCTGATCCGTAACGGTGCCGGAGAGCGGCTCCCCGGCAAGTGCACGATCGAAGTCGAAGCGGGCGATCGCCTCCGTGTCCTCACCCCCGGCGGCGGAGGCTGGGGATCTGCCTGACGGCCCGTCGCGGTCGGTTCCGAGTCTCTTGAAGGTCGGGTCAACCGACGACGAGGAGCCCGGCCGCCACGACGCCGAGGACGGTTATGACGCCGAACCCGGCCACCGCACCCCACTCCCCGTCGCGCGCGTAGTAGCCGGGACTGTTGATCGTCGAGTAGAGCATCGCTCCTATCGCAACCCCAGCGAGGACGCGAACCCATGGCTCGCCGCCCACGACGAGGAGTAAGGAACCGGATGCGATGAGCAACAAGCCGAGCAGGTACTCGGCAGCGAGATGGAACCAGATGGCACGATCCCGATCTCGAATCTCGGGAACCCTGCGGGTGACCAACAGCATGGTCCACAACCCAACGATCCCGAGTCCCGCGATCAACTCGAATGTCGCCACAAACAGCATCGCCGACACGCTATCCGCGACGAGTTCGTGCGATCAGAGGCGAAACTCCCATACAGAGGTTCGCCGCGAACGGCTTGTGAGGCACGATCGCGGTACCCCCGGCAGTGGATCTCCTCGTAGAGGACGTGGGTCGACTACTCGATCACGACGACGTGCACTTCGCGGGGGCCGTGGACGCCGAGTTCGAGGCGTTGCTCGATGTCTGCCGTACGACTCGGGCCGGTGATGTAGACGGTATTCGCCACTGCAGCAACGTCCGCTCCGTGTTCGGTGAGCCAGTGCATCGGGGAACGGAAGATCCGGTCGCTCGGGAGCAAGGCGATATGGACGAGGGGGACGAGGGATGCCATACGAGGTCGTCCCGGGCCCGACCGGACGACGATCGAACCGGTCTCGGCGAAGCCCGCCTCTGCACCCGTCAGTCCGTAGAGAACATCGAAGTAGCCACCCTGGTGGGTGAGTCGCTTTTCGGCGGAGTGCGGAACGACGCCGTCGGTCCGGGCGCAGCCGGATTGCAGGAAACGGTGGACGGCATCGGGGAGCGGCAGATGCTCGTCGTCCCACGCGAGGAGCGGACCCGGCCCATGGTGGGCGATGATTTCTTCGATAGCCGCTCGCGGATCCCCCGTGTGAAGCGTTCCGTCGAGAGTGGCAAGCACCGTGCCGAAACGCTCCACGAGATCGACATCGGCAAGCTCCGGGGTGAGTGGCCCCGGATCGAGTTCCGGTGCCGGTGGCAACGTCGCTCCAGAGATTCCGGACCGGACCCTGGTCAGGAAGGCGTCACGCTCCATGATGCTTCTTCCACCAGCGACGGAACGAAGTGACGGCCGGAGCCGGCAGGTTCCGCACGCTCGTCCAGGTCTTGCCCCGCCAGGGGAGCCGCTTGAACCATCCGCCCCGGTTCGCCCTCCCGGCGAGCGACGCCCCATCGATCGAGGCGGTCCACATCGTCGGATGCGTGGCCGCGAACTCGTAGGCGTCGAGCGGGCGGTCGAGCCAGGAGAAGGCCGTCCCCTCCTGCGCTACACGCTCGCGCAGGTTCACCAGCAGGCTCGGCAGGTCGATGCGAGCCGGGCACACTTCGAGACAGGCGCCACAGAGGGTGCAGGCGTACGGCAACTCCTCCCGGCCCTCGAATCCGAAGAGGATGGGGGAGAGTACGGATCCGACCGGCCCCGGGTAGACGTCGCCGTATGCGTGACCGCCGACGGTGCGATAGACCGGGCAGATGTTGAGACACGCGCCGCATCGGATACAGGCCAGCACCTCCGAGACCTCGTCGCCGAGGACCGCCGTCCGTCCATTGTCGACGATGACGACGTGGAACTCGTCCGGGCCGTCGTCATCGTCCGGACGGCGCGGACCGGTGATCAGGTTCGTATAGGTGGTCAGCGACTGCCCCGTGGCCGAGCGACCGAGCACTTCGAGCATGACGCCGAGATCCTCGACGGTCGGCACAACCCGTTCCATCCCCATCACCGCCACATGCACCCGGGGAGCGGTCGTCGTCAGCCTCCCGTTGCCTTCGTTCGTGACGATGGCGATCGTGCCGGTCGACGCGGCGGCGAAGTTCACTCCGGAGATACCCATGTCCGCCCTGAGGAAGATGCGTCGCAGATGCGTGCGGGCGATCTGGTTCAACTCGGTCGGCTCGTCGGCGTAGGGAACGCCGAGTTGGTCGGCGAACAGGTGGCCGACCTGTTCCTTCGTCCAGTGGAGGACTGGAGCCACGATGTGCGACGGGCGGTCGCCGGAAAGCTGAACGATGAATTCCCCGAGGTCGGTTTCGACGATCGTCAACCCTCCGGCCTCGAGTGCGCCGTTGAGTTCGATTTCCTCGGTCACCATCGACTTGGACTTGACGACCAATTCCGCCCCGGCCTCCCCGGCGACACCGAGGATGTAGGCGTTGGCTTCGTCGGCGTCTGCAGCGAAGAAGACGTGGCCTCCCGCAGCTTCGACGGAATCGGCGAAGTCGGCGAGATAGGCATCGAGATGCGCAAGCGTGTGGAGGCGGATCTCGCGGACCCGATCCCTCATGGCATCCATTGCCGGATAGGCGTCGACGGCGGCGGCGCGCTTCTCGATGAGGTGCCGGGCCCCATCCCCGACGGCCGCAGCGGCCGCCGACCCGACCGCTGCCGCTCCCCGCTCGGAGAAGGTTGAGGTCGTCACGCCTCATCCTCTCCGGCGATGATTTCGGCAATGTGCCTCACTTCGACGTCGGTGCCGCGGCGTCGCATGCCGCCGGCGAGGTGCATCAGACAGGACATGTCGTAGCCGACGAGCGTCTCAGCCCCGGTCGCTTCGACGTGGCCGATCTTCGTCTCCATGAGCGCACCGGAGATTTCGGGCATTTCAACGGCGAAGAGTCCACCGAACCCGCAGCACTCCTCTGCGGCTTCGAGCGGCCGTCGTTCGACGCCGACGTGGTCGAGGACCCGTTCGCCGTAGCCGCGGAGACCGAGATGACGGAGACCGTGGCAGGAAGGATGGAACGTGATGGGCCCAGTCGCATCCGCTTCGAGACCGTCGAGGCCCAGATCGTCGACGACGAATTGGGTGAACTCACGGACCCGGCCGGCTACACGCCGGGCAGCAGCGGCCAGAGCGTCGTCATCGGAGAGCAGGTCTGCGTAGTGGTCGATCATCATCGCGGCGCAGGAGCCGGAGGGGACGACGATCGGGCCCTCAGTGGCATCGAGTACGGAGACGGTGTGGGCCGCCATCGCCCTGGCCTCGTCGCGGTGACCGGCGTTATATGCGGGTTGGCCGCAGCATGTCTGATCGGCCGGGAACTCGACGGCGACGCCCTGATCTTCAAGGACGTGGACGACGGCCCGCCCGACCCCGGGATAGAAGGAGTCGACGATGCACGTGGCGAACAGCTGCGCCGATGCGGGCCGGTCGGGTTCCGAGGTGTTCACGTTGCCACACGATAGGCGTGGCGACGACCCCGGCCGGTACGATGTGACGATGGATCCGACCGTCGAACTCATTGATCTCCTCGGCGCATCCCGGGTGCACACGCATCCGGTCGACCGGATCATCTATGCGAAGGACTCCGGGGTCACCGCCGGAGATCCGGCGGTCATCGTGCTCCCCGACACAACGGAGGAAGTCGCCGCCGTCGTGCGAATCGCCTCGCGGGCCGGCATTCCGATCGTGGCTCGGGGTGCAGGAACCGGACTCGCCGGCGGGGCGGTCCCGGCGCCCGGGTCGATCGTGATCGTTCTCACCAGACTCAACGCGATCGAAGAAGTAGACGAGATCGGAAGAACCGCCTGGGTGGGGCCCGGCGTCGTCAACCTCGATCTGTCGCGCGCCCTCGCCGACCGGGGTCTCCACTTCGCCCCCGACCCGGCGTCGCAGCAGTCGTCGACGATCGGCGGCAACGTCGGAACGAACGCCGGCGGTCCCCACTGTCTCGCCGAGGGAACGACGGCCGCGCACATCCTCGGCGTCGAGATGGTCACGGCGGATGGAGACGTCGTCATCGTCGGCGGAGAGGCGCCCGACGAACCGGGCTACGACCTGCGCGGACTGATCGTCGGATCCGAAGGGACGCTGGGCATCGTCACCCGCGTACTCGTCCGACTGATCCAGAATCCTCCGGACGTCGTCACGATGCTGCTCGTCTTCGAGAACATCCACCAGGCGGCGCAGACGGTCTCCGACATCGTCGCGACAGGACTGGTTCCTGCGGCCCTCGAGATGATGGATCAACCGATGATCGTTGCCGTGGAGAACTTCATGCATGCAGGCCTCCCGACCGACGCCGGTGCGGTTCTGATCGCCGAGGTCGTCGGCCATCCTGCCGGCACCGTCGTCGAGGCTGCGTTGATCGAGGAGATCGGCCGGCGCAACGACGCCAGGGAGATCCGCACGGCGGCGGACGACGACGAACGTGCGCTGCTGTGGAAAGGCCGGAAGAACGCGTTCGGTTCGATCGCCCAATCCGCCCCCGACTACTACTTGAGCGACACGGTCGTCCCGCGAACCCGGTTCGTCGACGTGCTCGACGAGATCTATGCCATTGCCGAACGGGACGGTCTGCGCCTCATGAACGTGTTCCACGCCGGTGACGGGAACTTCCACCCACTCGTCACCTTCGACGCCTCCGAACCGGGGATGAGTGAGAAGGTAATCAACGCAGCCCACGACATGGTGCACGCAGCGGTCGCCGCCGGAGGAACCTTGAGCGGCGAGCACGGCATCGGACTCGAGAAACGCGACCTGATGCACCTCGTGTTCACCCCGGAAGATCTCGATGCACAGGCGAGGATCCGGGATGCCTTCGACCCCGAGGGGAGCCTCAACCCCGGGAAGATCCTGCCCGCCGGCGCGCGGCTCACAGAAGAGCGAGACGCATGACGACGTTGCGTACCTCCACGCTCCGACTCTTCGAACGCCTCCGTGACGAGCGTGCCGACGACGACGGCCGGTTCGTCGTCGCACCCGCTTCACTCGACGAAGCGGCGGCGCTGATGACGGTTGCAGCAAGCGAAGGACTCGCTGTGGCGTTCCTGGGCGGCGGCACCCACAGCAACATCGGCAATCCGGTGACCGCCGACCTTGTCGTCACCACATCGAACATGGCCTCGATCATCGACTGGCAGCCGGACGATCTCACGGTCGTCGTCGGCGCAGGGATGACCGTCGACGACCTCGAGGCGACGCTCGCCGAACGGCGGCAGACGGCGGTGCTCCCCGAGACCGCCCCGGGTGCGACGATCGGCGGCGTGATTGCCACCGGAGTCTCCGGGTACCGGCGGCTGAGATACGGGCCGACACGGGATCGTGTCCTACGGGTCGAGATGGCGACCGGCTACGGGAAGGCGATCACCGGGGGCAGCCTCGTCGTCAAGTCGTCGACCGGCTACGGCGTGCAACGTCTCGTCACGGGATCGCTCGGCAGCCTCGGACTGATCGGCACGGTTGCCCTGAAACTCTGGTCGCGTCCGATCTCCACGGCAACGGTGCCGGTCACCGATGCAGCCGGGGCGTTGGCGACGGCCTACCGGCCCCTCGCCGTGCTCGAAACGGAGGACGGCGCACGCTGCTACCTCGGCGGAACCGAAGAAGAGGTCGCATCCCAGACGGCCGAACTCGCCTCCGACGGGTCCGCCGGCCTGTCGTGGCCGGAGCCGATCGGTGAACCGATCCGACTCTCCGTGCGGGTCCCCCCACACGACGTCGGCGAGACCGTGGCTCTCATCCGGGAAATGGACCCCACCCGATGGATCGCTCAGCACGGCGTCGGCATCGTCACCGTCGGCTTCGAGCGACTCGAGACGGACCTCTTCGGAGACCTCCGCTCATGGGCGGTGTCGCGACGCGGGTCGACGGTCGTACTCGACGGTGCCGAACTGATCGGAGACGGCGTCGATCCGTGGGGACACGCTCCCGCGGCCATCGAGATCCAGCGACGGATCAAAGTGTCCTTCGATCCTGCAAGCATCTGCAACCCCGGCATCCTCCCCGGAGGCCTCTGATGGCGTGGGTGACCGACTTCGCGCCGACGACCGTGGAACTGAACGCATGCATCGACTGCGGTCTCTGCCTCCCCGTCTGCCCCACGTTCGGCGTCACCGGGGACGAATCGGCGTCCCCCCGCGGACGCATCGCAGCGATGCGTGCCGTCGATCGCCGACTCGTCGAGGTAGACGAACGCTTCGCCGAAGTGATGGGACTCTGCCTCCAGTGTCGGGCCTGCGAAGTCGCCTGTCCCTCCCTCGTCCAGTTCGGTCGCCTCATGGAAGGGGCCCGGGCCGAGGTTGCGGCGCAACTTCCCGATTGGCGGACCGTCGCGACACGCACCGTGTTCGGCCGGGCGATCGCCTCGCGGTCGGCGGTCGTGCTGTTGTCATGGGTCGTGGGAGCCGTCCAGCGGATGCACCTTGCCTCCGTGCTTCCGGGTTCGGCGGCGAAGGCCACGGCGCTCCGCACCATTCCGCTCCCCGTTCCAACGACGGCCGGTCACGAGTGGCTGCCCGAAGGTGAACCGATCGGCACCGTCGGCTTCCTCGCCGGGTGCGTGATGGACCAGTGGTACTCAGATGTGCATACGGCCGTCATCCAGGTGCTCCGCACTGCCGGCTATCGGGTCGTTGCCCCGAAGAACCAGACGTGTTGTGGCGCCCTGGCCGCTCACGAAGGGGCGGCGTACGACGCGGCGAAGATGGCTGCTCAGAACGTCGAAGCGTTCGACGGGTTCGACCTCGTCGTCGTCGACTCGGCGGGGTGCAGCGCCCACATGAAGGGGTACGGGCACTGGGCGGACGGTGGCGATGATCTGGCATCCCGGATCATCGACGCGAACGAACTCATCGCAACGCTCCTCGATGCCGACCTACTGCCGCACATCGAGGGCGACACGCCGATCGCCGTCCAGGATCCGTGTCATCTCCGACATGCTCAGGGCATCGCTGAAGAACCGCGAGAGATTCTGCGAGCAGCCGGGTACTCACCGGTCGAGACCGACCCCGCGGGAACGTGCTGCGGGGCGGCGGGCGCCTACCAACTCGACCACCCGGAGATGTCTGCGATTCTCGGCATGGCGAAGTCGACTCAGGTCCGGGCGACCGGCCTCAACCTGGTTGCTTCTGCGAACCCCGGATGCGAGATGCAACTGAAGGCACACCTCGACAGCGGCACCGTCGTCGCCCACCCGATCGAGTTGTACTGGGACGCTCTTCGCTCACGATGACACGCGGCGATCGGGCTCCTTCGCTCGAAAGGCTTCGATCGATGCCCAGACGAACGCGACCGCACCTGCGAGAACCTGGACGGCGACAAGCGCTAGGAAGACGACCTCGATGACTCCATCCGGCACGGCGGCGCCCCATGCGGCGGCGTATGTCCCGGCCGCCGTGATCGGCATGAGTGAGAGGAGCGCGGCGTCGCGCCATCGCACGTGGCCGTCGAGTTGCTCGAGAATCGTCGGACCCTCACTGCCCCTGCGGCTGCGAACGAGAGCCCAGGCGACGACGCCGAGCAGCGCCGCCAGCTTGAACGGTGCCCAGGGAACGGCGATGACAACCAAGGCGTGCAGACCGATCATCACGGCGGCGAGAACGACCGTACCTACGCGACCGGGGCTGAACTGCGGTCGCCAAACACGTCCGAGGAGCCAGTGGCCTGCGATGAAGACTGCACCGACCCACGCGGCATAGAGAGCGAACACCGCGGGATCAGCCACAGTCCTGATTTCGTCGGGGGCGGCGTCGGCCAGGTTCCCGGGCAGCCACGACGTCGTCGCCCACAGACCCCAGAGCATGCCCATCGCGATCGCACCGATCCCCAAGAGGCGACGACGACGCTCGATCAGCCACTTCCGGGTGAGATACCAGAAGCCGACCATCGCGAGCAATCCATGCCAGCCGACGAACATGGCCGGGAAGATCGGATCGATCGGGCCGGCTTCGAAGATGACCGCCGTGAGCACACCTTCGACCACGAAGGCGAACACCGCCGAGGCGAGCACCAGTTGGTGCAGGCGGCGCACGGGGGTTTTCGCCATCACCCAGAGCGCGGCGGCCATCGGCACCGAGTAGAACAGTGCTGCCTCGATGGTACCGAGAGCAACATCGGCAGGGTCGGCGCCGGCGAATCCCCAATACCAGTAGACCCGCTCCGAAGCCGTCACAACGATGAGAGCCGACAAGAAGACGAATGCGAGGCTGGTCGCGATGCCTGAGAAACCCGACCCTCTTTCTGTGGACATGCATCGAGTATCGGACTTCACGGCGTCGTGCGATATCAGGGATGTCCCGAGTGTTTCCCCTACACCGGAATCCGGGGCTATCGGCATCGGCGGCAACGCCGTGTCATTGCTCAGTCTGTTCGTGATTGAGACAGATGGTCGGGATCGATCGTGCGAACGGCTGCGCCGCCGATCCCAACCCGGACGGACCGGCCTCACCCTGTGTTGGTGTCGGGAGGCGAAAGGATCCATGAGCAACCGGCCGTTCGATCCCGCCTCGTCGTCACAGCGCCGACGCGTAGACATGCATCTTCGCGGTCTCGAAACCGAGTCGCCTGGCGGCGCGGACCGTCCATTCGATTTCCGGAACCCACAGGATGATCGACTCGGAGCCCGATCCGATCGCCAGGTCGATCAGGGAGCGGAGAAGATCGTCGGCGTCTTCCGACCGGGTCTCGATCCATCCGACCTCGAGACGGGCCTCCTGCGTCGGCGAAGCCAGGGCCCAGCCGGCTCCAATCTCCCAGAACGCGCTGCCGCGTGCGGCCGCCGCCAGGTCCCCGATCGTGAGGCGCCGGAATGCCCAGCCGATCCCGAAGAGGCCGCGCGACGCTCGGCCCAACTCCCCGACGGACCACGAGGCGAACGCTGCCTGAGCCTCGGTCGAACTCGCCGGTCGGGCCCGCAGTTTCGACGGCACTCGCCGTCCGCCGTTGCCGCTCGGGGAGGGCGATGCGTCACCGACCGGCTTCGAACATCGGACCATCGTCGCAACGCGTCGCCGGCCGGTCTTCTCGACGTGACGGATCGACGGCGTGTTGCCCTCCTCGATGAGGAGGCGTCCGACCACGGCTCCCTGATCGCGGGCCCATGCCCGCAGATCCTTCGACACGTCGGCGGCGATTCCCCGGCCGCGGTAGTCCGGATGCACCCTGGCGCCGTGGAACCACGCTTCGGTCGGAGACAGCATCCGTGCGCTGCCGGTTGCGATCGGCACGTCGTCCACGACGGCGACCATGACCTGCGTGTCGTCGCGGGCGAGCCACTCGTCGAACACGTCGGCGATGTAGTCGCCCCACTCGAACGTGTCGTGGGTGAATGCCACGATCGCCTCACGATCGGATGGCAGCGCTGGTCGAACGATCACACCGTCGGACATGGCGCCATGCTACGACCTTCGGTGGCCACGGTCAGTATGCGGCGAGGTCCCTGGCACGTTCGACGATGCCGTCCACGTTGGGGATGACCTGCTCTTCGAGGGAAGCCGCGTACGGGAACGTCGGAACTTCGGGGGATGCGTAGCGGCGAACCGGGGCGTCGAGCCAATCGAAGGCCCGTTCCGAGATCTGTGCCGACACTTCGGCTCCGTACCCGAGGAACTCGTTGTCCTCGTAGACGATGAGTACCTTGCTCGTGCGTTTCACGGCGGCTTCGATCGTGGGCCAATCCAACGGCTTGAGGCTTCTGAGGTCCACGACCGTTGCCTCGATGCCCTCGGCCGAGAGCCGGTCGGCGGCCTCGACGGAGAAATGAGCCATCGACCCGTAGGCGATGATGGTCAGGTCGTCGCCGACTCGCCGCAGGGCAGCCTTCCCGATGGGTATCCGGTGGTCCCCTGCCGGCATCGGTCCGACGGCCAGGCGATACAGCTTCTTCGGTTCGAGGAACATCACCGGATCGGGGTCGTCGATCGCCGACAGCAGCAGGCCCTTGGCGTCGGCCGGCGTCGACGGTGTGACGATCTTGAGGCCGGGGGCGTGTGCGTAGTAGGCCTCGATCGACTGCGAGTGATAGAGGGCGCCGTGGATGCCTCCGCCGTACGGGGTTCGGATCACCATCGGACATCCCCAGCGTCCGTTGGAGCGATAGTGGATCCGTGCGACCTCTGAGACGATCTGGTCGAACGCCGGATGGATGAAGTCGGCGAATTGGATCTCAGCGATCGTCTTGGTTCCCGTCGCGGCGATCCCAACCCCCAGTCCGATAATCACCGACTCCGCGAGCGGTGCGTTGAACGAGCGATCGGCTCCGTAGGCGTCGGTGAGTCCGGCCGTGGCCTTGAAGACGCCGCCCTTCGGATCCGCCACATCCTCGCCGAAGATCACCGTCTCGGGATCCCTTCCCATCGCGTAGTGCAGGGTCCGGTTGATGGCGGTGATGAGGTTGACCTCTTCGCCGCGGGGTGCAGGTTCGGGCGTCTCGGCGGGCACCGTCGGGACGATCGGGTTCGCGTAGACCTTGCTGAAGGCGTCGGTCGGATCGGGCGCGTTCTCCGCGTGTGCGGCGGCCCGCTCGACCAGGTCGGCGACCTCAACATCGAGTCGTTGCTCGGTGGCTGGGTCGAGCGCTCGCTGCTCGATCAGGTAGCGGTGGAAGTTCGGGATCGGGTCCTTGCGGCGCCATATCTCGACTTCTTCTCGGGTCCGGTAGAGCTTGTCGTCGTCGTCCGACGTGTGGGCGTAGTACCGGTACGTCTTCGCTTCGATGAGGGTCGGGCCTTCGCCGGCACGAGCGCGTTTCACCGCGGCCTGGGAAGCGGCGTACATCGCGAGCAGGTCGTTTCCGTCGACGACGACCCCTTCCATCCCGTAGCCCTTCGCCCGGTCGGCGACTTGACCTGCGACTTCCTCGGCGGCGGGGACCGAGATCGCATAGAGGTTGTTCTGGATGACGAAGATGACGGGCAACTTGTGGATGCCTGCGAAGTTCATGGCTTCGTGCCAGTCACCCTCCGAGGTGGATCCCTCGCCTCCGGATACGTACACGACGCCGTCGGACCCGCGCCGTTTCAACTCGTATGCGACGCCGACCGCATGTGGATACTGGGTCGCGATCACCGATGAGTGGGTGAAGAGATTCAGGTCCGGTTCCGACCAGTGGTTGGGCATCTGCCTTCCACCGGAGGTGGGGTCGGCGGCCTTGGCGAACTGGCCCAGGAAGATGTCCTCCGCGGAAACACCGAGGCCGATGTTGAAGGCGATGTCGCGGTAGTACGGCAACGACCAGTCACGCGCCGGATCGAGCGCAGCGGCGATGCCGATCTGTGTCGCCTCATGGCCGGAGACCGAAACGACGAAGGGAATCCGGCCCTGCCGGTTCAGCGCCCAGATCTTCTCGTCGAGCCGGCGCGAGATGAGCATCTTGCGGTAGAGGTCGACGATGTCCTCATCGGTCAGTCCGAGGGCCTTGTGGTTGATGACTCGGTCGAATCCCAGGGTCACGGTGCTCCTCTCACTGCTCTCCGGGCCGGCGTTTGACGCGGAGACGTCCGATCTGATCGATCCTTCGTAGTGCGAAACGTGTTGCGGCGACGTCGGGATTGACGCCATCCCGCTCGGCGGTGTCGAAGACTTCGGAGAGATTGTCGTAGATGCGGTCGACCATCGCTTCGGCCCGCTCGATGGAGTAGCCGTCCGTTTCGACCGCGATGTTGATCACCCCACCGGCGTTGACGACGAAGTCGGGTGCGTAGAGGATTCCGCGAGCCACGATTCGCTCGATGTCGGTATCGGTCGCGAGCTGGTTGTTCGCCGATCCGGCGATCGCTGAACAGCGCAACCGGGGGATGGTGTCGGCGTTCAGCGTGGCGCCGAGGGCGCAGGGTGAGAAGACGTCACACTCGACGTCGTAGATTTCGTCGAGACCAACCGGCTCAGATCCGTACGTCTCCGCGGCGAACGCCATTGCATCCGGATTGGCGTCCGTGATGATCGTTTCGGCCCCGGCCTCCGTGAGCCGTCGAACGAGATCCATGCCGACTTTGCCGACGCCCTGGACGGCGACCCGCCGACCCGCGAGATCGGTCGATCCCCAGACCCGGTCGCCGACGGCCCGCAATGCCGCCATCACACCGCGGGCGGTCTCTGGCGATGGGTCACCCGAACCTCCCTGTGCATACGGAAGGCCGGATACCCACGGCGTCTCCCTGGCGATGAGGACCATGTCGTCGACCGTCGTGCCGACGTCTTCGGCGGTGATGTAGCGCCCGCCGAGCGAGTCGATCACCCGGCCGTATGCGCGAATGAGGCGCTCCGATCGCAGCGTGGCGGGATCGCCGATGATCACGGCCTTGCCGCCGCCGAGGTCGAGACCCGCCGCAGCCGACTTGAGGGTCATGCCTTTCGAGAGGCGGAGCACGTCCCGGAGCGCCGCGTCCTCATCGGGGTACGGAAAGAAACGGGTCCCGCCGAGAGCGGGACCGAGGGCAGTGCTGTGGATGGCGATGATGGTTCGGAGGCCACTCTCGTGGTCTACTCCGAACAGTACCTCTTCATGGGTCTCGGTACCGATCGCTTCGAATACACCCAACGGGGCTCCTTTCGATGCCACGCAGCGGTCATGCTCTGCGCCGCGCAGCCGATTCTAGTTGGGCGGTACCCGGTCCGTATCGGGACCCCCTCCGTTACCATCCCTGCGTGATCAGCACCGCCTATCTCCGTGTCTATCTCGCCGACGACCCCGCCGGCTTCGCGTTGCACGTCGAGTCGGGAGCGGACGAACGCGTCGTGCGCTCCGACGGTCGTTTCGTTTGGGATGAACCGATGACCGAGGATGCGTTCGTCACCACGTGGCACGGTGTCACCTACGCCTGTCCGCGCCATACGAGGCTGCGCATGGTGGAAGGCGTTCTGGCGTTTTCTGGATCGTTTCCCAAGATCCCCCTCGTCACCGAAGACGAGCGGGAGATACTCAAGAACGAACTGGCCACCCACCGTTCGGCGAACCGACGGAGCCATATCCTGGCATCGGCCTGGCACGTTCCGCTGCGATGGTTCGGAGCGTTCAGTGCGTCGGAGCGGGAGATCTACGACCGGGCCGATGGGATCGGGATCCGATACCGAACCGGCATGGGTGAAGCGGTCGATCGGGTTGGCTGGGCCGTGCGCGTCCTCGACGACGCCGGATTCCCCGCGCCGGTGATCGAGCAGGTTCGCGATCTCGAACGATGGCTCGCCGAGTTCCCCGCCGGTTCGATGCTCGAACTCGACTACGGCACGGTCGCCGACGACATCACGGATGGGGACCTGACGTTCGACGAGTCGGCAGCCGACGTTCGGGAGAGCATCGAAGCGCTCGAACGGGGCGACGGAGCAGCGTCGCGATCGGCCTACACCCGGGTGGCGAGACGGTGGGCCGGCCGCCAAGCCCTCACCTTCGCCAACTAACGACACGAACCCAGGGTTCTCTGCGCCCTATATGGCGTCCCGGGCCCGCGGAATGGCGGAATCAGAGGTCGCGGGTCACGAATGCTCGACCGTCGGATTCATCGCCCACGGTGAAGCCGTGGGATTCGTAGAGGCTGAGCGGACCGACGAACGCGGCGTTCTCGTCGGCCGGTTCGACGATTGCATGGCCTTGAATCGTATGGATCCCTTCGGCAGGGAGGATCTCGATCGCGGTTTCGAGGAGCGATCCTGCGAGGCCGTGTCCACGATACGGGGGAGCAACCATCCAGCAGAACGTCTGGGCGACCCCCGCATCATCACCGGTCGCGTACCTGGGCGACGTTGTGCGATCCGAACAATTGAGCCACGCGACGATCCGTCCGTCGACTCTCGCGACAACGGCGCGAGTCGTGCCCGACCGGAGTGCGTCCGCCAATTCCGACCGATTCTGTTGCCAGGTGCGCTCGATCCAATCTCGCTCATGGTCGACGTGCGGGGACCGGCAGTAGCACATCGCCCACTCGGGCTTACCCGCGAACGCGTCGTGGTCGAAGAAGGCGAGCACGTCGTCGACATCCTCCGGTCCGACCGGTCCGACTTCGACATGGCCGATCGAGTCGAGGGGCTCGGTCGCAGCGCTGAGCCGGAACTCCGCGTCGATGTAGTTGTCGAGGTGGACGTCGAGGAGTTCGAACGGAAGATCGGCGAATCGTCGGCGAAGCGCCTCCCGTTTCGCAGCCCTCGCAGCGTCGCTCAATCCCGGATCAAGGTGTGGCGGTGTCTCGATCATCATCCCTCCTCTCCGCACAGGGTACGCGAACGGCCGGAGCTTCGGCGTAGACGAGTATCGTTTCGGCAGCAGAGAAAGGATCAGAATGACCGAGGACTTCCCTCCCGTCCCCGAACCCGTCCCCTCCGACTCCAGAGGCTGGTCGACCGCCGCCCACCTCGTTCCGCTGATCGGGTTGGGTTTCATCGCCCCCCTCGTGATCTGGCTGATGAAGAAGGACGATGATCCGTTCGTCGAATATCACGCTCGGGAGTCGTTGAACTTCCAGATCACGCTGATCATCTACATCCTGGCCTCGGTGTTGCTGATGCTGGTCATCATTGGTTTCGTCCTGATCTTCGTGGTGATGATCTTCGCCCTCGTCGTCGAAATCATTGCCGGCATCAAAGCGGCCAACGGCGAGTTCTACCGATATCCGCTGACGTTCCGGTTCGTGACCGGCTGATGCGAGAGGACGACGCCCTCTGGAAGTTCGTCCTCATCTATCTCCTGTGGCTGCTGGCGTCGGTCGCGATGGCTCTGGTCGCTGCGCTCTTGGTCGGCCAGATCATCACGTTCTTTGGAGTCGACCCCGGTTCTCTCCTTCGCAGGCGGGTAACGGAGGTCATTGCCGTCGTGATGTTCATCGTGTTCGCTGTGACCCCGTTCGTCGTACCTCGATTGTCGAAGGGCGGCGGTGACGGATGATTGGATCGCGGCGGTGAACGCGAGACAGTCACCGATTCCCCACGAGATCACCGAGCCGTCACCGCTTCTCGATGGCACGGGATCGCTGCTTCAGACCGGGTGGGCACGACAGCCGCTGCTCGACTGCAATCTGGAGAACGCGTACACGACGCGAATCAGACCGATCCAACGGCTGTTGGTGAAGCGGTGGGACTACTACGGCGTCACGTCACCCGGTGGGTTCTTCTCCGTCACGCTCGCCGATCTCGGCTATGCCGATATGGCGTTCGTCTACGTGATCGATTTCACCTGCGGGTCGTATCACGAAGAGACCGTGACCGTCCCCCTCGGAAGAAGCGTCGTGCTCCCGAGGAACAGCGAGAGTGGGGACAGTCGCTTTTCGAACCGGCACGTTCAGATCGAGTTCTTGGTCGATGAGGGCGCCCGGTTCGTCAAGATGCATTGGGACGACTTCGGCGGGGTGCCGCTCGATGCCGACCTTCGATTCGACTTCGCCGAGGGACACGAATCGACGGTGGCCGTCATTCCGATACGTGGCAAGCGGTTCTACTACAACCGGAAGATCAACGCCATGCCCGTCGAGGGAACGCTTCGCATCGGAGACACGGTCACGCGTATGGATCCATCGTCGAGCTTCGGCAACCTCGACTGGGGACGTGGCGTGTGGGAGTACAACTCGTTCTGGGTCTGGGCGAGTGCATCCGGGCTGCTCGATGACGGCCGAACGGTCGGGTTGAACATGGGGCTGCCGATCGGAGATGTGTCACCGGTGATGGAGAACACGTTGCTGGTCGACGGCCGGATCCACCAACTCGGGACGATCGACATCGACTACTCCGACACCGACTTCATGCGGCCGTGGACGATGCGATCCGATCGTGTGGATCTCGAGTTCACCCCGTTCCTCGAGCGCGTGGCCGCCACGAATCTCATCGTCGTGCGGTCCGAGGTGCACCAGATGTTCGGGCACTACGCCGGCACCGTCGTCGACGACGGTGGGTCTACGGTCCGGATCGACGGCCTGGTTGGGTGGGCAGAGGAGCACCACGCCCGCTGGTGACCGGTGGTCATAGTCCGACGATCGTGACTCCCGATGTCGGAACGACGGTGAGGGTGCCATCGCTCTGGTTGAGGGTCCCGGCACCCCAGAGGATGGACGGAACAGCCGTTTCAACCGTGACGTGTGCCGCGTCCGGTTTGGGGCTACGGTCGATCACGACGAGCACACGGTCCGAACCGAGAGCTCGTGTGAACGCGATGCCGTCGTGCCATCGACCGACAATTCTCAGGTCACCATCGCGAAGGGCCGGGTGGAAGCGACGAAGAGCGGTGAGATCGCGAACGAATTCCAGCTGGTCCGTGTCCCAGGCCGAAGGATCGTGCCACGGAAACGCGCCACGGGACGCCGGTTCTTCCCCGCCGGCCATGCCCACCTCGTCGCCGTAGTAGAGGCCGGGTGATCCCGGCAGCGTCAACTGGATCGCGGTGGCGAGGCGAAGGCGATCCGCATCACCAGCGGCCTCGTGGAGGAATCGTGCCGTGTCGTGGCTGCCGAGGAGGTTCTGGGACGATGCCACGCCATCCGGCGAATAGGTGGCATACATGCGAGCAAGGCCGTCGGCGAGGTTGTGTCCTGTGCTCGTCTGTCTCGCGATGAAGTCGAGGATGAGCTGACGGAATGTGTAGTTCATCGTCGCGTCGAACGTGTTGCCCTGGAGCCATATCGATGCGTCACCCATGATCTCCGCGATCAGGTAGGCGTCAGGATTCGCCGCTTTCACCGCTTCTCGGAACTCGGGCCAGAAGTCGAAATCGACGTACCGGGCGACGTCCATGCGCCAGCCGTCGATGCGGTACTCGGTGATCCAGTGTTGGGCGACATCGAGGAAATACCTGCGAGCCTCGGGGGTCGCGAGGTCGATGCGGGGAAGCGACGGCACGCCGTACCAGGCCTCGTAGGTGGGTTCCACGGCCGGACCGTCGCCATCGACGATCTCAATGGGGACGCCGGACGTTGCGGCGAACCGTTCCATGTAGTCGCGGTACCGCACCGGGTCCCGGTAGCCGTCGGCCGCCAGCATGTGCGGTCGGAAGATGACGCGGGCCGGCCAATCGGTGACGTTGAACCAATCCCTATACCGAGACGCCGGGCCTTTGTCGACGACGTCGGTGAACGCGAAGAACCGGGGGTGGCAGTGGTTGAAGGATGCGTCGATGATCAACCGGATGCCCCGGTGGTGCAGATCGTCGACGAGGGTACGGAGTGCGTCGTTGCCTCCGAGCGCCGGATCGACCGAGTAGTAGTCGATCGCGTCGTACCGGTGCGTCGACGGCGACGTGAAGATCGGATTCAGATAGACGCAGTCGATGCCGAGCCGTTCGAGGTGGTTCGCCTTCTCCGCGATGCCGACCAGATCGCCGCCCTGGAAGTCGAGCCATCCCGGTTCCGAACCCCACGGCGTTGCTCCCTCGGCGTCGAGGGACGGGTCGCCGTTGCGGAATCGTTCCGGGAAGATCTGGTACATGACCATGCCCCGAGTCCACTCTGGAACGACGGTGCGGCGAACATCGGAACGGTCCAGGGTCCACCGGTCGAGACGTTCCACGGCGTTGGCGATCCCGGCCGGCACCCGGTAGACGGGTCGGCCGTCATCGGTCTTGAGCGCGAAGGTGAAGCCGACGCCGTCCGCTGGATCGATCGTCGTCTCCCACACCTGGAGCGTCCGTTCGTCGAAACGTCGCTCCATCGGGTGTCCGATACCGTCGTCCGTGACGACGAACGCCGACATGAATGTCGGTTCGGTAACGAGTCGGAACCGCACCCGTCCGTCGGATTCGAGGGACAGGAACGCCGCGTCCGACGGATCGAACCGGACGTCCCACGGGTTCAGGTCTCCCTGGGCGCCGAAGAACATCTGATCGGGGAAGTACGGCATGACCCCATTCTGCCATGTGCCCTGCGAACCCAGGGCTCGTACGCGCGTATAGGTGCTTTTCTAACTCAGAGTTCAGAAGGCGATTCTGAACCGTGCGCCGGAAAAGCACTCAATAGCACCTGCGAGCCCTGGGTTCGTACGCGTGTATGGCTGCTCTGGCGGCTCGCATGTCGGATCGGTACCGTTGCCGTATGGATCATCGCAACCTTCCTCCACTCGACGGCGCCGTCTGGCGGGCGCTCGTTCCCGGTGATGCTGAGGCCATGGCCGATCTTCAGAACGCGTGTTTCGAAGTGGATCGCACCTACCGGATCACGTCGGGCGAGATGCGTGACGAGTTCGACCGGTTCGGCGAGCATGCCGATGAGGACTCGATCGGCGCATTTGCACAGAATGGGTCGATGCTTGCGCTCGGGTGGTGTGGTGTGCCGCCCGGTGCCGAGACCGAGCATCGCGGATTCGTCTGGATTCTCGTGCATCCCGACATCCGGGGACGGATCGACGATGCACTCCTCGACTGGGTCGAGACCGCGGGTTCGGCACGGCTGCGCAGCTTCGACGATGGTCTTCCGGCAGCGCTCTACCGATACGAGATCCTGGATGGGATGGTCGATGAAGCCGCGCTGCTCGAACGGCATGGATTCGTGCCGGCCAGATACTTCACCGAGAATCTCCGCGATCTCTCGCTGCCCATCGACACCGCGCCGCTGGCCGGCGGCCTCACCACACGATCCTGGACAGAAGAGGTCTCCGGCGATGCGCTCACCGTTCACAATGCAGCGTTCGCCGATCATTGGGCATCGCAGCCCATCGCACCCGAGCAGTGGGCGTCGTACCACGACAACGAGTTCTTCCTGCCTCAGACCTCGCTGGTTGTCTATGACGGTGATCAGCCGGTCGCGTACATGCAGTGTTCGAAGTATCCACACGATTGGGACGACCGGGGCCGCACCGAGGCGTGGATCGAAGGAATAGGAACCATCAGGAGCCATCGGGGCCGGGGCATCGCATCGGCGCTCATCACGATGGCGATGCGTGCCTTTCGCGAGGACGACATGGAGTACGCGATCCTCGGGGTCGATTCGGAGAACCCGACAGGGGCGAATCGCATCTACGAGCGGCTCGGGTTCGTCCCCGAGCGGAGGTCGACGGCGTTCCGCAAGCCGGTGCAGTGAATACCACGGCGCTCGGCGCCTTGCTCCATTCGCGGGTGGAGACGATCGGCAGACCCGGGTTGTGGACGCGACGGAACCCCCTGCGGAACAGAGGGTTCTCAATCGTGGTCAGGGGCAGGGTCGAACTGCCGACCTCTGGTTTTTCAGACCAGCGCTCTACCAGCTGAGCTACCTGACCGGGTCAACACCAACGCCCGGGTCGTGACCCGGGCGGAAGTGTTTGGCGGGAGCGACGGGATTTGAACCCGCGACCTCCGGCTTGACAGGCCGGCGTGAACTCCAGACTTCACCACGCCCCCAAACGTGCCCCCAGGGGAATTCGAATCCCCGTTGCCGCCTTGAAAGGGCGGAGTCCTAGGCCTCTGGACGATGGGGGCAGGGCCCCAGGAGCATAACGGCCTCGGATGAGCAGTGGCACATGAGTATATCGAATTGTTTGCGTTCCGAAAGAGGAGAGCAGGGTCCTCCGGCCCCACGCGTCAGGGTCCTCCGGCCCTCCCGAGCGGGCGCCAGAACGCATACCCTGGGAACATCCGACCGCTATCCGGAGGTTGCCGTGGCCGACACAACTCTCGAGAACCTGCTGTCCGAAGACCGTGTCTTCCCACCGTCCGAAGATTTCGCCGCCGCTGCGAATGCCGGACCCGAGATCTACGACGAATCTGCCGACTGGGAATCCTGGTGGATGAAGCAGGCCCTCGAACGCATCACATGGTTCCAGGAGCCGACCGTCGCGCTCAATTCCGACAACCCGCCCTTCTACAAGTGGTTCGAAGATGGGAAGCTCAATCTGTCGTACAACTGCCTCGATCGGCACCTCGACACGATCGGCGACAAGGTCGCATACCACTGGATCGGCGAGCCCGGAGACACCAGAGACATCACCTATCGCGAACTCTACGAGGAAGTCACGAAGTTCGCGAACGTCCTCAAGTCACTCGGCATCGGGAAGGGTGACCGTGTCGCGGTGTACATGGGCATGGTCCCGGAACTCCCGATCACGATGCTCGCTTGCGCGCGGATCGGGGCGATCCACTCGGTCGTCTTCGGCGGCTTCTCCTCCGACTCGCTCGCGGACCGGATCCAGGACGCGGAAGCGAAGGTGCTGGTGACCCAGGATGGATCCTGGCGCAAAGGTTCGGTCTTCCCGTTGAAGGAGCATGCCGATGTGTCCGTCGCTGCATCACCATCCATCGAGCACGTTGTCGTTGTCGAACGAGCGAAGAACGACGCTCCGATGACCGAGGGTCGGGACCTCTGGTGGCATGACCTGATGGAAGGACAGTCCACCGTCTGCGAGCCGGAAGTGATGGATGCCGAGGACATCCTCTACATCCTCTACACCTCGGGCACGACGGGCAAGCCCAAGGGCATCGTCCACACGCAGGCCGGGTATCTGACCGGCATCATGACGACCCACAGCCTCGTCTTCGACATCAAAGACGACGACGTCTACTGGTGCGGTGCCGACATCGGGTGGGTCACGGGCCACTCCTACATCGTCTACGGGCCGCTCGCCAACGGCGTCACCGGCGTCATGTACGAGGGGGCGCCGGATGCGCCGAAGAAGGACCGTCTGTGGCAGATCATCGAGGACCACAAGGTCACGATCTTCTACACGGCGCCCACGGCGATTCGTGCGTTCATGAAGTGGGGGGATGAGTATCCCGCGATGCACGACCTGTCGTCGCTGCGTCTCCTGGGAACGGTGGGCGAGCCGATCAATCCCGAGGCATGGATGTGGTACAACGAGCACATCGGCCACGGCAACTGTCCGATCGTCGACACGTGGTGGCAGACGGAGACCGGCATGATCATGATCACGCCGCTGCCGGGTGCCGTGCCCACGAAGCCGGGTTCCGCGACCTTCCCCTTCCCCGGTGTTGGGGCCACGGCCGTCGACGAGGACGGGAACGAGGTTCCGAAGCCGGGCGGCGGGTTCCTTGCGATCACGCATCCGTGGCCGGCGATGCTTCGCACCATCTACGGGGATGATCGGCGATACGTCGATACGTACTGGTCGCGATTCCCGGGGATGTACTTCCCCGGTGACGGCGTCAAGCGCGACGAGGATGGCTACTTCTGGCTCCTCGGGCGCGTCGACGACATCATGCTCATCGCGGGACACAACATCTCGACGACGGAGGTGGAGTCGGCGCTGGTGTCGCACCCTGCGGTCGCCGAGTCGGCGGTCGTCGGTCGCAAGGACCCGGTCACGGGCCAGGCAATCGCGGCGTTCGTCACGCTGCGGGGTGGGTTCGTCGGCGACGAGGCGCTGTTGCAGGAGCTCCGGAACCATGTCGCGGAGACGATCGGCCCGATCGCGAAGCCGAAGAGCATCGTGTTCACGGCCGATCTGCCGAAGACCCGATCCGGGAAGATCATGCGGAGGTTGTTGAAGGACATCTCTGAAGAGCGTCAGCTCGGTGACGTGACGACGCTGGCGAACGCCGACATCGTGGCCGAGATCGCCGCCGAATCGGCGGCGAACGCACAGGACTGACACGGGTCCTCCCGCCGCACGTGTCCGGGGCGACCTTCCGGTCGATTCCCGGGCACGTGTGACGCGTCATGGATGATTCAGGGCCTGCCTAGCCTGCAGCACATGACCACGAATATCGAGGCACCGAGACGGGAGTATGTCGACGGGGCGACGGCGATCGTGCGCGGCGCGATCGATGCCGGCTGTACCTTCTTCGCCGGCTACCCGATCACGCCCGCATCCGGAATCCTGATGGCGATGATGAGGGAACTCCCGAAGGTGGGTGGCATCGCGATGCAGGGCGAGGACGAGATCGCCTCGATCGGCATGTGTCTTGGAGCGACAATGACGGGTGCACGGTCGATGACCGCCACATCGGGTCCCGGGATCAGCCTCTACTCGGAGAACATCGGCGTCGCGGTGATGGGCGAAGTTCCTCTCGTCATCGTCGATGTGCAACGGCTCGGACCGGCGACGGGCGGCGCAACGACGGTCGCCCAGGGAGACGTGCAATTCGTCCGGTGGGGAACGGCCGGCGGCTATCCGGTGATCGTGCTCGCCCCGTCGAGCGTCCCGGAATCGTATGCATTGACGGTCAAGGCTTTCGAGCTTGCCGAGCGATTCCGCTGTCCCGTTTTCCTCCTTACGGACAAGGAGATCGCCATGACGCTCTCCGCGGTCGATGTCGACCACTATCCGGAAGCGGCGCTGCCCGCTCGCGTTGAGAAGGACAGCGGCCTGCCGTATTCGTGGGAGCCGGCCGATGCCGTCGAGCCGATGCGGCACTACGGATACGGCGACGCCTTCCGGTTCACCGGGTCCACGCACGACGAGGGCGGCTACATCACGAAGAACCCGGCGAAGGTGGGGGCGCTCAATGAGCACCTCATCGCCAAGATCGAGGACCATCGCGACGAGATCGAGATGGTCGACCTCGACCTCGAAGCAGGGGCTCATACGCTCGTTCTGTCCTACGGCGTCACCGCAGGGTCGGCACGCGCCGCCGTGCGGCAACTCCGATCCGAAGGCGTCGCCGTCTCGGGCGCGGTCGTGCAGAGTCTCTGGCCGATCCCCGAGACGGCACTTGGCGTCGCGTTCGACGGTATTGATCGCATCGTCGTCCCCGAACTCAATATGGGCCTCTATCGCAGGGAGATCGATCGAATCGCCGGCGATCGGCAAGTCGTCGGTGTGAACCGGATCGACGGCCGACTCATCACCGTCGACGAGATCGTGGAGGTGGTCCGATGAACACGGTGACCATCACTCCGATCTCCACCTTCCGGACGGACGATCCCTACCCGTTCTGTCCCGGATGCGGGCACGGACCGATCCTCGACCGGCTGAACGAAGCGATGATCAAGATGGATCTCGACCCGGCCAAAGTCGTCATCGTCTCCGACATCGGCTGTTCGGGGCTGTCCGACCAGTACTTCATCACCTCGGCGTTCCACGGTCTCCACGGCCGTTCGATCACCTACGCCACGGGCATCAAGCTCGCCAACCCCGACCTCGACGTTGTCGTCATCATGGGCGACGGCGGCACCGGGATCGGAGGTACGCATCTCATCTCGGCGGCCCGTCGCAATATCGGGATCACCGTCATCGTGATGAACAACCTGAACTTCGGGATGACCGGCGGGCAGCACTCGACCACGACACCGGAAGGCGGTGTGACGTCGACGACGCCGCTCGGCAACCTCGAACACCCGCTCGACATCTGCGCGACGGTCGGTGTCAACGGCGCCGCCTATGTCTACCGGGGATCGTCGTTCGACAAGGACCTCGCGGACCGGATCGTCGCCGGGATGCAGAAGCCTGGCTTCGCCCTTCTCGATGTGTGGGATCTGTGCACCGCCTACTACGTCCGGTCGAACAAGTTCACACGGGCCGGCATGGAGGATTCGATGCGGTCCTGGGGGATGGAGCCGGGTCTGTTGTACGACCGGGTCACGTCCGAGTACGCAACCGGCTACCGGGCCGCACACGAGGGGATCGTCGGTACGCCGACGATGAGCGCCCGCCCGATCCCCGTCGAGTTCGAGGCGACGCTCAACCATCCGATGTCGCTCGTCGTCGCGGGCTCTGCAGGCGGGAAGATCCGTTCGGCGTCGCGCCTGATCGCCCTCGGTGGAATCCGCTCCGGCCTGTGGGCGGCCCAGCGCGACGACTACCCGGTGACGGTCAAGTCGGGCCACTCGGTTTCCGAACTCTGGCTGGCGCCGGAGGAGATGCCGCTGACGGCGGTGACACAGCCGGACGTTCTCGCGATCATCTCGGACGACGGCTACGGCAAAGCGGGTCCGTATCTGTCTGCGATGACGGCGAACGACCTCGTGCTGACGATCCCCGACTACGCCGACCTCGAAACGGATGCGCAGGTGGTTGTGATCGATCCGAAGTCGGCGGAGAAGCGAATCCCGAAGACGTCGATGGGTCTCGTATACCTGGCGGCGGCCCTTGCCATGACGGGGCCCTACCCGCTCGATGCACTCCGCGTCGCCGCCGCGGCCGGTTCGTTCTCGGAGGTGAACCTCGAAGCCGTCGAGACGGGGATCGCCCTCGCGACACGCCGGTAGTCACTACGACCGGGAGCAATGTTCTACTGGATGGTGTTTGGCCCCGCCGCCTATCTCGCCGATTCGGTGCGGGTACCGGATGGTCCGAGTAGGGTCGTCACATGTCGATCAAAGCGCTGGAGGGAATCGACTTCTCGGCGTGGGACGAGCCGGACTCGACTGATAGCCCCCGCCTGTACTTGGAACGGTGGTTCACGTACCAGCGTCATGAGTTCATCCGCAAGCTGCGTGACCTTGACGCCGAACAGCTTGCTCGTTGGGCGATTCCTCCGGTCGAACTCTCGATATTGGGCCTGGTCCGTCACATGACCCAGATGGAGTATGCGGCCCTGACCTGGGGCCTGGGCGGGGGCGAGCGCGTGATGGCGTACGGGGAGGATGACTTCGCAGGAGGGTCGGTCGGGACCGTCGAGGCTGACCTCCGATCGTACTTCGACGAGATCGGCAGGGCCGATGCAGCGATCGCGGCAATGGGATCACTCGAATCGCTAGGGGCGGGGAGCAATCGACCGCTGCGGGCTGCCTTGATCAAGATGATCGACGAGTACGCACTCCACGCTGGACAAGCGCACATGCTGCGGTTCGCCGCACTCGGTGAAGTAGTTCGATAGGGGACCCGTCCGTATTGGCGCATGTGGGCGGGCGTTGGCGTTCCCGGCGAGGTGAGTCCACCGTCGACGATGAGTTCGGTACGTGTGACGGAGCCGGCGTTGTCGGACAGGAGAAACGTGCAGGCGGCGGCCACGGCACCGGCTCAGGCGCCTGGGGGAACCGCACGAACGGTTCCTCGCCTCTTGTCAGGAGCGTGACCGCCAGGTCGGTTGCGGTTCGAGCCCGCTCGACCACAGCGGCTGGATACCCCATCGTGACCGCGTTGACACCCGCAGCGACGAGGTTCGGTAGGCCGGATGTCCCGGCTACGGGCAGCCAGTCGATGCCGGCCCGCAAAGCATCAATTGCGGCTTCTTCAAGAGAACTGCCCCACCGGAGTCCCGGGCATCGTCCTCGTATCGATCCGCGCACTGCTCGCCCGACGGCTGCACATACCGCGAGACCGGTCTTCCAATCCGGTCAGCCCTGTGAGTGAGCCTCGATGAGGGCAATGTGGGCTCGATCCTTGGGGCGATCGAGAATCCGCTTGTAGGCCACGATGTGTTCAAGGCGAACGCACGGAACACCCTCGATCAATTCGGCGGTGTCGATCATCTCGTCAACAGTTGCATCGCCATACGGCCATGTCCGGCCCACGCTCACCCCCGGCTCGATGGCTATCAACTGATTCCCATCTGAGAGCGTTCGGATGTCGCCCCGCCCCTTGGCCGCCTCCCACGCTGCACCTCTCGTGATCACGTCGAGATCGCCGACGTCCTCCAACCAGCCGCGCAACAGCAACGGGCCGGTGCCGGTCAAAGCCCAATCACCCTGTGGCAACCCGAGACCGACAAGGCGTTGCAGATAGACGTGCATACACCCAGTCTCTCACACCCGCCGTTGTCGGCATACCTCGTTCGTGCTTCCGACTACCGGTGGTCAGTGACCGACGAGGAAGTTCTTCAATGCGGCGACCGTGAGACCCACAAGCATCACTACGCCGCCGAGAATCAGCGATTGGATCTTGTTTCGCCCCGATGTTCGCGAAACGAAGTACCCGGCCGCCCCGACGATGAGTGCGGGCACCACAGTCGTCACCTGCACGTCATCGGCACCGTCCACCAGGATGACCGGGATGGTGCAGAGTGCCGCGACCAAGACGGCTCCACCGATCTGGGCAAGACCGATCCTCACATCCTGCTCAGAGACCTCACCCCCACCGAATGCCCGGGCGGTCAGCCGAAAAGAGAACCAATGGGCGAGGGCCAACCCAATCGCCGTACCCCAGATCAACCCGATGAGGCCCAGGCCATGAACACCACCTCCGCCATGGCCGTCTCCGCTCCCATTCGAACCAGACGGCAAGGCAGTCAGCGTCGCCAATAAGACGATGGACAAGTACAGCACCATCGTCATCGCCTCGCGCAGCACGTCGACCCGATTCTCAGAACTCAATCCTCAACTCCCCAACGATTCGACGAGGAGTATTCCACAAAGCTCGAGCGCACATGTGAGCGGGCGTCGTCGCTTCCGGCGTGTCAACACCGACTGAGAATTGGCCTCTTGGCACCGGGTGAATGTTGACCCCCCGGGCCGGGTGTCGCCCATCCTCCGGTGGCCGATGGTCTACTTGGGTAGAAGGAATTGCACCGGATTGGCTGGGAGGAATCATGAAGTACGAAATCGCTGCAAGCGTTGCGATCCTCGTACTGCTCGTGGCCGGCTGTTCGGCGACCGACCCGACTTCGTCAGAGGGATACCGCGAATTGGATGGAGATCTCGCAGCGGCCCAGCAGCAACGCTCCGATGTGAACGCCGAAAGAGGTTCGTTGGCCGAGCCGATCGTCGCCGATGAGGCCAACGAACCCGCGGTTACCACCACCACACCTCCACCAACCACCACGACCGTACCGGCCGTTCCGCCTGGGCTGGCCTTGGGGCCGCAGTGGCGAGGGCAGCGGGCGATGCGTTCGACTTCGCCGAAAATACTTGTGTGAGTGGTTCACGACCGACGAGATTATTGAGATTGTGGCAGAGGCGTACGCAGTCAAAGGACGTGACTACCCGATACCGGCGGTGCTGGTGACTGGGGGTGACCTCGACTGGAAATCCCTCCCCGACCGTGCCGGTTGTGATTGGACCGTGCCCGGCCCTCCCGGTGGATCGGGACCACTCGACTTCGCTGTGATGTTCGAGAATGACTCCGACTGGCTCATATTCATCGACACCGGTCGTCGTGACGGTCCTACGAACCTGGAGGTGCATAAGCAGGACGTTGCTGCAGCCCGCATCAACAACGATAGTTGGCCCGACTGGCCCGGCTCAGTGGATCCGGACGTCGGTGACGCATTAGTAGCCGGAGGTGTGCTCCCGGGAAGCGGCTGGAGTCCGGGCTTCTACTTCCACGTCGAGAGCCAGGACCGCATCATCGACTTCCGGCACGATCTCGCAGCCGGACAAAGCCGCTGTGAGGACTCCGCAGTCGAAGCGCTCATCGTCCAGGCGATGCTCGAACGATTGAACTGGCTCGCATCGGCGCCCGACTAGACCACCCACACAAATCGGTACCGAAGAGCAGCGTCTCAGTTCGGTTCTCTCCACACACCCAGTCGGCTATGGCCGGGTGTCCCGGAGGCGGACTGCTATGGCCAGAGTGATGACGGTTGCGACGATCGAGACCGTGTTCGTGATGATCAGGAGCCGGTTCGAGATGGAAAGGCCGTACAAGAAGTAGAGGGTGAACCCGACGGTGAGTACCGCCAGGTAGGTGATAGACACGTCGACAGATGAACGGCGTTGGGTCATGCGGCGGGCTTGGAGGAACGGCGCAAGCGACATCGCAACGCCATAGGTCGTAGCGACCAGTTCGATAGAGGGCATAGAAGGTGTCCTTCGATGTAGAGACGAGAAAGGTGATCAGCCGGTGTTCTCGTCTTCACCACCAGAGGTCACGACGAGTGTGAGACTCGCCGTACAGCGGCATCGTCAAGCCGATAGAGGGACTCCGGGTGCCGCTGATCATGGCGACGAGGATAAGCAGTCGGACACGCAAGCCGGAAACAATCGCACTTAGGCTCTGTCCAGTTGGCGGTGCATAATGCTGGTGATCTTGCCCGACCCGTAAGGAGCCTCATGACCCTGCGCCGTCAAGCCTCCGGCCAGTTCAATCTTCCCGTTTCGGCAGCGGGGGCGATCGATTTCTTCACACCGGAAGGTGAACGAAGTTGGGTACCCGGCTGGGACCCGACCTATCCGGCCGGAGAGGTGGCCGAGACCCCGGGCACCGTCTTCATCACGCAACACGATGACGCGAAGACGTTCTGGGTAATTGAGAAGATCGACCGGGAAGCGAACACATCGGCCTACTCGCGCATCACACCGGGACACCATGCAGGCACCGTGAATGTGGCCTGTATGGATGCTCAGGAGGACGGTTGTGTGGTCCACGTCACGTATGACATGACTCTGCTCCCCGACGGCGACCCCACCGATCTAGGCGCATACGACGAGGCTTCGTTCGCAACGATGATGAATCACTGGCATGAACTCGTGAGCCGCAATCTGTGATCTGGGCCCGCCCTTCTCGGCATATGCGGTCGGGTGTCGCCGTCTCGGACGCTACGGCAGCGCGGTGAGTCCGCCGTCGACGATGAGTTCGGTGCCTGTGATGTAGCGGGCGTTGTCGGACAGGAGAAACACGCAGGCGGCGGCCATGTCCTCGGCTTCGGCCAGACGCCCGAGGGGAATCGCACGCGCCACCCGATCGCGGGCGTCGGGATCGTTGTCCCATCGGTCCTGCATCGGCGTGAGGGTCGGACCCGGGATGACGACGTTCGAGCGGATACCGTCCGCTGCGAACTGGATCGCCAACGACTTCGACAACCGGATCAGCGCCGCCTTCGACGCCCCGTACGCGTCCTGCGGCTTCCGGTCACCGCGGAGGGCATCGATCGACGAGAAATGGACGATGGAACCACCGCCGATCCGTTGCATCTCGGGGATGACCTTGCGGCACAGCATCACGTCCAGTTTGAGGTTGATGTTCATCACGGCGTCCCACACGTCCAGGTCGATGTCGATCGCGGAACGATCCCGGCCGAGCCAGAGGACACCGATCGTGTTCACGAAGTAGTCGATCCGGCCGAGGTATTTGATCGCTGCGGCGACGGCGGCATTGACGTCCATCTCCGTCGAGAGATGGGTTGAGAGGAATGAGTGGCCACCCGGTCCGTCCGTGACGCCCTCCGGTTCCGGCTTGGCGTCGATCATGAAGACGTCGATCCCGCGGGAGATGAGGTCGTTGGCAACGGCAAGCCCCATCCCACCGCCCGCCCCCGTGACCAGAGCCTTCTTCCCCGTGAACTGCATCAGCCGTGCTCCTTTGCTGTGGCATGTTGAGTGTATATGCTCGACACCAAGGCGGGAACTTGCTCGGCGACGGCTATCCGACGAGCTCAACTTCGCAGTGGATGCCGGGTGCGTTTGCCAATCGAGCATCTGCCGTGACGAGCGGGCAGTTGAGTGCTTCGGCGAGTGCCACGTACACGGCGTCGTAGGGCGTGAGGTTCTCCTTGAGAGCGAACACGCGCGGGAGGAGTGGGAGCGCAGGGTGACGCATCACCGGAAGCGCAGCAAGTGAGTCGAGCGCAATCGCGAAACGGTCTGCCTCCAGTTCTCCTGTGAGCCACAACCGCCGGAGGGCGCTCATGGTTTCGATGTCGGCGAGATCCGGGATCGATCCACTCTCGTGTTTCGCCAGGATTGCCCTTGCCTGTCGACCGCAGACACCGTCGTCGCCGACGAGGTTGACCAGGACGGACGCGTCCAGGACGATCACGACGAGTCGCGATCCTCTCGAATGAGGGCGACAGCACGTTCGAACCCAATCTCGCTGTTTCCCTTGTATGCCTCGATGCCATCGAGGACGTAGGTGAGGCTCGGTGTCCGGGCGAGGCGCTCGAGTTCGCGTTTGAGATAGCCCTGCAGCGACTGTCCGGCATTTGATGCTCGGATGACGAGTTCGGCATGGACGTCGTCGGG
>JANTHO010000001.1 GCA_024762335.1 Acidimicrobiia bacterium | reverse complement strand
CTCCTGCGGGGGGACGCGAAGAAGGGCAAGACGATCCGGCTGCGACCATCCGGTCATACGATCGGACGCAGTCCCGAAGCCGACGTAGTCATCGACGACCCCTACGCTTCCGAACTGCACGCCAGGGTGGAGACCCACGATGGCGGGACGCTCGTTCACGATCTCGGAAGCACGAACGGAACCTATGTGAACGGTCGACGGATCACCGCTCCGACACCGGTCGGTCGTGGCGATACCGTACAGATCGGCAAGACGATCCTCGAGGTGAGATGAACTACGTTTGGGCAACGGCCACACATCAGGGCAGAATCCGGGAACGCAACGAGGACTCGGTGTATCCCGAGACGTCTGGTTCCGGTGAAGGTCCGATCATCGTGGCGGTGGCCGACGGAATGGGCGGTCACGTGGCAGGCAACATCGCCAGCTCCGTAGCACTCGCAGCCGCAACCGCGGTTCCGGACGACGCAGCGATCGATACGGCCGAACGCGTACTCGCAGGCAATGAAGCGATCACCAAACGGATCGAGGAACAGCCGGAACTCGCCGGGATGGGCACGACGATGACGCTCGGACGGTTCCGCTCCGATGGTGTGCTCGAAGTGGCGCATGTGGGAGACAGCCGCTGCTATCTGTTGCGCGGAGAAGAACTGCGTCAACTCTCCACGGATCACACGGTTGTCGCCGAACTCGTCGCTCTCGGTCATCTCGAACCAGAGAATGCCGCCACGCATCCACAGAGGCATTTCGTCACGCGCACACTCGGGCTCGGCCCCGTTGCCGTCGACGAACTCGAACTCGAACTCGAGGATGGCGACCGGATCCTTTTCTGCTCGGACGGCCTCACCACGATGGTCGATGACGAAGCGGTCAAGCACCTTCTCATGGCAGGCGATGATGCGGAAGCGACCGCGTGGCATCTGGTCGAAGCCGCCAACTCTGCGGGCGGGGTTGACAATATCACCGTCGCCGTCGTCGACGCCAGGTCATGACCCGCAACACCGAAGCGGTGCTCGTCCTCGCCGGGGCGGTACTCGCTTCGGTCGGGGCGGCGATGGTCGGATTCGCCGAGGGTCGCTGGCTCGACGCCACCGTCGCCCTGACGTTCGTATCGTTCGCCCTTGCCTTCGGTGGAATTCACGTCGCGTTCCGCATGTGGGCACCGAACGCCAATCCCCTCCTTCTCCCGATCGCAACCTTCCTGGCCGCGATCGGATCAACCGAGATCCTGCGGCTGGATCCCGGTCTCGCGGCGCTGCAGCGGTGGTGGCTCGTCCTCGCCGGAGCGGCGGCGGCAGGTACCGTGTGGCTCCTGCGTTCTTCGGGGATCGCCGTCCTGCGCCGCTACCGCTACCTGTTTCTCATCGCTGCGACCGTTCTCCTGCTGCTCCCCCTCCTTCCATCCACCTGGCCGATCTACGGAGCCGTCGTCAACGGGTCGCGACTTTGGGTGCGCATCGATCTCCCGTTCGCCGCGAGGGTCCTGTCGTTCCAACCGGGTGAGATCGCCAAGGTTCTGCTCACCATCTTTCTGGCGTCGTACCTCGCGGACCGAGCGGAAGCGATGGCGACGGTGTCGCGCAAGATCGGCCCGTTCCGGCTTCCGGAGCCCCGCCATCTCGGCCCGATCGTCGTCGCCGCAGGCGCCGCGTTCGTGGTGTTGATCTATCAGCGGGACCTCGGGGCCTCGCTGCTTCTGTTCGGACTGTTCGTCGGGATGTTGTATGCGGCGACCGGCCGCGGCTTCTACCTCGGAACAGGCCTCTTTCTCGTCACGGTCGCCGGCGCTGCTGCGTACTCCATGTTCGACCATGTCCGTGTGCGCATCTCCGCCTGGATCCATCCGTTCGCCGACTACACCGGTGCCGGATACCAGACGGCACAGGGCCTGTTCGCCATGGGAAGCGGGAGCCTGACCGGTTCAGGTCTTGGTCTCGGCCGGCCCGACCTCATCCCCGCTGCCACGACGGATTTCATCTTCGCCGCGGTCGCCGAAGAGCTCGGCCTCGCCGGATCCGTCGGGATCATCGTCGCATACGCCTTTCTCGTGACCGTCGGCTTCGGGATCGCTCTCCGGTCACGCGACCGGTTCCGCAAGTATCTCGCCGCCGGGCTGACGATCCTCATCGGTCTCCAATCGTTCCTCATCATCGCCGGGATCGTTCGGCTGTTCCCGATCACCGGCATCACGCTCCCGTTCATGTCGTACGGGGGGTCGTCGCTGCTGGCATCGGGGCTCATCGTTGCGCTCCTGGGCCGGGTCTCCCATGAGGAACGAACATGAACGCTCCCATACGCAGAACGGCATGGGCGATCCTCGGAACCTTCCTCGCTCTCATCCTCGCCACCACATGGATCCAGGCGATCGCAGGGCCCGGATACCGCGACGACCCGAGAAACCCCCGGCTCACCGCCTGGCGCGTCGGAAGGGAACGCGGAGCCATCATTACCGCCGATGCGGTCGTGACGGCCCGTTCGGATCCGAGTCAGACGGACCCGCAGACATTCACACGCGTCTACCCGGAGGAGGCCCGGTACGCCCACACGGTCGGTTTCACCTCCGTCCTCTTCGGTTCGCGCGGGCTCGAACGCACGAGAGAGAACGACCTCGTGTCGCACCGGGACTCCACGATCTCCGGCGTGCTGAACGTCATGCTCGGTGGAGATCCGCGCCCGAGAGGTCTGCGACTCACAATCGACGATGCCCTCCAACAGGTGGCCGTCGAAGCGCTCGCCGGCCAGCGGGGCTCGATCATCGCCATCGATCCGTCGACCGGAGCCGTTCTCGCAAGCGTGTCGACACCCGGATATGACCCCAACAGCCTCATCGGCCCCGACGCCGGCCCTGCCGGCGCTGAACTCGAGAACGACCCGGATCAGCCGCTCCTCCACCGCACCGTGAACGCGACCTACCCACCGGGTTCCACTTTCAAAGTGATCACAGCTGCAGCCGCACTCGAATCGGGCATCGCAGGACCCTCGACCGAATTCCCAGACCCCATCGCTCTCGAACTTCCAGGAACGACGGCAACGATCCACAACTACGACGACGATGTGTGTCTCGACGGTCGCACCGTGACACTCGAGGATGCGTTCGTCCACTCATGCAACACGACACTCGCGGCGCTCGGGATGGAAGTGGGTGCAGAGACACTCACAGCCACGGCGGAAGCGTTCGGATTCAACAGCGTCATCCCATACGAACTCCCGGTCGTTCCCTCTTCGATGCCGGACTCCGCGACCTATGCCGATGACCCTGCCGCCGCCGCTCAGAATGCTCTCGGTCAGCGGGACGTGCGGGCCACCCCCGTGCAGATGGCTCTCGTTGCCGCAGCCGTCGCGAATGAGGGGAACATCATGATCCCGTTCGTCGTCGCCGACGTGTTCACCCACGACGGCAAGATCGAGTCCACAACCGAACCGACGCTCTGGAGGAGAGCCATCAGCCCCGCTTCCGCCGCCGTGCTCTCCGACATGATGGAGAAGGCGGTGATCTCCGGAACGGGACACAACGCCGCCGTACCAGACCTGCGCGTCGCGGGCAAGACCGGAACCGCCGAGGTGACCGGATCATCTCCCCATGTCTGGTTCATCGGGTTCGCACCCGTCGATCCCGAACCGGGAGAACGGCGCATCGCCGTGGCGGTGCTCCTCGAGAACGGCGGACCGGCGGGCGAGACGGCCTCCGGCGGATCGGTCGCTGCACCGATCGCCGCAAGACTCTTCGAAACCTACCTCCGATGACCGGCCGGCACCCCCAAACTCCGTTCCGTCGGTACCATCGTTACTGATCATGGAAAATCGCGTTCTCTCCGACCGATATCGCATCGTCAAACATCTCGCCAGAGGTGGAATGGCCGATGTCTATGAAGCCGAAGACACCTTGCTCAATCGCCGGGTCGCGGTGAAGGTCCTCCATGCGAACTTCTCCTCGGACGATGCGTTCGTCACCCGCTTCAAGCGGGAAGCCCAGGCTGCGGCAAACCTGAGCCACCCGAACATCGTCGCCATATACGACTGGGGGAAGGATGGACCGACCTACTTCATGGTCATGGAGTTGATCGAAGGTCGGACGCTGCGCGACATCCTCAAGAACGAAGGCGCTCTCTTCCCCAGGAGAGCCGCCGAGATCGCCGCCGAAACCGCCGCGGCGCTCACCGTTGCCCATCAGGCCGGCGTCGTGCACCGGGACATCAAGCCCGGGAACATCATGATCACGCGTGACGGTTCGGTCAAAGTGACCGACTTCGGAATCGCGAGAGCGCTCGATGACTCCGAAGAACTGACCCGCACCGGCGCCGTCATCGGCACCGCCACGTACTTCAGCCCGGAGCAGGCACAGGGTCTTCCCGCCGACGGCCGGTCGGACGTCTACTCGCTCGGCGTGGTGCTGTACGAGATGCTCACCGGCCAACCCCCGTTCACCGGCGAAAGTCCGGTCGCCGTCGCGTACCAGCACGTGTCCGAGTTCGCACCGACGGCCGCTCAGGTCAACCCGGAAGTTCCCCAAGAACTCTCCGCCATCGACGAGGCAGCGATGGCCAAGAGTCCCGCCGATCGGTATCCGAGCGCCGCCGATCTTCGTTCCGACCTGCTTCTCTTCCTCTCCGGTCGTCAGCCGCTCGTCGTGGGTGCAGCGGCTGCTGCCGCGGCGACCGCTCTCGTGCCTCCTCCCGCGACGGTTCCACCCGACGAGACCGCGCGAGTCGTCGCCAGCCAGACGGAAGACGGAACAACGGGTCAGGGAGCTTACGTCGCCGCGGTGATCGCCCTCCTGGGGTTGCTCGCCATCGGCGTCTTCATCCTGTTCCGCCTCTTCACCGGCACCGGCGGAGGTGGAGGCATGGTCACCATTCCGGACTTGAAGCTCGTTCCGGCGGAGACCGCGTCCAGGACGCTCCAGGAACTCGATCTCAAGGTACTGAATCGTCTGGAGAACAGCGAGACGGTCCCGGCCGGCGTGGTCATCGACACCGAACCGACGGCTGGGACCGAAGTTGAGAAGGGTTCGTTCGTCACCGTGATCGAATCCGCAGGAACGGAGCAGTTTGCGGTCCCATCGGTCGTCGGAGAAACGGAAGAAGTCGCCAGGGCGCTCATCGAAGCCCAGGGGTTCCAGGTCGGCCGTGTCGAATACACCCTCACCGAGGACGTTCCTGCGAACACGGTGATATCGCAGGATCCATCCGCCGGGACCGAAGCGGCCGCGAGCTCTCTCGTCAATCTCGTTGTCTCAAAGGGGCCGTTCTCCCTCGAGGTTCCGGATGTCTCGGGCAAATCGGGCGACGAGGCCCAGCTCGAGTTGGCGAGAGCGGGTTTCACGAACGTCACGTCAAATGAGGAGTTCTCGCCCGATATCGCCGTTGGATTCACGATACGCACCGACCCCGAGGCGGGTCGGGTCGTCGGGCGCGAGGACACCATCGTTGTCTGGGTTTCGAAGGGTCCCGAACCGGCGACCGTCCCCAACCTCGTGGGCATGTCGATCGCCGATGCCACTGCCGCGGCGGAGAACGCGAACCTCAGCATCGTCGAAGACGGGACGGTCGAAGTTTCTGCAGCCAGCGGTCTCGATGGTCTCGTCGCAGAGCAGAGCCCCGGCGCCGGCACGACCGTGGACTCGGGGACCGATGTCACGGTGAAGATCGGTGTCATCAAACAGGTCGCCGTCCCCGACTTCACGGGAATGACCGCGAATGAAGCGGCCGCGGCCGGTGCTGCTGTTGGGGTGGATGTGATCGTCGGCGGGACCACGATCGTGCCACCCGGTGACCCGAACATCGACAAAGTCGCCGATCAGAGTCCGCCTGCGGGCACCCAGGTCGACGACGGCAGCCAGGTGACGGTCCTTCTCGGTGAGGTCGAGAAGGTCACGGTTCCCGATGTGACGGACATGACCGAAGCGGATGCGACCAACGCCATAACGGCTGCGGGACTCGTTGTCTCGAAGACCGAAGTTGAGGATGCAGCGCTCGCCGGGACCGTGATCTCCCAGAATCCGATCGGGGGGACGTCGGTCGATCGCGGGTCAACCGTGAACATCGTCGTCTCGAAGGGCCCGGCGACGACCACGACTTCTCCCTGATGACGCTCCTCGTCGAGCAGGAACGCAACGGCGCCCTCCTGGCGTGGTATCGGGCGGAGCAGCGATCCTTCCCGTGGAGAGGTGAGAGCGACCCCTACAAGATTCTGGTATCCGAGGTGATGCTTCAGCAGACACAGGCGTCACGCGTGATCCCGTTCTACGAGCGGTTCGTCGATTCCTTCCCGACCGCAGCCGACCTCGCATCGGCGGATCTCAGGGACGTTCTCGCTTTCTGGACGGGTCTCGGCTACAACTCGCGGGCGTTGCGCTTGCGCGAGACAGCGAGGATCGTCTCTAGGGACGGGTGGCCGACGACGACCGCCGGTCTCGTCGAACTCCCCGGCATCGGCCCGTACACGGCAGCCGCCGTTGCTTCGTTCGCATTCGGACGACGGGTCGCGACCGTCGACACGAACATGCGCCGGGTTCTGAGCCGCTGGCACGGGGAATCGCTGAGCGGTCCGGCGCTCCGTACGGTGGCTGCCGACGATCTGGGCGATCCCGCCGCGGAGTGGAATCAGGCAGTGATGGATCTCGGCGCCACGCGATGCCTGCCCAGGAATCCCGACTGCGCCGGCTGTCCCGTCTGCCAATGGTGCGTCGGACCGGACTCGTATCGTCCTCCGACGCCTCAGGGCCGATTCGAGGGATCCGCACGCCAGTTGCGCGGCGCCATCGTCCGCTCTCTCGTCGGCGGGGCGGCGACCGAGCAGGAGATCGCCCGTCAAACGGGTTTCCCCGCGAAAGATGTGAAGAGCGCCTTGGCTGATCTCTCAGACGAGGGTCTGGTCACCGTCGACGGCGAGGGAACGTACCGCATCGCCGAATAGGGCGAATCCGGTTCCCGCCCTACTGGACGATCACCGCGCCGCTCAGGAAGTTTGCCAGCAGATCCTTGCCGACTTCCGTCATGATCGATTCGGGATGGAATTGGACGCCTTCGATCGGGTACCGGCGATGTCGAACGCCCTGAACGACCCCGTCCTCCGACGTTGCCGTGACCTCGAGGACGTCCGGCACAGATGTCGCCGCGAGGGAGTGATATCGCGTGGCCCCGAACGGGTTCGGCAGACCGGTGAAGACTCCCCGGCCGTCATGGCCGATCAGTGATACCTTGCCGTGGCGTGGTTCCGGAGCGCGACCGATCACACCGCCGAACGCTGCGACGATGGCCTGATGCCCGAGGCACACGCCGAGCGTCGGGATCTTTATCCCGATCGTCGTGAGATACTCCATCGAATACCCGGTGTCATCGGGAGTCCCCGGTCCAGGAGAAATGACGAGCCGGTCGGGTCGCAGAGAGGCACCCTCGATCGGGGACACCTCGTCGTTCCTGATCACGATCGGCTCGGCTCCCAACTCACCGAAGTACTGAACGAGGTTGTAGGTGAACGAGTCGTAGTTGTCGACGACCAGGACCTTCATCCGATCGTGCCGCCGGAATCGAGGAGGTTCGTTCCCACCCAGTCGTAGAAGAAGAAGAGCGCGACCAGGCCGACGACGATCACGATCGCAGCGATCAGGATCTTGACGGCCATCGGACCCGGAAGAGAGATGAACCAGTCCTTCATGCGTAGATCGCCTCCCAGTTGGGCCCGTCGATGAGTTCTGCGAAGACGATCAACCGCTGACGCGCCGAGAACTTCGGGTGGCATGTCGTGAGGGTCAGCCACGCCCCGTCACGCGGTTCGGTCACCCACAGTTCGGTCGGACGGACGATAATCGTCTCTCTCACAGCATACGTGTGGGTCCCCAGAGCCGTGTCAACTTCGATGATGTCGCCGGGGTTGAGTGTGTCGAGTTCGTGGAATGGGGCCCCATAGGTCGTTCGATGACCCGAGATGACGGCGTTTCCCGGCTGTCCCGGGAGGGGCGTGTGGGGCATGTGCCCGGCACCGTTCTTCAGATCACGGAGCGACACACCTTCGACGACGGTCCACCCATCCTTCAGGCGATCGATGGTCGGGATCCGGATGATCGCGAACGCACTGTGCTTCTCCGGTGTCGATTCGACGAGAATCGTCCGCTTCTTCGGCACAAGTGGTGCGCCGGGATCGGTTCCCGAGCCTCCCGCGCCGGGAGTTACCTCCCCCGGTGGCTGAGTCGTTCCCACTCCCGGCGTGGTCGTCGACGGTGCGGGGGGCGTGTACTCGACCTCGGTGATCTCCGCCGCCTCGAAGTGTGTCTCCACCTCTTCGACGAGCGCCTCCTGGTTCTGTTGAGCGAACCAGGTCGTGACGAAGAGTTGTTGGGCGACGAACCCGAGGATGAGAACGCCTGCGACGATGCTCGTCCACCCGATGATTCGGACGACGCGCCTCACGACCTCCATTGGCCGGGAGTTCGATTTGCCGGTCGGTGTGGCTGGCGTCTCGTCCATAGATGCGCAGCGTACCGGCGAGACCACACAACGGGAACCGATCTCCCGTTGGGATCGGAGCCAACGGTCGCTACGATTGACCCCATGCCAGTATCGAAGGGCCGCAAGAAGGCCAACAAACGACCGACCCCGCCGAAGAACCCGACCGCCAGCCAGGTCGACACCAAAGGCCCGTCGCCAACGTGGTACGTGGTGACCATGTTCGGTCTCATGGCTCTGGGGATCGTCGTGATCCTCCTCAACTACATGGGACTTTTCGGAGGGCGAGCCGATAACAAGTTCCTCCTGTTGGGCCTCGCAATGATCGGTATCGGCTTCGGGATGACGCTCAACTACCGCTAGCGACCTCCGCAACCCTGGGTTCGCGAGAGCTCTACCGGACAGTCACGACCAAATACACGTGGATGATGTAATTACATCTGTGTAGTTATCCACGGAATCCCCCACAGCCTGGGGACATCCCGACGTCGCTGGAACGCCGGTCGCCGTGATCAACCGGCGAGTTCGAGGATCGTGCCGTTGGCGGTCCCCCCGCCTTCGCACATGGTCTGGAGTCCGTACCGCGTACCGGTTCGCTCCATCTCGTGTACGAGCGTCGTCATCAATCGCGCTCCGGAGGCGCCAAGGGGATGACCGAGAGCGATGGCACCGCCGTTGACGTTGACTTTGGTCCAATCGGCGGCGGTCTCCTGCAGCCATGCTCCGACGACCGAAGCGAAGGCTTCGTTGACCTCAAACAGGCCGATGTCGTCGATCCCGAGACCCGCTCGCTCCAGCACGATCTGGGTGGCCGGAATCGGTCCGGTGAGCATCGTCACCGGATCCGTCCCCGTCACCGAGAATGCCTTAAACGTCGCCCGGGGACGTAGGCCGAGTTCGCGAGCCTTCGTCTCGCTCATGATGAGAACTGCCGCCGCACCGTCGGTGATCTGCGAGGAGTTCCCTGCGGTCACGATGCCGTCTTCCTTGAACGCGGGCTTCAGGTTGCCGAGGATCTCGACCGTCGTGGACGAACGAATGCCCTCGTCGCCCGTCAACGGCTCGTCCCGCCCGTCCACGTCGATGGGGATGATCTGTGAGGCGAATCGCCCTTCGATCGTGGCCTGGTGAGCGCGCATCTGCGAGTCGTAGGCGATCTGATCGAGATCCTCCCGGGTGAGCGACCACTGTTCCGCGATCATCTCTGCCGAGATCCCCTGTGGGACGAGCCGATGGTCGTATCTCGCCCGCATCTTCTCACCGAACGGCTTGCCGGGACCCTGAGAGAAGGAGATCCCCATCGGAACCCTCGTCATCGATTCGACACCGGCGGCGATCACCACGTCGTATGCGCCTGCCATGATCCCCTGTGCCGCAAACGAGGCCGCCTGTTGACTGGACCCGCACTGTCGGTCGAGGGTGACGCCGGGAACCGTCTCCGGCCAACCGGCGGCGAGGGCCGCGTTCCTGCCGACGTTGAATGTCTGCTCCCCCACCTGTGACACGCAGCCCATGATGACGTCGTCGACGAGAGCCGGATCGAAGCCGTTGCGCTCGACGAGCGCCGTCAACGTCTCTGCTGCGAGATCGACGGGGTGCCACCCGGCGAGAGAGCCATTCCTCTTCCCCATCGGCGTGCGGACGGCATCGACGATCACGGCCTGTTCCATGTGAGGGTCCTCCAGTCGCTCGGTCTGGAAGAGACGCTAGCCCACCAGAGACAAGCGAGAGCCAAGACTGTGTCGTCTTGGCTCTTGATTCTTGGCTCTTGGCTCTTCACCAAGCGTGGAGACGATCGGACTCGAACCGACGACCCCCTGGTTGCAAACCAGGTGCTCTCCCAACTGAGCTACGTCCCCGTATGGCGAACAGTCTATCGACCGGCCGGAGATGCCGACCGTGTCAGAATTTGAAGACCATGAAGATCATGGCGACGAACAGAAGGCCGGTTCTCGCGTGGCTCGCCATGGACACCTGTTTCATGAGATCGGCAATCCCCTCACTTTCGCCCTCCGCGGCGTTCAGGGCACGTTCGGCGCGATCGACACGCGGTGTCGCGTAGAAGAGGTCGATGACGACGGCGATCGTCGCCAGGAGGATTCCGACGGTCACCCACAGCATCTCGAACTCGAACGACGTGATCACCACCAGCCAGAATCCAAACACGATCGCCGCTACACCCGCCAGGTTGAAGAGCCGGCGATTCGTCACTCCGACCTTCTGGAACACGGTCGTCAGTGTTCGCTCATCGTCGCCGCGTCCTGCGGCGGCCATGAGCGCCTCGACGTAGATCGAGCCCCCCAGCCACACGATGACGGACAGCAGGTGAAAGAACAGGATCCAATGACGCACGGAGTCTCCTTACGATCGGGACAGGGAGCGAGGCTACCCCGGGCTGTTCGCGTAGCGAAGCGCTTCCTCGATCTCAGTACCGGCATGTGCAGGGGTTTCAACGGTTGCCATCACCACATCATCACCCGCCCGATCGACCAAGGCACCTCGATTCTCCAGGTCCAGCGTCGCGTCGATCGCGACGCCTGCGATCGACCGGTTACTCAAGATCCTGATGGCGTCGACGGCCGCATGTGCCGTCAGCGTCCGATACCCCATCTCGGCAACGGACCGGACCGCATCGTCCACCCTTCCGGCAGTAGGTCCGACGACGAGAATCGAACCTTTCACCGGAAGCCGTTCCGCGGACCGGGCTCGATCTACGAGCTCGCACAATCGGCCGATCATCTCGCGGAGATCCACCTTCACACCCTCGTCGACGAGGGTCGTCCCATCGAACCGATCGGCTGTTCCGGAGACCATCACTTGCGGATCGGCGACGATACAGAGGCTGTTGTGCGAGAGAATGTCCCGCAGATGACGTTGCGATCGTGCGGTACCCGACCCTCCTCCTGCTCCAATGATGGCCGCCGGCTTGAAGTCGAGTGGCGAACCCGGTCCGCGCGAGAGCCAGTCGATGGCGTTCTTCATCGCACCGGTGACCGACCAGTTGTATTCCGGTGTGGCGAAGACCATTCCGTCGGCAGATCCGACGACCCTCCGGAGCTCCGCAACCGTTTCCGGCATGCCCCGCTCCCGTTCGTCGTCCTGGTTGTAGAGAGGTATCCCGTGCAGCGGGACGATCTCGGCGGTGGTCCCTTCCGGCAGTTCGGCGAACGCGGCGCGCAGCAACGCCGTGTTGTATGAGGCGACGCGGAGGCTGCCGGAGATGCCGACGAGGTGTATGGGTTCCACGATGTTCCTCAATCGCTCGGGGTGCCAACCCTATTCCCGGCTTGGCCTCTACGACCCCTTCCTTGCTATCGTTCTCGATCCGAGGGCCCATAGCTCAGCCTGGTTAGAGCGCATCCCTGATAAGGATGAGGTCCCTGGTTCAAATCCAGGTGGGCCCACGGACGAGACCCCTTGCGGTGCAAGGGGTCTCTCGTGTCTCACGCTCCCCATATCGTCCGATCCCAGTTCACTGCTGGCACGAGCACCCTCGGCACGATCCACGAAACCGGGGAACGGATCGGCGCCTCAGATGCTCAAACGGCTGTGTCGTTCGTCTGCCGTCTCATCCGAAACGCACAACCGGGCCGCTAGGAGCCGCCGTCGACTCGGCGGTACATCGCGGTCGTCGCCACGAAAGCGACGACTGCGCAACCGAACAGCAGGCCGCCGACGACGTCGGTGAGCCAGTGCACCCTCAGGTACGTTCGGCTCAACGCCATCAGGACCGCGTAGGCGATCCCGATGCAGAGGAAGAGCCGTCTGCGTCGCGGCCAAACGAATCCGGCAAGAACGGCCAGGCCGATCCCGATCGCAGCGCCCGACACCATCGCATGTCCCGACGGGTAGGCCGCAGAAGCCTCGTGAACGAGGGCATCGACCGGACGGGCACGATCGATGAGGAGTTTCACGACCGTAGAGAGGAACTGTGCGCCGGCGACGATCGCGATCCACGCCCAGAACAACCTCCACTTCTTCGCGACGGCGAAAGCGACACCGATGACGATCGAGGTACCGAGAGCGACCGGAAAACCGCCGACGACGTGGAAACCCTTCGCGACGGCGACGAGCCACGGGATCTCGGCGTCGGCCATCAGCGACCGCCATGCGTCGTCGAGAGGCTGCACCCATCCCATCACAACCCCCGCCGTTACGGCGAGAAGCGCAAGGAACAAGGCCACTCCGGCCCAGAGGTTTCGTCGAGCGGAGGACGTCACGGCTATGGCATCGGCCGTGTGATCACTTCGTCCCACATCACGGGCCGGCCCTCGTCGATCGATCGGTGGGCGGCAACGCCGAGAGCGACGGCACGCATCCCGTCTTCGAGGGTCACCTTCGGCGACGTCCCGTTGCGGATCGCTTCGAGGAAGTCGAGATGCTCGAGGTAGCTCGAACCCTCATGGAGTCCCGCATAGGCGACACGATCGTCGACGACCTCGAATTCGGTGACCTCACCATCCGATCGGCGCCCGATCCGTACAACCGATTCGGGAACGAACGCTTCGACCTTACCCGTGTCTCCGGTGACGGCTATCTCCTGCTCGTTCCTGCTTCCCTCGGCGAACATGCACAGGTCGAGCATGGCCCTTGCTCCACTGTCGTAGTCGACGATCACATAGGCATTGTCGAGAATGTCCGGCACCTCACCGTCGTACTCCTCGTCGAGGTGGTTGACGCTCTGGCCACCCGATGCGTAGACACGGACGGGTTCGGCCCCGGTGATGAGGTTCATCAGGTCGAAGAAGTGGCAGCACTTCTCAACGAGCGTTCCTCCCGTGTTGCGGCTGAACCGGTTCCAGTTGCCGACCTTGACGAGAAACGGGAACCGGTGCTCGCGAATGGCCACCATGTGGACCCGTCCGGCCGTTCCTTCACTCACCTCTTCGACGAGTCGTGCGATCGGCGGCTTGTACCGGTACTCCATCCCCATCCAGGCGACACCGTCGTAATCTTCCGCCGCTTCGATCACCGTCCGGCAGTCCTCCACCGTCGTACACAGCGGCTTCTCGGCGAGGACGTGCAGGCCCGCATGGAGCACGTCCGGGAGGATGTCGATGTGGGTGTAGTTCGGGCTCGCAACGACGACGGCGTCGCAGCGGCCGGACGCGATGAGGTCACGGTGGTCGGAGAAGACCCCGTCGTCGCCGATGCCGGCCGCCTCGGCCCCGGCGGTCCTCGATCCCGCGTCCGGGTCGGAGATGGCGGTCACCACCGCTCCGTCGAGCTCGTTGATGTTCAGGATGTGTTCGACTCCCATCATGCCCGTGCCGATGACGCCGTAGCGGACGATGTCTGTCATATCGCTCCTCACAGTTCCACGACCGGCATCGACAGGAGTGACGCCAGCGCAGCGAGCTGCTCCCGGACATCCCCGTAGACGATGCCGTAATGATGTTCCAACCCTTCATCCATGACCGTCGCCAACACGTCGTCGACCGGCCGATCGAGGCGTGCAACACCCGCGGTGCCGGAGAAGGCGAGCGGTGCTGAGATCATGTCACCACCGCCGACGACGAGACGATGGGTTCCACGTGACCGGCTGAATCGGGCCAACGTGATCCTGCCCGGTTTGAGCGGGAACTCGCTCAGCAGCGGCAGTTTCCTGTTCGAATGCACGGTCGCTCTCGGAACGAAGTCCGGGTCGGCCATCTCGAACGGCGCAAGACCGCAATGCCAGAAGACGGCCGTATTCGAGACGCGATCGAGATGAACGAGGTCGGTCACGAACGCGGCCGACCCGGCAAGCCACTGCATGACGAGCCCGGTGATGTTGCCATACACGTCGGCTTCGCACGTTCCGATCACGCCGACGTCGTTCAACAGCGACATCGGTGTGCACGCGGCACCACCGAATTCGGTGAAGGTCTCGGGCCAGCAACGGGTCGCGACCCCGGACCAGCCACGATCCTCGACGAGGCCGCTGAGCCCAACGTTCAATCGAAGGCTCTGCTCGACGGCATGTGTATCGAGTTCGCCGACGCCCGTGAGGAACGACGACGCTCGTTCGGTCGCCTGCTCGACCAGGGTTGCGTCGGATCCGGCGGAACGTTGGAAGAGGGTGGGAAGGGGGATCGCGTCGATCGACGTGCCGAACACCTCGCTGATGACGCGAGCCTCGTAGTCACACGGCTCGAACCCGGCCGGATGGTCTCCGATCCGGCCGATCGTTGCGTTGGCGATGCGGTCGCGCACCGCTGTCGCTTCATCTCGTATTGCGTCGTCGAATGTGTCGATCGGTTTGACGTCCCCGACGGACGGCCGCAGCGCAGGCCCCGAAAGCGCAGCGGCCAGGTCGGTGACGGCCGCGTCGTCTTCGGCATCGCGATAGACCCATCGGTAGGTCCTCTCGAGGTTCGTCAGGGTGTAGCCGCCGAGATTGATGCCGCAGAAGGAATTGAGGCGAAGTCGCCCGCCGGTTCGTTCTTCGGGGAAGGCCCACAGGACCACGGGCAGGTCTGCCGCCGTGGCGTGGACGAGCAGCGTTGAATCCGCGAACGTCGCCTGAAGAACGATCAGGCCATCGACGGTGTCGACAAGATCCGCGACCGCACTGTCGACGGCGTCGGTATCCATCAGAAGGTCGGGTGAGCCGACAATCTCCCACGGCCCCTCGATCAGGGTTCCCCACGCCGCGTTCGCGGTTGCCGTCGCGTACGGGACGTCGAACGTCGGACGGCCGAGGGCGATCACACCGAGTTTCATGTCGCATCTCCGAACGACGGGTAGGTGGCACGGAAATCAAAGGGGTCTCCGGCGAGGGTCGGGCCTTCGTCGCCGTACGAGGCGTGTTCCGTGAACGGCTTCGCAGACCGGTCGGTGAGTGCTCCGATGTCCCTGAGATAGGGGGCGCCGTCTCTGCGCAACTCGCGACGCGCTTCGTCGAGGTCGGGGAATGCCTGCAGGGCCGGCCACCAGATGGCCCGGCCTGCGAGGAATCCGCTTGCACCGGCCCGATAGGCGTAGGTGAGGATCCGTTCGAAGTCGTCCTGAGCAGCGCCGGCCGAGAGCATGACCCACGGCCTGCCCGCGGCGGCGTCGAGTGCGTCGAAGTAGCCCTGGGTGGTCGGGCCGCCATCGTCGTCGGGGTCCGGAACGCCGGATGGAGGCACCGGGCTCTCCAACTTGAAGAGATCCACGCCGTATCGGGGTGACGAGAACTCCTCCACGCCGGCAATGACCTGCTCGGCCCGCGCCGAAGCGGCGTCTGGGGCGGTGAGTCCGTCATCGGCGGGCAGCGGGTAGGTAAGGATTTCGAAGACGAACGGGAGGTCGTAACGTCGACACGCCTCGCCGACCTTCGCCACGAATGCGCGCTGATGCTCGAGAACCGACCCGTCGGCATCCGGGCGATACCACGCGAGCAGTTTGACGGCGTCGGCACCGGTCCGTTTGATCTTCTCAACACTCCAATCGTCGATTTCAGAAGATCGTCGACCTGCAGGAGTGTCTTCGAAGACGGAATCTTCGAGCGTGAGAAGCAGGCCTTTCGCCGGCGGGACCGCATCGATGGCCGCCGGATAGGCGTAGTGCGGATCGAGAAGGAGAGCGGTCGAATCACCCGCCAACTCCTCCACGAGGAGCCGCTTCACGGCACGCACATCCCCGTCATCCGCTTCGGTTGCGCTTCGCGCCGCGGCAACGAGCGTCTTGATCGGTGGACGCTGATCGACGGCCACCATCTTGAATCGCCCGTTCTCATCGGCGAGGCGTCTCAGGCCCCAGAGCTTTCCTGCCGACACACTCATCTCGCATACTCCTTCATGAAGGTCTCTACTTCGGCCAGAGTCGGTATCCCCGCCCTGCCCCCGAATCGCTCACACTTGAGCGCCGCCGTCGCTGCCGCTCGCTGCACGATCTCCCGAATCGGCCGACCCTCGCCGAGACCGAGAGCGAACGCGCCGTGGAACACGTCGCCTGCACCAAGGGTATCGACGGTGTTGACGTCGTACGCCGGCGTGTGGACGACGACACCGTCATCGATCCACAGCACGCCTCTCGATCCAAGCGTCACCGCCACCCACGCATCGGTGCGTCGGTTGATGCTTTCCAGCCCTGCTGTGGGATCCCCGGTGTTCGACAGAGCAGCGAGGGCGGGTGCCGAGAACACGATGTGTGTGGGAGTCTCCAGCGCCTCCACGAGGCCCTGTTCCGGAGTCTCGTCGAAGTCCACGATGGACGGCAGGCCCAGCTCCGCCGCGGCAGCCAGTGCCGACAGGCCACCGGTCGGCCACCGGAGATCAGCGAGAACGACGTCGGCTCCCCGTAGGTCATCTGCAGTCACGATGTCGGTGGGAGCATGCAACCGGGGATCGGTGTAGTTCACGATCGTCCGCTCCCCGTCGGGTTCGACCACGACCGATGACAGCGGTGAGGGAACCCCGGGAATGCGCCGCAGACGGCCGGTATCCACATGCCATCCGGCGAAGTCCTCGACGATCCGATCTCCGACCGTGTCATCACCGATCCGACCCACGAACCGGGCGGTCCCACCAAGGGCGGCGACAGTGACGGCCGCGGTGGCTGCCGGGCCACCGCCCGCTTCGGTGAGCGATGAGGCGAAGACCTTCCGACCGCGCTCGGGTCCCGTATCAACACCGAATACGAAGTCAAGGACCGCAAGGCCGACGGCAGTGACCGTCGTCATCGACGATCCCCTCCGGTCAGGGCACGTCGCACATGATCTGCCGTCATCATTCCGACCCGCGCGTTCGACTCCTCCGTGATGCCTGCGATGTGTGGTGTTGCGATCAGGTTCGGCGCGTCCACGAGTCGTCCGCGGGATGCTCTGGTCACCGGTTCGGTTGCGAACACGTCGAGAGCGGCACCGCCGAGATGTCCAGAGAGGAGTGCCCGTGCAAGGGCATCCTCGTCGACGATGCCACCTCTCGCAGTATTGATGAGGATCGATCCGGGACGCATGGACGCGATCGTGGTTCGGCCGAAGAGATTCCGTGTCGAGTCGGTGAGTGGAACGTGGATGCTGATCACGTCGCTTGCCTTCACGAGTTCGTCGAATGAGGTCCGCGACACACCTTCCCATGCCGGGTCGTCCGGATCGAGGTACGGATCGAAAGCGATGACGTTCATCGACAGGGCGATTGCACGATCGGCAACGGCCCGTCCGATGGCTCCGAGACCAACGAGACCGAGACGCTTCCCGGTGACCTCGCCTCCAACCGACTCGGTGCGGGGCCACGACCCGTCGAGCACGCCGGTCGTCGCATCGAAAACGCGGCGGGTCAACGCCAGGGCGGTGAGAATGACGTATTCAGCAACGGCCGTCACGTTCGCTCCGATCGCCGGCTTCACGGCCACGCCCCGGTCGGCGCACGCCACAAGGTCGATGTTGTCCAACCCCACGCCGAGGCGGCCGACGACGACGAGGTCCCGGGCCGCATCGAGCAGTTCGACATCCACCTGTGTCCGATTCCTGACCACGAGACCACGAACGGACTCGAGCATGCCGAGCAACCGCGGGCGGTCGTCGACGAGCGTCGGGTCGTAGATGGTGGCGAAGTCGGAGGACAGCGAAGCGACGCCGTCGTCGTCCATGAACTCGGTGATGACGACGTCTGCCACGCCTACTCCTCGGAGAGGGACTCCCAGTCGATGGGTTGCGTGTGGTCGAGGCTGCGCTCTGCCGGAGGCATGGGGTACTTGAGTCCGTTTCCGCAGTTGAACAAGACAACGCGGTCCTCAGGGGAGACGAGGCCGTCTGCGAGCGACCGCTCGTACGCAGCGAAGGTCGCTGCACCCTCCGGACAGAGAAGAAGGCCGTCGGTGGCGGGAACCCGTTCCTGTGCGGCCGCGATCTCTTCGTCGGACACGGCGATCGCGAACCCGCCGCTGTCGCGCACGGCCTCGAGGATCAGGAAATCACCGATCGCCACAGGAACGCGAATCCCGGAGGCGATCGTGAATGCGTTCTCCCACAGGTCGGCGTGATCGGCCCCTTCATCGTATGCACGAACGATTGGGGCGCATCCGGTCGATTGGACGGCAACCATGCGGGGAAGTGGACCGGTCAGCCATCCGATCTCGCGCAACTCCAGGAACGCCTTCCACATGCCGATGAGGCCGGTGCCGCCGCCGGTCGGGTAGAAGATCACGTCGGGGACCTGCCATCCCAACTGGTCGGCGAGTTCGAGGCCCATCGTCTTCTTGCCCTCGATCCGGTACGGCTCCTTGAGCGTTGAGACGTCGAACCATCCCATCGCCTCTTTTCCGGCGCCGACGATCTTTCCGCAGTCGTTGATGAGGCCGTTGACCCTCCACACATGGGCGCCCTGCATGGCGATTTCCCGGACGTTCACTTCGGGGGTGTCGTCGGGACAGAAGACGTAGGTGTCGATCCCCGCCCGTGATCCGTATGCGGCGAGCGCGGCGCCGGCGTTGCCATTGGTCGGCATCGCAAGCCGGGTGAGGTCGAGTTCCTTCGCCATCGACACGGCCATGGACAGCCCCCTGGCCTTGAACGACCCGGTCGGAAGGCGGCCTTCGTCCTTGACAAGGATCTCGTCCGCTCCCATTTCGGCGGCCAGACGCGGCAACGTGACGAGCGGGGTTGCCGATTCGCCGAGTGAAACGATGTCCTCCGTGCGGCGAACGGGCAGGAACTCCCGATAGCGCCACATGCCGTCGGGTCGTCCGGCGAGGTCGGTCTTCGTAACCGAGGCGGCGATGCCATCCAGGTCGTACCGGACGAGCAGCGGCTTTCCGGCAGAAGAGAGACCCTGGACGGTGTCCGCTTCGAAGCGTTCACCGGTGGCGGGGCACTCGAGATGGGTAACGAACGTGGGGATTTCGTAAGGGTCGCTGTGTCTCATACCGCGAGTCTAGAGACGCTTGAATACCCGTCAGGTCGAGGTTCTGTGGCCGATGGCTGTCCAATGGAGTAGCCTGTCTGCCGGTGGCCGACCGGCTGCCGACAACATGAACTCGATAGAGGGAGCTCATATGAAGAGATTCCGAATCGTCCTCCTGGTCCTCGTAGCGTTCGCACTCGTTGCGGCCGCCTGCTCATCGAGCAGCGACGAGACCACGACGACGGCAACGGAGAGCACGGAGGCGACGACCACGACGGCCGCTCCGGCAACGACCACCACCGCCGGTGGTGGCGAAACGACGACCACAGAAGCAATGGCAAGCCTCGAGGGCACGACCGTTACGGTCTTCGGTCCCGAGAGCTCCGACGAAGAAGCAGGCGCCATGCAGGACGCCCTCAACGTCTTCGCCGACGCCAACGGGATGACGATCACCTACACGGGTGCTCGCGACTTCTCGGACCAGATCAACGCGCAGGCCGCAGGCGGCAACCCGCCCGACATCGCGATCTTCCCGCAGCCGGGCAAGCTCGCCGATTTCGCACGTGAAGGGTTCATCCTTCCCCTGCCGGACGACGTGACCGCAACGACCGTTGAGAACTGGCCGGAGGCCTTCGTCTCATTCGGCAACGTGGACGGCGTCCAGTACGGCGTCCCGAACAAGGCCGACATCAAGTCGCTCGTGTGGTACGACACGCAGGCGTTCGATGCAAACGGCTACGCCATCCCACAGTCGCTCGACGAACTCTGGGCGCTTTCGGATCAGATGGTCGCCAACGGTCAGACGCCGTGGTGCGTCGGCATCGAATCCGGCCCGGCAACGGGTTGGCCGTTCACCGACTGGGTCGAGGACATGACACTGCGCCTCCAGGGTGCCGACTACTACGACCAGTGGGTCGCAGGCGAAATCAAGTTCAGCGATCCGGCGATGATCGACATCTGGCAGACGATCATCGATCTGTGGAACAAGCCCGGCTACGTCTACGCAGCAGGCGGTTCGATCGCCTCGACGCCGTTCGGCGACAACGGGCAGCCGCTCGTCGACGGTGACTGCATGATGCATCGCCAGGCGTCGTTCTACTCCGCCTTCCTGCCGGAAGGTACACCGACCGGTCCCGGTGGGATCGACGTGTTCTACTTCCCGGCCGGACCCGACGGCACGAAGCCGGTCCTCGGTGGCGGCACGCTCGCAGCGGCGTTCGATGATCGCCCCGAAGTGTGGGCAGTCATGAACTACTACGCCTCCCCGGAGTACTCGACGGAGCGCCAGAAGGCCCAGCAGGCCCGCAAGGGCGGCCAGCTGAGCGGCTACCTGTCGGCGAACAAGAACATGGACACATCCGTGTTCCTCCCGCTCGAGCAGACGATGATCGACATCATGCTCAACGCAGAGGTGTTGCGCTTCGACGGGTCCGACCTGATGCCGGCAGCCGTCGGCGCCGGGACGTTCTGGACCGAAGGTACGAGTGCCGTGAACGGTGACGAAACCGTTGAAGAGGCGGTCGCGAACATCGACGCCTCGTGGCCCAGTAGCTGACGAAAAACCGGATGAATCGACTGGAGGGGCCGGCGCAGGGCGCCGGCCCCTCCTGCTATGGTCGGGGTCGCGTCACGAGTGAGGGTGATTATGGATCGCGTCATTGCCACAGTCGTTGGAATCATCGCCGCGGTGGGGGTCAGTGCGATCGTCTTCATCGGCGCCAACAAGGTCTTTGACCTCGCCCCGCGTCGCTGGTCCCTGTTCAGCTCTCTCATCGGAGGGTTCTCCTCTCTTCTGCTCTTCAGTCTTCTTTGGGGTAATCGGCTGATCGATCAACCCGTCGCCGCCACTGCACTGGCCCTGATCGTCGGTGCCGCCGCCGGCTATGCCCTCTCACGGACATCCGACCAGAGCGCGCACCTGGTGATCGGCATCAGTGGCGGAGTGATCCTCGGTGGCCTCCTTGGATTCTTCTTCACCGATGCGTACCTGCCGGCTATTTCGCCCGTTACGCTCGTCGTGTCGGTCGCCGTCGGTCTCGCCGTCGGCGCAGCCCTTTGGGCAAGCCGGGGACGCAAGACGAGCATCATCCGTCCGCTCCTACTCTGGGGATCGATCGGATGGCTGTTCGGCGCATGGCTCATCCCGACACTCGGCGGGGGCTCCAGGATCGAAGCGGTCATTGCAGGAGCCGTGCTCGGGGCCGGGATCGGTGCCTGGGTCGGAACGTTCCCGCTTCCGGATCACAGGATGAAGCAGAGCATTGCCCTCGGTTCCCGGAAGTACATCTTCCTCATCCCTGCACTGGGATTCGTACTCATGACGCTCGTGATCCCGCTCATCAGGACGTTCTGGTTGGGATTCCTCACGGGAACACCCACCCAGTTGACGTGGACGGGCATGTCGAACTATGTCGCGATCGTGACCGATCCGGGCATCATCGACTTCAGCAACTGGACGGACATGTTCACAAGCCGCCTCATGTGGGCGGGCGTGTTGGTCCTCCTCATCGGCTTCGCCGTGGCGAGGATTTCGGGGAAGCGTCTGGGGCAGACCGTCGGTCTCACCGGAGGGTCGTTGTCGGCGATCGCTGCAGGCGTCATCCTCGTCGGATTCGCCGTGTTCGCCGCCGTTCGCGGAACGATCTCGAACAACCTGTGGTGGATCTTCGCCGTGACGATCTTCTCGACCGGTATGGGCTTGGCGATCGCCGTCCTCTCCGATCGAAGCAAGGGCGAGAGCGTCGCCAAGTCGATGATCTTCATGCCGATGGCGATCTCATTCGTCGGTGCGTCGATCATCTGGCGTTTCATGTACATCGCTCGACCGCCACAGAAGACCCAGACCGGCGTGATGAACGCCGTATGGATCAAACTCGGGCAGTGGAGTAACTCGCCGACCGCCACGGCGGTGATCGTCGCCATTCTCATCCTCATCCTCGTCGGGATTCTCTTCATCGCATGGCGCGGCCGAAAGGCCCACATGCCGGCGATCACAGCCGGAGCCGTCGTCGTAGCACTGCCGATCGTCTGGCTCATCTACCGGTTCCTCGGGCCCGGCCTCGGAGGCTTCCAGGTGATCGAAGCAACCGGGCAGACGATCGGTCAGCCGATCCTGTTCCTCCAGGAAGCCCCCTTCAACAACTTTTGGATGATGGTCGTACTGATCTGGATCCAGACCGGATTTGCAATGGTGATTCTCTCAGCGGCCATCAAGGCCGTCCCCACGGAACTCATCGAAGCGTCCAGAATCGACGGGGCCTCCGAATCCCAGGTGTTCTGGCGGATCACCATCCCCCAGGTCTCCCCGACGATCGGAGTCGTCGTCACGACACTCGTCGTCACTGTGCTCAAGGTCTTCGACATCCCGAAGGTCATGACCAACGGCAACTTCGGTACCCAGGTTCTCGCGAATGAGATGTGGCAGCGGGCCTTCACCGAACTCAACTTCGGTCTGGGTTCGGCGATCGCCATCGTCCTGTTCCTCGGAGTCCTGCCGATCATGTGGCTGAACATCAGACGCATGCAGAAGGAAAGGGCGGCCCACTGATGACGACCACCGAACGTCAGACGGCGACGGGACCCGATCCGGCGGCGCTCGGCGGACGCGTCCGGGGCTTCCTCGGGGCGATCCCCACCTGGGTGCTCTGGTTCTTCGTGATCATCTGGACGATCCCGACGCTCGGCCTCTTCGTCAACTCGTTCCGTACCCGTGACGCCCAGAGGAACTTCGGATGGTGGCTTTTCTGGCAGGACGGCGCACACGGCTACGGCGGCCTCACGCTCCAGAACTACCGGGACGTTCTCGGATCCGAAGCGACCGGCGGCCTCGCGAACGGCCTACTCAACTCGGCCGCCATCGCCATCGTTGCAACGATCATTCCGATCGCCATCGCAGCGTTCGCCGCGTATGCGTTCGCATGGATCGACTTCAAGGGCAGGGACTGGCTCTTCATCGCGACCGTCGCCCTGCTCGCCGTTCCGTCCCAGGTGGCGCTGATTCCGCTGTTGCAGATGTACGCGGGCGGCGCCCATCTGACCATCCCTCTCATCGAAAAGACGGTGACCGTCTTCCCTGATCTTGATCTCGCCGGGACGATCCCGGCTGTCTGGCTGACCCACACGGGCTTCGCCTTACCTTTTGCGATCTTCCTGTTACACAACTACATCTCCGGCTTGCCGGGAGACGTGTTCGAGTCGGCGAGGATCGACGGCGCCGACCATTTCACGATCTTCTGGCGTCTTGTGGTTCCCCTCTCCGTCCCCGTCCTGGCGGCCTTCACGATCTTCCAGTTCCTCTGGACCTGGAACGACTATCTGATCGCGTTGACGATGATCGGAGGGAACCGGGAAGCCTTGCCCGCTACCGTCGTTGTGGCTTCGCTGGCCGGCGAGTTCGGCCTGCGCGAGCATCTCCTCACCGCGGGTGCATTCGTGATCACCGTTGTTCCGATGGCTGTGTTCTTCTCACTCCAACGGTTCTTCGTCCGGGGAATCACGGCCGGATCCGTCAAGGGATAGCAGTGGTAGGTTCCGGGGATGACTGAACCCCACGAGTTCCTCGCGTTCGACCCCACTACCGCAACCATCGTCCGCCAACCGCCCGGAAACGGATACGGGAATTGGGTCGGAGGAAAGGTCAGCTTCGATCCTGTCTCCGGCACGTTCGCACTCTTCTACCGCGAGCGACGACCGCTCGAACACGGACGGGCCGGCGTGTGCGGCGTGGCCGTCAGCGACGACGGGATCGAGTTCACCGAGGTGTGGACGGCCACGAAGGAAGACTTCGCCGCGAACTCCATCGAGGAAGGACACTGCGTCCGGATCGGCAACGAATGGCGGTGCTACGTCTCCTATGAGATCGCAGGAACGTCCACCTGGCGCATCGACGTGATCCGCGCCGACCGGATCGAACACTTCGACGTGCAGAGCCGCCGCACCGTGCTCTGGCCCCACGACTACGGCCTTCCCTGGATCAAGGACCCGTTCGTGATGCTGAAGGATGGAGCGGTGTGGATCTACGCGGCCGTGCCGCCGCGGACCGGACCGACCGTGGAGGGGAACACGGTGCATGCAGGACCGCTCGACGCAACGGTACTGGCGGCCTCGGACGATGGCCTGTACTTCCCCACGATCGAGTACGTGTTCGAACCCCCCGGCGACGACTCGTGGCACGGACGCAGGGCGCGGCTCAACTCCGTGATCGAATGGGGCGATGGATACCTCGCCACCTACGACGGCGGACGAACCTTCTACGACAACTACGAAGAACTCGCGGGGATCGCCGTGTCCCCTGACGGTCGGATGTTCGAACGCTCCACCGAGCGCTGGGTCAGTGGACGAGGGCATGGTGTGCGCTACGCGTGTGCCGTTCCGGCTCGGGGCTCGACGTTCGTCTACTTCGAGTTCACCCGCCCCGACGGGTCACACGACATGCGGGTCGCCCGGGTCGATGATCATCGCCTCGTTGCCGGCCAGTGACACGCTCCCCGATCCGATAGTCGTTCTGCGGTGGTCCGTTGAGAGCAGGAGCGCTGCCCCTGGTTCGAGGTCGACCGGGCGTGCTTCATCTGCGAAGTTGATGAACACGACCGTTCGCTCGTCCCCGTGCGTTCTCACAAAGCCGAGGACGTCTTCCGGAAGGTCATCCAGGAACTCGATCGTGCCGGCGACGAGCGACGGCCTTGCCTTGCGTAGCCGCAGCATTCGGCGGTACAGCATGAGCGTCGACCCCTCGTCTACCAGTTCCGTCTCGACATTGCGCATATCGGCATCGTCCCCGAACGGAAGCCATGGCTCGACGTCGGGATCGGTGAATCCATGGCCGTCTCCGGATGTCCACACCATGGGTGTGCGGCATCCGTCCCTGCCCAGACCGGGGACTCGGAGGCCCCACGGATCCTGCTGTTGTTCGGCAGGGATCGGTGTCTCGCGCAGACCCAACTCGTCGCCGTAGTAGATCGTCGGCTGACCGCGAAGCGTGAGCAACAGGACGGCCGCCGCGCCTGCGTTCTCCGGTCCGAATCGTGTCGCGAGTCGCTGCTCGTCGTGATTGCCGAGCACGTAATTCGGCCATGCTGCCGCGGGAATCGCATCCTCGAGCGCCTCGACCCTGGCCCGAATCGCCTTCGCATCCCACGCTGCCCATACGAGTGAGAAATTGAACGGCATGTGGAGCTCGTCGCCGTCGCCGTAGTACGCCGCCCACTCATCCCAGTCGAAGACGTGTATCTCGCCGACGGCGAAACGGTCACCGTCGTAGTCGTCGAGCACTCGGCGGAGACGCCGGAAGACGGCATGCACATCGGGATGACCCTTGTCGTTGATGTGCTCCCATGCGTCGTAGTCGCCCAGATCCTTGAAGTCGGCGTCGCCGGTCGAAGGGGTTGCTCTCGGGTTGTCGGTGAACTCCGGGTCCTTCATGATGAAGTGGGCGACGTCGATGCGGAATCCGTCGACGCCCCGATCGAGCCAGAACCGGAGCGTGTCGAACATGGCGGCCTCGACTGCCGGGTTTCGCCAGTTCAGATCCGGCTGCTCCTTCAGGAACGAATGGAGATAGAACTGCCCGGTGTGCTCATCGAACTCCCACGCCGGACCTCCGAACACGGACTGCCAGTTGTTCGGTGGTGAGCCGTCCGACTTCGGGTCCCGCCACACGTACCAGTCGCGCCGGGGGTTGTTGCGGGAACTCTTCGACTCGAGAAACCACGGATGCCGGTCCGACGTGTGGTTCGGCACCCAGTCGATGATGACGCGAAGCTCCCGTGTGTGCACTTCGCAGAGCAGACGGTCGAAGTCGTCGAGGGTTCCGAACATCGGGTCGACGCCGGTGTAGTCGGCAACGTCGTATCCGAAGTCCACCATGGGAGACGGGTAGAAGGGCGAGATCCAGATAGCGTCGACGCCGAGCGTCTCAGAGACGTACCCCAGCCGCTCGGTGATCCCCGGCAGGTCTCCGATTCCGTTGCCCTTCGTGTCCTGGAACGAACGCGGATAGATCTGGTAGACGACGCCGGTCTTCCACCACTCCAGATGCCCCGATTCAGCAGTCATGCGCCAACCCTACCGATTCCCGGATCGGCGTCGCCGCAGCCATGCCCATCCGTATGGGTCGAGCGTCAGCGAGTCTTCCGGGGTCCCGGCCCCGGCCGATCTCCCCGTCACCACCCACCCCGGGCGCCCGTCGGGCAAGCCGACCTGCACGGGTTCGTCCGAGAAGTTGGCGGCGACGAGAACGATCTCGTCGGCGTTCGAACGTGTGAACACGCACGCTGCAGCCGAGTCGGAGGGAACGATCCGGAAGTCTCCATCCATCAGGGGCCGTGTTCCGGCCCGGAGCGCCAGCATCGATCGGGTCCAGGACAGAAGCGACTCCGGGTCGCACATCTCGTCGTCGACGTTGACGGCCGCCGGGGCGTAGTCGGGTAACGAGACGACCGGGAGATAGAACTCGGCCGGGTCGGCCGTCGAGAAGCCGGCCGTCGGTGTGCCGTTCCACTGCATCGGTGTCCGAACACCGTCCCGGTCGTCGAGGAGATAGTTGTCACCCATGCCTATCTCATCGCCGTAGTAGAGGAACGGGCTCCCGGGCAGCGACAGGAGGAGTGCGTTCAGGAGTTCGATCTTCCCGCGGTCCCCGCCGAGAAGTGGTGCCAGCCTCCTGCGAATCCCGACGTTCTTCCGCATCGCCGGATCCGGCGCGTAGGAGTCCCAGAGGAAGCGACGCTCTTCTTCTGTGACCATCTCAAGCGTCAACTCGTCGTGATTGCGGAGGAAGATTCCCCACCGGCAGCCGGCGGGAATATCGGGTGTTCGCTCCAGGATGTCGATCACGGAGTCGGCCCTGCCCCGGGCGACCGCCATGAACAGGCGCGGCATCAGGGGGAAGTGGTAGGCCATGTGGAACTCGTCACCATCACCGAAGTACTGAACGACGTCGCCGGGCCATTGGTTGGCTTCAGCGAGGAGCATCCGGTCGCCGAACTCTCGGTCGACCATCGCACGGAGGCGCTTCAGGTAGGCGTGCGTCTCGGGAAGGTTCTCGCAGTTGGTACCGTCTCGTTCGAAGAGATACGGAACGGCGTCGAGACGCAGCCCGTCGAATCCGGCCGTCAGCCAGAATCGGATCACGTCTTCGATCGCGTCTTGTACCTCGGCGTCGTCGAAGTTGAGATCCGGTTGGTGGGCGAAGAACCGGTGCCAGTAGTAGGCGCCTGCGACCGGATCCCATGCCCAGTTCGACGTGTTCGTGTCGGTGAAGATCACCCTCGCGTCGGGGTATTTGTCCGGCGCGTCCGACCACACGTACCGGGACCGCATCGGTGATCCCGGTCGCCGCGCCTCTTGAAACCAGGGGTGCTGGTCGCTCGTGTGATTGACGATCATGTCGGCGATTACCCGGATGCCCCGCCGGTGCGCCTCCTCCAGCAAACGGACGACGTCGTCGAACGTGCCGTACCGGGGAAGCACTTCCTTGAAGTCAGAGACGTCATACCCACCGTCGCGAAGCGGCGATTGATAGAACGGAAGGAGCCAGATGCATGTGACGCCGAGCCACTCCAGATAGTCGAGCTTCTCCGTGAGCCCGGCAAAGTCACCGATGCCGTCGCCGTTCGAGTCGAAGAAGGCGTAGACGGGCACCTCGTAGAAGACGGCGTCGAAGAACCATGGTTGTGTCACCGGCGCAGGCTACATCGCCCGGCCGCCGGGACGGCAATTCAACGATGATTCCCCTCCGGTTCGGACACACGCGTCCGGCAGAACGACCGCCAACTCGTCGGCGTTCCAAGACACCTCCGCATATGCACCCCCAACCATGCGAGCCGTATTCTCTCGTCTGATCACATCAACCCGCCCATGCCCGGTCTCAGGGTGTAGCGGATAGGTGATTGAGAGCGACGCTTCAAGTCCTCCCGCCACCGAGCCTGAATCCACGGTTCCCCTGAGCCACAGTACCCGTTCCCACTCTCCCCCACCGCCGAGCCTGAATCCGTGGTTTCTCTGAAGCACAGGACCTGTTTCCATTCTCCCCCACCGCCGAGGTGGGGGAGATGCCCGGAGGGCAGAGGGGGCACATCGGAGGCTAGAAGCCGGGAGGAACCGGGCTCCAGTTGCGTTCCCTCAGGCCGCCTCCACTGGCGTGGTGGAGACGGAGAACCGGCCCCCGTTTTGCTATGCCTCAAAGTCCCGATGAAGGACCATCAGCCACCGAGGGCAGCGAACGCCTCATAGACCATGAAGGCCGGCCAGAAGAGACCCTGGAAGAAGGAGAACACGTACCCCCAGAACGTGTCTGCCTGCTGCCAGAAATACACGAAGGCCCCGAAGATGCCCAGTCCGTAGATGGCCCCTCCGCCGGCGGCGCATGTGTTCTTTGAACTCACTCTTGTTCACCTCGGGTCGATGAATCAAGCGTACCCGCGCAGAGGTGCTCGTTGTGAACGACTCCTTCAGACGTTGTGGAAGAACGACCGCACACCGGACGGAGGCCTGTTCGGTTTCGTTGATCGGCAGTCCGTCTGGTGACGGTCCCCCGAGGGACGAGTTCAGCCCACTTCGCGGAGTGGAAACCGCCGTCGTACTCGGCCTCGCCGGTCCTCAGCAGCGTTTGGATCACTTCGGTGGCCGGTCGTTTGATCGTCTCGCAGCATGGCTTCGTACCCCTCGACCCTGGCTCTGCTGATCTGCCTGATCGGCGCCGTCCTGGCGGGATGCTCTGGTGACGAGCCAGAACCTCTGGCTGTGACGGAGCTGGATTGTCAAGCGACGATCGATGTGGTCGACACGCCGCCTGACTACTACCAGACTGTTCTCGATGCAGTGGCATTGCCCGGCCCCGCGACGGTGCACGAGATCGGTCGAATCGACGAATCTTCCGGCCTCGGGTTCGCAAGAACCCGCATGTGTGACGTTGCCCAGAGAGACCGAAGACCGCGGCGATAAGATGAGTTTCCCGATCGATGCTCCCTGCCCACAACGTCAACGAAACGGGCGACCCGTATCTACCAGACCACCCACGTGTGCCGACCTGAACTGCAGCGCTCTTGGCTGATAGGGTTCTGATTGAGAGGAGGCTGCCATGAGTGACGGCCGCAGCACTCGAAAGCTCCTGTGGTGGCACATGCCCATCGATGACGATGAGAATGCTCCCGCGGGGAGATACATGGCGCTGGTGGTGCTCATCTGGTTCGGTGTTCTGCTCGTCGTCGGTGTCGTTGTAGGACACTTGTTCGCCGGCTAGCCGATTGTCGCAGTTCCTTCGGGGGTCGAGTCTGCCGCGATGGGCGTTGTGTGGGGATTGATCACAACCGCCCGTATTCAGGTCGGGCGTGTCGCTTGGCGATTACGTGGGCGGGGTGACCATGCACGTTTCGGATCATCGATCTCGCCCGGTACCCTCCCCGTATGGCAACCGAACCAACCAAGACGCTCGACACGTTTCCCAATCCGCATCCCGGCCGCGACTACCTCATCACCTTCGACGCTCCGGAGTTCACCTGTCTCTGTCCGCTCACCGGTCAGCCGGACTTCGCTCATTTCAGCATCGAGTACGTCCCCGACGAGCGCTGTATCGAACTCAAGTCGCTCAAGCTCTACCTCTGGTCCTATCGGGACGAGGGCGCTTTCCACGAGGACGTGACCAATCGGATCCTCGACGACATCGTCGCCGCCGTCGACCCGAGACGGGCCAGGATCGTGGGAGACTGGAACGTCAGGGGCGGCATCCGTACCGTCGTGACGGTGGAGCACGACAGAGCCGATCAGGACTCCAGCGGAATGGATCCATCGCTGGCGTGATACTGCTCGTGGGCTTCGATCAGCGCTTCCCAGTCTTCTGGACTCTCCATGTCGACGGCAACGAGATGCCGCGTCGTCGGACCGCTCTCTCGGTCGAAGTCCCTGGCCCTGCGCAGTACGTCACGTGACGCGTCGTCGATGCGTTGGTGCTGTGCCAGATGTTCCTCCCAGGACCGGGTGAGGAACAGTTCCGTGAGTCGGTGCGGATCACCGGCGTCACGATAGAGCCGCCACCGATAGGCCCCCGTCCTCAGCCGAACGAGCCTCACCTCCTTCATGACGTCGAGGAACTCCTCGAGATCGGAGCGGTCGATCTGCCAGGTCGCCGTCATCAGCACCGGTCCGCCCTCGGTGTCGACGTGCGGTGACCGGACACGTTCGTCGGTGAATTCGGGGGTCACGACATCGTTCAGCGCAGGAATCCTGAGAGCGGGGACCGCGATCATTCCGAGCCCGATACCGAGTGCCGAAAACAGCACCTCGGCACCCCCGGCACCGATGCAGTCGGCAACCCATCCCGAGAGGATCGCGCCCAGCGGAAGCGTGCCCGCGAACGACAGCATGTAGAGCCCCATGGCACGACCCCTCACCCACTCCGGGGACATCAACTGGGCCGTGGCATTGAGGTTCGCGAGCGTCCACACCCACCCGATACCGACCACGAACAGCGCGACAAACGCCGGAGGAACACTCTGAACGAGACCGAGAGCGACGCCTGCGATCCCCACGAGCGTGATCGTGGCCGGCAGTGACCACCGACCGAGTCTCGTGGTGACGGGCCCTCTGGTGAACGCGCCGACCAGGGCTCCCGCACCCATCGCTCCGAGCAGGAAACCGAACACGCCCGCCCCGCCGTCGAGTTCCGCGGTGCGGACGGGCAGGACCGCCTGAATGACCGCCGAGGTCAGAGCGAACATCGCGGCCACCGCCATGACCTTCCTGAACGACGGTGTGAACCTGGCGAAACGTACACCGAGAGCGATGGCGTTCCGCATCGATGTCTCTTGACGGTCGGGTGATCCCATGACCCGCGCGAGCACGATCAGAACGACGACGAGACCGAGATACGAGAGGGCATTCAGTCCGAACGCCACCTGTGCGCCAGCAACGGCGACGATGAACCCGCCGAGAGCGGGACCGACGGCCCGCGCCACGTTGAACCCCGCCGAATTGAGTGCGACGGCGCTCGCAACCATTCCCCGCGGAACTAGGTCGGGCACGGTCGCCTGCCAGGATGGGAGGTTGAAGGCGAGGCCCGTGCCGAGCAGGAGGCCGAGTCCGAGAAGCAGTCCGGGCGTGATCAGACCCACAGCCGTGAGGATCGCCATCGCCGCCGCGGACCCGCCCATCGTCAACTGTGCGACGATCAGGACCTTTCTCCGATCGAACATGTCGGCGATCGCACCTGCGGGGAGAGAGAAGACGAGGAGGGGAATCGTCGCCGAGGCCGCCATGAGACCCACCCAGAGTGCGGATCCGGTTAGTTCGAGCATCAGCCAGGACGCTGCGACGGCCTGCAGGAATGATCCGACGTTCGAGAAGACGGCGGCGATCCACAGCGCCCGGAATCGGCTGATCTTGAGTGGGGCAACGGCCTGTGTCACCGCACCAGTCTATGAATGCCCGGGACCGTCCAGTCGCGCGAATGCCCCTACGACAGGATCCTCTTTGCCACAGAAGCGGCGCTCCGGCCCGACGCGATCGCGGCGCTCATGCCTCCGCCCCCTACCCAGGCGCCCGAAAGGAGCAGGTTCGGAATCGGGGACTTCGCACTCCTGCGGTTCATCATGTTCTCGACCGTCTGCTCGCGCCCGTAGATGCTGCCGCCGGGGTTGAGACCGTATCGAACGTTCGTGAGCGGAGTCCCGACCTCCCGGATGATGATCGAGTCGCGAAGGCCCGGAATCAGCTCCTCCACACGGTCGATCAACTGATCCGCAGCCTCTTCCTTGATGCGGATGTAATCGGGGTTCTTCGAGTATCCAACCGTGTCCCCGCCGGTGCCCCAGACGTTCTGGTAGTCCCAGGGTGCGAGGGAGACGATGGCCATCACGCTCTTGCCCTCCGGCGCACAGCCGGGATCGGCCTCCGTGTAGTTGGCGATCACGAGACCCGCCTTGGAAAAGTCGCCCTTCATCATCGCCTCGTAGTCCGCTTCGAGGTCGTATCCGTCGGACAGGAAGAACTCGTGATAATCCCACCCCTCCGCAACCAGGTCCCGGTCGAGGCCGAGATAGACGACCAGGTTCGACAGAGCCGGGACATCCCGATCCACACTCATCAGGAAGTCGTCGTCGAAGTGATCCCTCCCGGCGAGCGACACCGTCGCCGACGGACTCGCGTTGGAGATGACCAGATCCGCTTCGACTCTCAATCCCCGATCGGTGTCCACAGCGACCGCACGACCATCCACGACATCGACCTTCGTCACCGTGTTCCTGAAACGCACTTCGCCGCCCTGTTCCACGAGCGCATCGACCATCGCACGACTCATCGCCTGGCTTCCACCCTTCGGGTACCAGGCGCCGGACGTGTGGTAGCTGGAGAGAACCAGAGCGAACAGGCCGGCCGAGATCCTGGACGGTGGCAACCCGAGATACCCCCACAACGCCGAGATCACCGCCTGGAGACGCCGGTCGTTGATGAAGCGGTCCATGAAGACCTGCCAGTTCTGCGCGAACGCCATCGCTATGTCCGGATAGCGCTGCATCATCTCCATCGGGTTCGACATGATCCTCGCCCTACGGTCCTTGATGTATCGGCCCATGTCGTGGGCAATACGGCGGATGGCGGCGAACAGATCGTCGACCCCGTCGGCCTCGTCCGGGAAGTCCTTCCGGAGTCGGCTCAGGTACTCGGACAACTCACGCGGGACGGTGATCTCGTAGTCCGGGAACCGGGCCGTGTAGAAGGGGTCCAGGTTCGAGAACTCGACACGATCGAGCACTCCGAGGTCGTCGAGCATCGGCTGTAGCCAACCCCCGGGTCCCGCACCGTCGAGCGCGTGAAGTGCCACCTCGAACCGAAAACCCCGGCGTTTGAACTCGTGGGCGTAGCCGCCGGGAACAGTGTGATGTTCCAACACGACGACCCGGTGACCGGCTTTCGCGAGGTACCCCGCTGCGCTGAGACCCCCGAGACCCGCGCCCACAACGGCCACGTCGGCTTGAAGTACTTCCCTCTCAGCCATCATCAACCTCGATTCCTATCTCCCGTCCTTCTGCGAACAGATCACGATCCACCACCTTCGCGTACAGGTAGGAGATCATGAGTTTCGCGGTTGCAACGACCGGGACGGCGAGGAGGGAACCCACGAGACCTGCAACGTTGAATCCGACGATCAACGAAAGCATGATGATTACCGGTGACAGCCTTACGGCCCGCCCCATTACCTTGGGAGCGATGACGTTCGCCTGCGCCTGGACGACGACAACGTAGATCGCAGCGACGATGAGACCGAAAAGCAGGTTGTTCATGTCGGGCCATCGTGTCGACCCTCCCACGAGGGCGGCGATAACTCCCGGGAACGCCGCAATGATGGGCCCGAACGTGGGAATCATGTTGAACAGCATCATGATCACTCCCATGAGGAATGCTCCCTGGACGCCGACGAGTGCGAGCACGATGAACACCATGATCCCGGTGATGAGGCTGTTGATCAGCTGTCCGTAGATATAGCCGCGCCAGATCGCACCCGTCTCATCGGAGAGCAGCGCCCCATCTCTTTCGTATCCGGGGGGCACCATACGCTGGATCCACGAGTGGAATCTCTCGCTGTCGGCGTTCAGGTAGATCGCAATCATCATGGTGATGAGAGCCGACATCACCATCGCCGTCACGATCCCCGCAACCGTCCTGATCGAGTTGAACGCCCCACCGAGCAGCGACTGAAGTGCATTCACATCGATCTTGATTCCGCCGCCACTTGCTCCACCGCTCGATGCGCCGCTACTCAACCAATCCTGGATTGGTGCCGTGACCTCGCTCATGTCGACATGGACGCCGAAAATGACGAGCCCGTTGGCCCAGTCGACAAACCACTGAGCGACGTTGCGCACCGAATCCTGCATCGCGGTCATGTCGATACCGCTGAGCGACTGCGTGATTCCGATGACGAGGATCGCTATCAGGGCCAGCGAGACGACGAGCACGGCAACGTATCCGGCGAGCAGAGCAAGCCATCGAGGCCAGTGCAACCGCCGGTGCAGGAAGCGCACCATGGGTGCAACGAGGAAAGCAACGATTCCTGAAACCGCGAGGATGGGAAGAGCGCCGCGAGCGAGCCAGATGGCGAATGCAAACACCATGACGAGTCCGACGGCGACGGCGATCTTCGTCTGCGGCGACCATGAGGGCGAGGGAGCCCCGGTTCGCGGGTCGGTGTCGGTGTCCGTTGCTTCCGTCCCTTCATCTTGGGGCGTGTCGCTGATGATCTCTCCCTTGTCGAAGGACCATCGTACCGCGCGACTTCCTCCATACCGCGGGCCCGGGACGCCAAATAGGACGCAGAGAACCCTGGGTTCGTGTCGGGGTGGGGGTCGGTAGGATCTGGGGATGCCTGCGCCCCCCGTGCCACCCGACGACTACGAGGATCACCTCGGTCCGTCCCGCCAGTACATGCGGGACATCATCCTCGGAGTGAACGACGGTCTTGTATCGACATTCCTCCTCGTCGCCGGCGTCGTCGGCGGCGGTCTCTCCGCCACCCAGGTCCTTCTGACGGGGATCGCCGGTGCCCTGGCCGGGATGATCTCCATGGCGACCGGCGAGTACCTCGCGACGAAATCTCAGGAAGAGGTCTTCGCCGCGGAGATGGCGCTCGAGGCACAGCACCTCGTCGAGTACCGAGATCACGAACGCGAGGAACTCCGCCACATGTTCGAAGAGATGGGCCTCGACGGCGCCGACCTCGATGCCGTCGTCGAGATCATCGACGGCAACGACGACGCGATGCTCGGTGTCATGGCCGGCCTCGAGTTCGGGGTCGTTGATACGGAGCGACGCAACCCGTTCCTCGCCGGCCTCACCTCCGCCGGCCTCTTTCTCGCCGGTGCCCTTCCCTCCGTCATTCCGTTCGCCTTGTTCGACGATACCCGGACGGCCCTTCTGGTCGCCGTCATCCTCGCCGGATTGGGTCTCGTTGCCGTCGGCGCCGCGAAGACTCTGATGACCAGAAAGAGTCCCGTCGGGTCGGCACTCGAGAATCTGGCGATCGGTCTGGCGGGCGGTGTTCTGAGCTTCCTCGTCGGTCAGTTCGTCGAATCGCTGATTCGTTCCTGAGAACGAACCGGAACGATCACGATCCCTCCCGCACCGTCGTCGATGACCCGCACCTCCGCCCCATAGTGCTTCCGGATGAGCGTCGGATCGAGCACGTCGGCGGCACCGCCGGAAGCAACGACTTCACCGCCGGCCAGCATGACCAGCCGATCGGGGAACTGGGCGGCGATCGTGAGATCGTGCATCGCGGAGACGACGGTCAGGTCCCGTTCCCGTCGCAACCGATCGACGAGTTCCAGGACGTCCTGCTGGCGACCGACATCGAGCGCCGTCGTCGGTTCGTCCAGAAGGAGAATCGGCGACTCCTGCGCGAGCGCCCGTGCGATGACGGCACGCTGCAACTCTCCACCGGAGAGCGTTGTGATGTCGCGATCCGTGAACGCCGAAAGCGTCAACGCATCGAGGATCGTTGCGATCACGTCGAGATCATGGAACGAAGGTCCCGTCACCGGCCGCAGATGTGGTGTCCTCCCGAGAAGGACGTAGTCGACGACGCGCATGCCCGATGGAAGAACGGGGTGTTGGGGGACCAGCGCCACGGACCGGGCGATCGCTCCCCTCTTCATACTGGATGTCGGTGTTCCCGATATCGACACCGTGCCGGCGAATTCGAAAGCACCCGTGACGGCCCGCAATAGTGTCGTCTTCCCCGCCCCGTTCGGACCGATGATCCCGACCCACTCGCCCCGGCCGACCTCCAGGTCGACCGACCGGAGAATCGGCGACCCGTTGAACCGCACTCCCACTCGGTCGAGCGTGAGCGCACCGGTCATGAGCCCAACCCCCTCGATGACCGCAGAACGATCGCGAAGAACGGTGCCCCGAAGAAAGCCGTCACGACCCCGATCGGTACTTCAGCGGGGGCGGCGACCGTTCGGGCGAGCAGATCCGCGAGGATGAGGAACGCCGCGCCGAGCACGATCGAGAGCGGTAGCACCACCCGGTAGCTCGATCCGAACACGATCCGGATCATGTGCGGCACGATGATCCCCACGAATCCGATCAGCCCGGAGACGGCGACAACAGCCGCCGTGCCGAGCGTGGCTGCAATCACCATGAGGAAACGGACACGCGACGGTTCCACGCCGAGCGTGACGGCCTCTTCATCACCGACGCTCAGGACGTCGAGCCGTCGTGCGCCGAGAAGGAGAATGATCGAAGCGATGAGCACATACGGGAGGACGAGCCACACCTCGCTCCATCCGACAGTGGATAGGCGTCCCAGGATCCAGCCGTACACCTCGCGCAGCGTGTCGGCGTTGCGCTGCTGCAGGTAGGTCTGGACCGCCGTCAGGAAGGATGCCACGGCCACACCGGCGAGAATCAGCGTAACGGGCGTTCTCCCCGCTCTCACCGAGTAGCCGATCGCATAGGTCGCAGCGACACCGCCGACACCGCCGATGAAGGCGAACAGCGGCAGCGGGTCGACGGGAATCGCTGATACCGATGGCCCGTACACGATCGCGATCGTGGCGCCCAGTCCGGCTCCAGCGGCGGCACCGAGGAGGTATGGATCGGCAAGCGGGTTCCGGAAGGACCCTTGGTAGGCGCCTCCCGCCACTGCCAGCATCGACCCGACAATTCCGCCGAGAACGACGCGCGGCATTCTCAATTCCCACAGGATCGCCTCCTGACGATCGGTGAGTCCCGAGTCGAAATGGACGAACGGGAGACGATCAACGATCGAACGCAGAACCGAACCGGCATCGAGATCGACGGCACCCAGCAAGATCGAGAGGAGACCCGCCCCGGCGAGCGCGGCGAGTGCCGCGGCCAGCCACCACCAGCGGAGGCGGCTCGGACGGATCTCCTCAGGTGTCATGGTTCCCGGTACCCCTCGACCGCATGTGCGATCGCTTCAACGAAATCGACGACACGCGGTCCCCACCGGGATGCCACATCGTCGTCGAGTTCGATGATGTTCTCCGATGCGACCGCTCCGAGAACGTCCCATCCCGGCCGGGCCGCCACGGTCGAAGCATCCTGGTCGCAGCACTTCGTGTCGGCGAGGAAGATCATCGCCGGGTCCTCATTCAGGATGTGCTCCGGCGACAGTTGCGGATAGCCGAATCCGTCCGGGTCGGCCCCATCCGCGATGTTCTCGAGGCCGAAGAGCGCATAGAGCGACCCCACGAATGTGCTTGACGTCGCCGTGTAGTAGTCGGGACTCAGTTCGTGGTAGTACGTCAGCCCTTCACCATCGACCGACGCCGATGCATCGGTGATCCCTTCCACCATGGACGAGATCAGCCGTTCCGCCTCAGCGTTGTGACCGGTCGCTCTCCCCACCTGCTCGATCTGCCAGTAGACATCGTCCAGGGTGACGGCGGCCGGATGCATGATCACCGGGATGCCGATCGCCTCGAGTCCCGCGATCACCTCGCCCGGGTCGTACATGAGGATGACGAGATCCGCGTCGTAACCGGCGATCGCCTCAAGACTCGGTTCGAAACCGGTCAGGTCGGTGACCGGCGCAACCGCCGGATAGGTCGACTGGTTGTCCACCGCGACCACCTGGTCTCCCGCTCCGACGGCGAACAGGACCTCCGTGGACGTCGGCGACAGCGACACGATCCGCTCCGGCTGCGCTTCGATCGTCACCGATCCGTTCGGGGCATCGACTGTCACAGGAAACCCTGTGGAATCGGGGATCGTCGATGTGGTGGTCGTCGATGGAACGGTCGTGGTCGAACTCGTCGAGGTCTCCGCCACCGTCGTGGTTGTTCCAAGTGTCGTCGTCGACGACTCGGACGTGTCGGTCGCCGTCGTACATGCTGCCGCGGTGAGCACCGCTGCAACGACCATGACCAGAATTCTTCGGGACATGATGCTCCTCCTTTCGCTGGAGGAGCCTTCATGAAGCGACGGAACCCCTCCTCCGAAGGCACAGTCGTGTACCGAGAGGAAGGCGACCTGGCTCATCCCCGGAGGGCTTCACAGTTGCGGGACAGCGCCGGATTCTCACCGGACTTCGCTTCAACGATCGGCACCCGGGCGAACCCGGGACACGAAGTGTAGCCCACCGTCGGGAGTCCGCAGCCGGGAGCCGCACCTGACGTCGGGAAGCTGGTACCTTCCACATCGTGAAACCAGCTCTCAACGCCCTCGTCCTCGCGGCCGCAGCCACCGTCGCCGTCGTCCTCTTCGCCACTCGCCGGCCGAGCCGTCCGGCCCCGAAACCGGGATTGTGGCAACCCGTCGACCACGCGTCGTCGTGAAGATCGCTCTCGACCACACGTCCGAGATCGGCGTCCGGGCCGGACGTCTTCTTCTGGGAGAACCGGATCTGGAGCTTCTCGGTGTCGTAAGGCGGGACGTGAAGGACCGCGATCCCCGGCTTCGCCGGATCGACGATCTCACCGGATTCGACGTCGTCGTCACCGACGATCCCGAATCCTCAATCGCCGCAGAAGCCGCCGAGCGAAGGATTCCATGTGTTCTCTGGGCGGATTCGATCGACCCGCCACTCGACGTCGGCGATACCGCGGTACTCACCGGATCGAATCTCGTGGAGGGGATCGGGCGGAGCCTCGTTGCCCGCGAGTCGGCCGCAACCGCCGGGGAGGAACGAGTGCTCTTCGCCTGGACGGAGCCGGGCACGCCGCGCCGTCACGGAGAAGCGGTCACCTTCCCTGGGCCGGTGGGTGCCCGATGGGGGGCCAGGCGTCGTTCGACCGAACACTTCCTCGAGGTCGCTGTGCCGGTACCGGACGAGTGGGCCGGCATCGTCGTGAGTTCCGTCACCGAATCGGGTGAGCGGACCGTGGGAATCGCCGATCTCGCCACTCACCTCGAAGCGATCGCTCTCGCAGCGGGCGCCGTACTCGGTGCTACCGGAGCCATCTCCGCCGGTATCCACCGGCCGGACGAGTTCGCCGAGGCGTATCTGACGGCGTCCCTCAACATTGGTCTGGACGTCGCTTCCTTCACCTCTGAAGGCTGATACTCCGCCGGAGTAACTCCTCCCACCGGGTTGAATGTCGGCGATGCGGAGAACCCTGATCATGGCGGCCACTGTGGCACTCGTTGCCGTCGCCTGCACCACCGGCGGCGGCACAACATCGCCAAGCACCACCGTCACCGGGCAGACGACCGCCGAGGCCGTTCCGGCACCGGCCTTCCCCGACGGTCTCGACTGGCTGAACGTGGATCGTCCCCTCAGCCTCGACGACCTGCGCGGGAAGGTCGTGCTCCTCGACTTCTGGACGTACGGGTGCATCAACTGCATCCACATCATTCCCGACCTGAAGCAACTCGAAGCCGAGTTCCCGGAAGAACTCGTCGTGATCGGCGTCCACTCGGCCAAGTTCGCCAACGAGGGAGACACGGAGAACATCCGGCAGGTCATCCAGCGCTACGACATCAGCCATCCCGTGATCAACGACGCCGGATTCGACGTGTGGGACGCGTGGGGAGCGAGGGCCTGGCCGACGGTCGCGGTCGTCGATCCGGCGGGGAATGTCGTAGGAATACACGAAGGTGAGGGCGTCTACGACGTCGTCGAACCGGTCATCGCCGATCTCGTCGCCAGGTTCTCAGCGACCGGGGATCTCGATCCGACGCCGCTGCCAATCCGACTCGAACGTGACCGATCTCCTTCGACGGTCCTCTCCTACCCCGGGAAGGTCTTCGCCGACCCCGACTCCGACCGCATCTTCATCTCCGACACCGGTCACCATCGAATCATTGCCGCGAGCGACGACGGTCTTGTGACGGCCGTGTTCGGGTCCGGTGTCGCAGGCTTCGACGACGGGATCGGCCTCACCGCATCCTTCTCCTCCCCGCAGGGACTGGCCCTCGACGGAAACACCCTCTACGTGGCCGACACCAACAACCACGCCGTGCGCCGGGTCAATCTCGACTCCGGTGCCGTGACGACGCTCGCCGGAACCGGCGTCCGTGGTTGGCCTCCCGTCGGTGGAACGCTTGATGAGGTCTCCTTGAACTCGCCGTGGGCTCTCGAACTCGACGGAACCCTGCTCCACGTGGCGAATGCCGGGACGCACCAGATCTGGACGATCGACCTCATCGGGGGCACGGCCGAACCGTCGGTTGGGAGCAGCCGTGAAGGAACCACCAACGGTCCCCTGCTCGAAGCGGCCCTGGCGCAGCCATCCGGGTTGGCGCTCGGCGCCGATGGGATGCTCTATTTCGCCGACTCCGAGTCGAGTTCGATCCGCAGCGCCGCGATCGGAGCCGCCGGAGCTGAAACCGCGCTCGTCGCAGGAGGATCCTCGAATCTGTTCGACTTCGGAGACCAGGACGGCACGGGCGAGGAGGCCCGGTTCCAGCATCCACTCGGGGTCGCCTATCACGACGGTCTCCTGTTTGTCGCAGACACCTACAACTCGAAGATCAAGACGGTCGATCCATCCACCGGCGACACGGCGACCCTGTACGGCACGGATCACGGCTGGAGGGACGGAATGGATCCGCTCTTCTACGAGCCGGGCGGCCTCTCCGTCGATGGTGACACGTTGTGGGTGGCGGACACGAACAACAACGCAGTCCGTCGACTCGATCTCACGAACGGGGTTGCCGAGACACTCGTGCTGTCGGGCCTCGACCGGTTCGTCGACACGTCCGTCGGGGACGACTTCCACGGCCGGGCGATCACCCTTCCACAGGTCGCCGCCGGCGCCGGGCCCGCTTCGATCGTCCTCGACGTCGTCCTCCCGGACGGATACAAAGTCAATGCCGATGCCTCATCATCTCTCCTGCTCGCAGAAGAGGGCACCGTCGCCTCGTTTCCCTCGGGTTCCCGGGTCGATCTCACAGGCACGACGTTCCCCGTGACTGTGCCGATCGATCTCCATCCGGGTGTCGGATCGGTCATCGCAGATCTCGCTCTGGTGTGGTGCAAGGACGATGCTGAAGGTCTGTGTCTTTTCGAACAGACCCGTTTCGTCGTACCCGTCAACATCTCCCCCACGGGTCCGTCGGCGCTGATCCACCTCCCGCTGACACTCAAGTCACCGGCCGGGTGAAGTCACTCCTCGATGACCGCGACGGGTTCTGTCTTCGTTGCTTCGCCCCCGTTGGCTTCGGGGTGGACGACCGGCCGCAGCGGGCCCGTACGCGTCACCGGCACCGTGTAGGTCTCTTCGAGAACGATGAGTTCGACACCACCGACGACGTCAGAGATCAGGTTGTACAGCACGGCACCGAGCGTCATCAGGGCCGTCAGCGACACAAACGTGACGATCGCATAGAACACCACGGCCCGGAAGTAGAGCTCCCCGTTCGGAGTGAAGACGAGCGAGAAGTTGGCGAAGATTTCGACGAGCTTGTCGGGAATCCCCCGCTGGACGGCGAGCGACCACGTCACCCACGTGCCGAGGACGAAGACGAGCGCCCCGATCGTGTTGAGGATCAAGGAGACCTTGAGCACCGTCCACGGGTCGATCTTGCGAATGACCCTTCGTACGCGTCGGACCGCCATGCGCCGAGTGTAGGAACCACTCTCCAATAGCCCGAGGTTTGATCCAGCGAGCGGCAGAGACCATCAAAAGAGGCACGGACACTCAAGAACGAGAAAACACTCGCCCTCAAGATCATTTCCCCCAGAGCGAAGCGATGGAGGGACGCCTACGAGCCCTGCTCGAACTGGGTGGGGGTTCCATCCCGAGCCTCGTTCGCCGGGCTCCAAGACGCCCCCTCTGGCCTCCGGCCATCTCCCCCACCGAGGTGGGGGAGAATGAAGGAGAGGGCCGCCGAGAATCAGGGAAACGCTGGTCTACTCTTCGTCGCCGTTCTGGGGGACGAGCGCCACGGCGGAAAGACGGGCGCCTTCGTCGAGGCTCACGACCTTCACACCCGTGGACTCTCTCCGCTGACGGCTGATGTCCGCGACGGCCTGTCGGATGACGATCCCATCCGAGGAGATCATGAAGACCTCATCTTCTGCACTCACAGCGAGCGCCGAGACGAGTGAACCCCGTACACGGGTCAACTTCATCGCCTTGACACCGAACCCGCCGCGTCCCTGCCGCCGGAACAGTTCCATCTTGGTGCGCTTCCCGTAGCCGCCGTCGGCGAGCAGCAAAACTTCGCTCCCTTCCGCGGCTCTCGTGCCGGCCACGACCTCGTCGCCTTCACGCAGCTTGATGCCCCGCACGCCCTGAGATGCTCTCCCCATAGGACGGACGTCCTTCTCGGTGAAGCGGATCCCCTGACCGTTCTTCGTGAACATGAGAAGGTCCTCTTCCCCGGTGGTCGTCCTCACGTCAACGACCTCGTCGCCGTCGGCGAGTTTGATGGCAACGAGTACTTGATTGCGCGAGTCGTAGTCACGGAACCGCGACTTCTTCACCTGTCCGCGCTTCGTGAACATGACGAGGTATGCGGATGTCTCATAGTCGCGAGTGTCGATCACCGCTTCGATGACCTCATCCGGTTCCATGGGAAGCACCGACTGGACGAGGGCGCCCTTGGAGTTGCGGTCCTTGCGGGGGATTTCGTGGGCGCGAATCCGGTAGACCTTGCCCCGGTTCGTGAACACCAGCAGATAGGCGTGGGCCGACGTGTGGAGGACGTGTTCGATGACATCGTCCTCGCGCAGTGCTGCGCCGCGCACGCCGCGACCCCCGCGGCCCTGGATCCGGTACGTCTTGGCCAGCACCGACTTGATGTAGCCGGCGGCCGAAACCGTCACGACGAGTTCTTCGTCGGCGATCAGGTCTTCGAGAGACATCTCCCCCGTGTCGGGGATGATCTGCGTCCTGCGCCTGTTGCCGAACTTGTCTCGAATGACGGCGAGCTCTTCTCCGATGAGCGCACGCCGCTTCTCTTCGCTGGCGAGCAGGGCCTTGAGTTCTCCGATCAGCGCCTGGAGCTGCTCGTACTCCTCGCGGAGCTTGCCGGTCTCGAGTGCGGTCAGCCTCCTGAGCGGCATGTCGAGGATGTGGTTGGCCTGGATCTCGCTCAGTGCGAAACGATCCATCAACGCGGAGCGGGCGGCCGACACATCCTCGGATGACTTGATGATCTCCACGACCTCGTCGATGTTGTCGAGGGCGATGAGAAGACCTTCGACGATATGTGCACGAGCCTCCGCTTTGGCGAGACGGAACCGGCTCCGACGCTCGATGACTTCGAGCTGGTGCGCGATGTAGTAGTGCACCATCTGCGCGATGTTCAGGGTGCGCGGCACCCCGTCGACGAGCGCCACCTGGTTCACGGAGAAGTTCTCTTCGAGCTGTGTGTGCTTGAAGAGCTGGTTGAGCACCACCTGTGGATTCGCATCTCTCCGAAGTTCGATGACGAGCCTCGTCCCTTCGCGGTCCGATTCGTCCCGCAGATCGGCGATTCCGGTGAGCACCTTCGACCGCACGAGCTCCGCCGTCTTGGACATGATCCGATCGCGGGATACCTGGTACGGAATCTCGGTGACGATGATCGCCATCCGCTTCTTCATCTCCACGATGTCCGTGACGGCACGCATTTTGACGGAGCCTCTCCCCGTGGCGAGCGCCTGCGCGACACCCGTCCTGCCGACGATGTACGCCCCGGTCGGGAAGTCGGGGCCCTGGACGAACTCGGAGATGTCCTCCACCGTCGCGTCCGGATGGTCCAGCGCGTAGAGAACGGCGTCGATCACCTCGGTGAGGTTGTGTGGCGGGATGTTTGTTGCCATGCCGACCGCGATCCCGGTCGATCCGTTGACGAGGAGGTTGGGGAAGCGGGCGGGCAGCACGGCAGGTTCTTGGCGCTCCCCCGAGTAGTTGTCCGTCCACTCGACGGTGTCCTCGTCGATCCCCTCGAGCAGGTGCGTGGCGAGCGGCGCCATACGCGCCTCGGTGTATCTCATCGACGCCGGGGGATCGTCGACGGTGCCGAAGTTCCCCTGGGGCTGGATGAGCGGCGCCCGGAGGGAGAAGTCCTGTCCGAGACGAACCATGGAGTCGTAGACCGCTTCCGGCGAGTGCGGGTGGAACCATCCGACGACTTCACCTACGACACGGGACGATTTTCTGAACGGTGTACCGGGACGCATCCCCGCATCGTGCATGGCGTAGAGGATGCGCCGGTGAACCGGCTTCAGGCCATCGCGAACGTCCGGGAGGGCGCGCGACACGATGACCGACATGGCGTACTCCAGGAACGAGTCCTGCATCTCCCGCTCGATGTCGATTCCGATGATCCTGTCCTGGCGTTCTTCAGTCGGCATGCGGTGTCCTAGATGTCGAGGAAGCGAACGTCTTTGGCGTTCTGCTGGATGAAAGTTCTGCGGGCGTCGACGTCGTTGCCCATCAATGTGGAAAAGGTCTCCTCCGCGGAGAAGCGATCGTCGAGATCGACCTGGAGGAGCACGCGATGATCCGGGTCCATCGTCGTGTCCCACAGCTCCTCTGCGTTCATTTCACCGAGACCTTTGAAGCGCTGGATATTCAGCTTCTTACCTGCGAGTTTCACTTTGATCTCTTCGAGACCGGCGTCGTCCTGAATCCACGTCGTCTTCGACCCGACCTTGACGCTGTACAGCGGTGGTTGCGCGATGTACACGTATCCGGACTCGATCAGTTGCGGCATGTGTCGGAAGAAGAAGGTGAGGAGAAGCGTCCGGATGTGCGCTCCGTCGACGTCGGCATCGGTGAGGATGACGACCTTGTGATACCTGGCCTTCCCGATGTCGGACTCCTCGCCGATTCCGGTTCCGATGCCGGTGATGAGCGACTGGATCTCGTTGTTCTGCAGGACGCGTGCGAGACGGTTCTTCTCGACGTTGATGATCTTTCCCCGGATGGGGAGGATCGCCTGGAACTTGCTGTTCCTCGCCTGCTTGGCGGAGCCGCCGGCGGAGTCCCCTTCGACGATGAACAGTTCGCTCTCCTCCGGATCCTTCGAGGAGCAGTCGGAGAGTTTTCCTGGGAGTCCGGATGACTCGAGGAGGCTCTTGCGTCTGGTCAAATCACGAGCCTGCCGGGCGGCCATGCGCGCACGTGCCGCCTGGGAGGACTTCTCGGCGATTCTGCGGGCATCCCCCGGGTTGCGCTCGAGCCATTCGGGAATGGCCTGGTTGAGCGCCTTCTGGACGAACGACTTGACTTCGGTGTTCCCGAGCTTCGTCTTCGTCTGTCCTTCGAATTGCGGTTGTCTGACCTTGGCCGAGATGACCGCCGTGAGCCCCTCGCGGATGTCCTCACCGGTGAGGTTCGCGTCCTTCTCCTTGAGGAGGTTCCTGGATCGGGCGAAGTCGTTGATCGAACGGGTGAGTGCCGTGCGGAACCCCTCCTCGTGCGTTCCCCCCTCGTGCGTGTTGATGTTGTTGGCGAAGCTGAGGATCGTTTCCCGGTAGGTTCCCGTCCATTGCATGGCCACCGAGATCTCCGCCTCGTCGCTCACCACGTCGAAGTACGCGATCTGGCGATGAATCGGCTCCCTGCTGGAGTTGAGATACTTCACGAAGTCGACGAGTCCACCCGAGTACTTGAAGGTCTCTTCGACCGGGGTCTCACCCCGTTCGTCCCTGAAGCGGATCTCGAGTCCCTTGTTGAGGAAGGCCATCTCGCGAAGGCGACTCATCACGGTCTTCGCCGAGTACTCGATGCCCTCGGTGAAAATCTCTGGATCGGCCCAGAAGACGACCTGGGTCCCGGTCCTCTTCGCCTCCCCCTTCTTCTTCACCGGGGCCACCGGGACGCCGTACTCATAGGTCTGCGACCAGTGATACCCGTCGCGGACGATGTCCATCTCGACCCTCGTCGAGAGTGCATTGACGACGGAGATCCCGACGCCGTGCAGGCCACCGGAAACGGTGTAGGCGCCGGCATCGAACTTCCCGCCGGCATGCAGCGTCGTCATCACCGTCGTCAGCGCCGACTCTTTCGTCTTGGGATGCTTCGCAACGGGAATCCCGCGTCCGTTGTCGCGCACACGGACACCGCCGTCGGCGAGGAGGGCGATCTCAACGCGGGTACAGTACCCGGCCATCGCTTCGTCGACTGAGTTGTCCACGACTTCCCAGATCAGGTGATGCAGACCCTTCGGCCCGGTCGATCCGATGTACATCGCGGGCCGTCTCCGGACCGCTTCGAGACCTTCGAGTACCTTGATGTCCTTCGCTTCATAGGACGCTTTCGAGGCGCGTTTCGTCGTGTTCACTGGACTCCTTTGGCTCGCCCCCTGAGGCGTTCAGCGGGGGCTGATGACACGGGATTGATGATAGCCGATTCTGGGTGAAACCCTTGTCATTTCAAGGCTTTCCGCCGCGGCGATCCCCCTCGACGCGGAAGCGGACCGCCCGAACGAGATCCGGTCCAAAACGGGCCGAGATCCGTCTCAGGAGATCGGCGGTGTCGTACCGCAAGATGCTCGCATCCGCCCCGTCTGGAACCTCGACGAGCAGCGTCTGGTCGCGCACGCCGATCGGTCGGGATCGACCCCTCCATCGGTCCGCTACGAGGCCATCCCATGAGGCGACGAGCCGCGAAGCTCCGAGGTCGGCACTCGCACCGGCCTGCTCGATGATCGCACCGAGCAGATCGTCGATCTTCTCCGGCTCCGCTCGCTTCGGCTCGTTGCTGTAGTAGTTCGCTCTGGTCATCGGAGGTTCCTTCCGTCGGCGATCCATCGCCGTCCGATCGCAGGAACCTCATCTTCTCTCGCCGATGTGACAAATACCTGGCCGTCGTCGAGAAGCGACATCACCCCCCGCGTGTGCGTTCCGTCGAGTTCGGAGAAGACGTCGTCGAGCAGCAGGATCGGCTTTAAGGACCTCCGGGCGGAAAGCACCCGGTACGCGGCAACCCTCATCGCGAGCGCAACGGTCCGCTGCTCCCCCTGACTCGCCATCGTGCGCGCCGGACGCCCGTCGACGACGAGCGATGGATCGTCCCGGTGAGGACCTGCGCTGGTGACGCGCTGATCCATGTCACGTTGCCGTCGCTCGAACAGAGCGCTCTGCAGCCTCTCGACGTTGCCCTCCGTCGCCTCGCCTCCCCAGTTCGTGGTGTACGACCAGGTGAGCGTCCCGCGTTCGCCGACGAGCCGGTAGGCCTCGCCGATCGCCGCATCGAGCGCTGCGAGAACGTCCATCCGATGTTGAAACACGGAGGCACCGGCCGCCGCCACCCGTTCGTCCCACACGTCGAGAGTGACGGGATCTGCTCCCCTGCCTCCCTGTTTGAGCAGCGTGTTGCGCTGTCGCACCGCCCGGTCATAGTCCTGCTGAACGGCTCCCGCCTGCGGCCAGAGTTGTGCCGCGAGATCGTCGAGATAGGCGCGTCTGAGGCCCGGTCCTCTCTTCACGAGGTCGAGATCGTCGGGCTGGAACGCCACGATCGGCACCTGTGCCATGATGTCTCTATTGCGAACCGGCCGCTTGCCGTTGACCAGGACTCTCCTGCGACCGGACCGGGGAATCTCTACTTCCACTCTGACCGTGCCCGACTCGATCTCGAATTCTCCACGGATCACCGCGTTGTCGGCCCCGGAACGGATGATCGCTTCATCCGGCGTTCCCCTGAACGACTTCAGAAGACCCAGATAGGCCACGGATTCGAGGACGCTGGTCTTCCCAGCCCCATTGCTTCCGACGAGGACGTTGACGCCGTCGTCCGGTTCGAAGTGGAGATCCTCGTAGCAACGAACAGCGGTCAGTTCGAGCCAGGAGAGATACATGTTCTCCTCCCTCCGACCGGGTGTTCTCTTGGAGCGACTAGAGCCGGACCGGCATCAGGAGATACCGGAAGTCTTCGTCTCCCACACCGTGGATCAGCCCGGGCTTCAAGGCGTCGATCGTCTGCAGAATCACCGTATCGGCATCGATCGCACCGACTCCTTCAGTGAGATACCGCGTGTTGAACGCGATCGTCATCTCTTCGCCCTCGTACGTTCCTTCGATGTGCTCCGTCTCCTCGCCAACCTCTTGACGGATGACGCTGAGTTCCACACCTCCGTCGTGAAGGTTCAGACGAACCGGAATGTGATCCTCAGCGACCAGAGCCGCTCTCCCGACGGCCTCGAGCAGGTGCTGTTTCGAAACCTCGAGACGGTTTGGATACGAGTCGGGGAGCAACTGGCGGTACTTCGGGAACGTGGCATCGATGATGCGTACCGTCAACCGTCCCTGATCGGTGAGGAAGGCTGCTTCTCTCTCTCCGAGTGCAACCTTCATCGGGCCATCCCCGATCGTTCGACCGAGCTCTCGCAAGGCGCGGTACGGCACGAGCTTTGATCCCGCAGCCCCGATTCCGAGCACGTCTCTCACAGCGAGACGATACGAGTCGGTTGCCACGAGGCGAAGTCCCCCCTCATTCTCCTCGAACAGGACCCCGGTGAGCGTCGGTCTCGCATCATCGCCGGATGCGGCAATCCCCACTTGTGAGAGTGCCTTGACGAGCGTCTCTCCGACGACATCGACCGTGTCCCCCGGCAGCGCATCGTCGATCTTCGGATAGTCCCCGACGCTGAGTTCGCGCAGCCTGAACCTCGGACCGTTGCCGGTGATCTCCACTTCTCCGTCGGCGGCCGTTACCGACACCGCACCCGATGGGAGTTTCCTCACCGCATCTGCCGCCAGCTTCGCTGGGATCACAGTGACACCGTCCTCGAGCGCTTCAACCTCGAGGTACGTGCGCACCGTCACCTCATTGTCGGTACCCGTCACACGCAGACGTCCACCTTCCACCTCACAGAGAAGTCCTTGAAGGATGGGGAGGGGGGATCGGCTTCCTACGGCTCGGCCGGCCCTCGTGAGGACATCGGCAAGATCGTCACGTTCTGCTCGGATACGCACAGTTGTTCTTCCTCTGCTTCTTGTCTTGTTTCAGTTCAAAAGATAGTGGTAGTAGTAGGGGGTGTGGATTGTGGAGAACACAGCAAATTCGTTGCTGCGAATGGGTTCGCCGCTCCACACGACCTGTGGCTAACACCAGAGTAATCAACATGGGAACGGTTCGTTGATGGGAGGGTGTGGAGAACCGTCACGTTGTCCTCAGGAGTTGACCGAGGGCGGTGACCTGGTCGAAGACGTCCATATCTGTGCGCATCAGCGTCTTGACCTTGTCGACGGCGTGGATGACGGTGGTGTGATCCCGGCCGCCGAAACGCTTGCCGATCTTCGGTAAGGAGAGATCCGTGTGCTCCCTGCACAGATACATGGCGATCTGTCGGGAACGGGCGAGCGGTTGTTTCCTGCTGGGTCCGACCAGTTCCTCCGGGGTCGTCGAGCAGTAGTCGCAGGTGACTTCGATGATGCGGTCGACGGTGATCGGGGTCGAACGCACGGTGTCGACGATGTCGGAGAGGACCTCTTTCGCCATCGTGAGGGAGATGGTTTCATCGGTGAGAGAAGCGAAGGCCGTTACCCGCGTGAGTGCCCCCTCGAGTTCTCGAATGTTCTGGTTGACGTTCTCTGCGATGAACGTCATCACCTCCGGCGGAACGGGGGATGGGGCGAACTCGGCATTCTTGCGCAGAATGGCGAGGCGCGTCTCGATGTCCGGACTCTGGATGTCGGTGAGCAGACCCCATTCGAAGCGGCTCCGCAACCGATCCTCGAGAGTTGAGAGATGCTTTGGATGGCGATCGGAACTAATCACGACCTGTTTGCCCGCTTCGTAGAGACTGTTGAACGTGTGGAAGAACTCTTCAAGGATCTGTTCCTTGCCCTCGAAGAACTGGACGTCGTCGAGGAGGAGCACGTCGATGGTGCGGTAGCGATCCTTGAACTCGTTCATGCGTTTCCGGCGGATGCCGTTGATGAATTCGTTGAAGAACTGTTCCGAGGAGACGTAGCGGACGACGGCCGTGGGATCCAACTCGATGCGGTGATGACCCACGGCGTGGAGGAGATGCGTTTTCCCCAGACCGGCGTTCGCGTAGATGAACAATGGGTTGTAGTGACTTCCCGGCTGCTCGGCGACGGCGAGGGCGGCGGCGTGAGCAAAGCGATTCGACTGACCGACGACGAAATTGTCGAAGGTGTACTTCGGCACGAGTCGGGGATCGTTGGCACGAGAGCGTGCGGGGTCGATGGTGTCGATGGGCAGGGTTTCTTGCTCTTGGCGCGGAGAGAACGGAGTATCGGTAGGAGGCAGGACGGTCAACTCGATCTCGAGGCCGAGTGTCTGCATTGCCGCTTCACGCAGTGCCGGGAGGTAGCGATCCCCGACCCAGCGGAAGTGAAAATCGGTCGGGGCTACGAGGAGGAGAACTCCAGACTCGATGCTCGAATCCAGCGGTTCGATCCATGTCTGCCACGCGGCGGGAGTTACACGTCGCCGAACTTGCTGATGGAAGGTCTCCCATTCCACGGTGCTTGAAGCTGTCTCGGCCACCTCTGTCCGCTCCTCTCGCCCTACGAAGCCCTGTCCACATACCTGTCCACAGGGTGTGGAGAATTCTGTTGCATGGGCCCGGCCACCCGAACCGTGTCCCGGTGGATCGAGTCCCTCTTCCAGCAGAAGGGAGACGATGGGCACGAGGACGGCGGCGAGTATATGGCTCGCTCACGATGGGCGGCAAGACGGGGAAACAAGACACTATTACGGGTTCGCCACGTGCATTGATCGAGAGAATCTCTTGGCAGACAAGGGATTCGGCCCCTGGCAATATTTGGCGATGACGGTTTCTTCGCAAGGAATCGCCACTTTTGGCCGCGAACGATCTTTCGCGATCGGTGACGAGTTTTCGCGTTCCTGTGTACAACTTCGCGCTCTCGTCCGACTCACGTGACTACGCACCCGAGTGACCTAGAATCGCACCGTTCGTTATCTTCCCGGTCGCACCGCGACCTCCCAACCGGGGGACACCTCACTATGAAGCGCACCTATCAACCCAACGTGCGGCGCCGCAAGCGCAAGCACGGTTTCCGCTCCCGCATGCGAACCCGCTCGGGGCGTGCCGTCATCAAGCGGCGTCGTCTCAAGGGACGCCGGCAGCTCACTGCCTAGGGACGGACGCCCGTTCGTTTCGTTGCGGTCCTCCGCGCGATTCTCCACCGTCTATCGCACCGGAACAGCCGGGCGAAGTGGAGGGATCAAGGTGATTGGGGCACCGGGCGAACCGGGACTTCCCCAGGTCGGTGTTGTAGCCGGCCGACGCGTGGGGAACGCGGTGTCCCGGAACCGGGCGAAGCGACGCATCCGGGAGGCATTGCGACATGTTGAACTCGAGTCGAATATGGCGTACGTGGTGATCGCCTCTACGGCGGTCGTCGAGGCCGACTTCGACCGGTTGACGCGGTGGCTCGGCGAAGCGATCGCCGAATCGAAGAGGAGGACGACCGATGAGTAGCAACCACGACGGGGAGCCGTCGGTGGCCGCACGTCTCCTGATGGGATCGGTCAGGGCCTATCAGAAGGTTCTTTCGCCCGTCATGGGGGGAAATTGCCGGTACTATCCCTCCTGCTCTGAATACGGATACGACGCGATCCGCCTTCATGGTGCAGGTCGCGGTTCGTGGATGGCCGTCAAACGCATCGGACGCTGCCAGCCGTTCCATGAAGGTGGATACGATCCCGTGCCCGAGCCGTCCGAACACAATCACACTACGAACGCAGGGAGCGACGCGTGAACCCCTGGAACTTGTTGCTCGACCTCATCGGTGGGGTCCTGAACTTCTTCTACCAAATATTGCCAGGCTCGTTGCAGAACCTCGGGATAGCCATCATCCTTCTGACGCTTGCCATCTCCCTGGTGATGTTTCCCCTGACGCTGAAGCAGACCCGCTCGATGAGGGCGATGCAACTCATCCAACCCGAGGTCAAACGTCTCCAGAAGGAACTCAAGGGAGACAAGGAAGAACTCAACAAGCAACTGATGGCGCTCTACTCGGAGCGTGGTGTGAATCCGGCCGCCGGGTGCTTGCCGATGATCGTCCAGATGCCGATCTGGTTCGCTCTGTTCAGCGTACTCCGCAACGTCGAGAAGTACATCGAGGGAACCGTGAACTCGACGTTTCTGGGAATGGATCTCACCCAGGCCCCGAGTCAGGTCGTGCCCGAAGCGATCAAGAGTGGAAACTATCTCGGAACCGTTCCGTACATTCTGTTGATCGTCCTGATCGTCGTCGCCGGTTTCTACCAGCAGCTTCAGACCACGAAGACGAAGAAGGACGACGGGAAAGAGCAGTCCCAGACCGCACAATCGATGCAGACGGCGATGAAGATCATGCCGCTCTTCTTCGGATTCATTTCCTGGACTCTCACGGCAGGGCTCGGTATCTACTTCGCAACCTCCAACCTTTTCCGGGTCGGCCAGCAGGCCTTGATCATCCGGATGGACGATGACGATGACGATGACGAGCAGAAGCCGGCACTACCGGCCGATACGCCGGAGGATGGCGAACCCGGGAGCAAGGGCCCATCCCAGAATGCCAGCAAGAAGAAGAATCGCCGCAGGAGGAAGTAGATGTCGGAGTGGGTTGAAGTCAGCGGAACGACGGTCGATGTAGCCGTGGAAGCGGCCGTTGCCGAACTTGGTCTCGAATCGAAGGATCAAGCACAGGTTGAGATCATCCAGGAACCGAAGAGCGGATTTCTCGGTGTGGGATCGCGTCCGGCCATCGTGAAGGTGTCGCGTAAGCCGCGTCAACGGAATCGCAGGGGGCGGCGCGGGGCGAAGAACGACACGGGGTCCAATCAGAAGAAGACGCAGAAGAAGACCCAACCGAAGAACCAGTCGAAAAAGTCGGGTGACCGGAAACCCAGGAATAACAAGGGTTCTCGTCCGAAGAATGGTCAGCAGACCGGTGAGAGCAAGAAGAACGGATCCCCGAAGGAGCGCCCACCGATGGATACCAACACGCCGAAAGAAGCGAAGCAGGACAAGCCGGAGCACTCGATCGAAGACCAGGCCAAGGTAGCCGAGGAGTTCCTGTCGGGCCTGCTCGCATCGTTCGGTCTCGAAGGGGAGATCTCCTCACGGATCGAAGACGAGGTCCTCTACCTCGACGTGGCTGGGGATCAGACCGAGGCGCTCGTCGGCCCGAAGGGCTCAACGATGCACGCGGTGCTCGAGTTGACTCGCACGACGGTGCAGCGGCGTACATTTGGCGCCCCGCGGATGAGGATCGACATCGCCGGCTACGGTGCGCGACGGCGAGAAGCGTTGACCATCTACACCGGGAAGCTCGTTGAACAGCTGAAGGAGAATGGCGGCGAGATCATGCTCGAACCGATGAACGCCGCCGACCGCAAGGTCGTTCACGACGCAGCAGCCGCCTTCGAGGGCGTCCGAACATACTCCGAGGGTGAAGATCCCCATCGCGCCGTCATCATCGCTGCGACGGGAGACGCTTCCGACTGACCCCGGATGTTTCACGGGAAACATCCCGAAAGCCGTCTCAACGCGGTATCGGGGCTGGTCGGAGTCGATTTGACGACAGACCAGGTGTCGTTGTTGGGCACTTTCGGCGACTGGCTCGCCTCGGAGGGGGCCGAAGCCGGCGGGATCGGACCGGTTGAGGCTGGGCGTCTCGAGGATCGCCACATCGCCGATTCGCTGATCTACGCGGCGGCGTGGGAGAAGAACCCCTCGACGCTGCTCGATGTCGGTTCCGGAGCAGGTCTTCCCGGTATCCCGCTGGCGATCGCCTACCCGCAGATGGGTGTCACGCTGGTCGATCGCTCCGGGAGGCGTTGTGCACTTGCCCGGCGGGCGGTCAGGGTTCTGGGTATCGAGAACGTCGAAGTCCGGCAGGAAGACGTGGAAAAGCTCACCGGATCGTGGGACGTCGTCGTCTTTCGAGCGTCTCTTCCGCCGGCCGAGGCGCTCAAGGTTGCTCCTTCACTCCTCGCGGCAGACGGACGTGCGGTCGTCGGATTGAGCAGGAAGGCTGCGCCGGAGTTCGTGCCGACCGCACCGCCGGGAACATCGGTCGACGTCATGAAGATCGGAGACGGGGTCCTTGACTCCCCCGCATGGCTTCTTAGGATGACGCTGATGAACACACCGCCAACGAACGGCTCTTCCATCTGATGCCTTCCACCATCGTCGCCATCGCCAACCAGAAGGGCGGGGTCGGCAAGTCCACGACCGCCATCAACCTTGGCGCAGGCCTTGCCTTCCAGGGAGAACGCGTTCTCCTGGTCGATCTCGACCCGCAGGGAAACTCGACCAGTGGTCTGGGCGTCGATCGCTCGGCGATTGAGTATTCGACGTACGACCTACTCGTCGAAGACGTGGATGCGGAGGACGTGATCGAACCTTCCTCGGTGAGGGATCTCTTCGTTGTGCCCGCAACCATTGAACTCGCAGGTGCCGAGATCGAACTGGTCTCGATGTTCTCGCGGGAAGCGCGCTTGGGGAACGCGCTCAAGCCGGTTTCGGATGACTATGACTTCGTCCTCGTCGATTGTCCTCCCTCGCTGGGCCTCCTGACGGTGAACGGCCTGGCCGCTGCGAATGAAGTGCTCATTCCGATCCAGTGCGAGTACTACGCCCTCGAAGGGGTGAGTCAGTTGATGAAGAACATCCAACTCGTTCAACGGAACCTCAACCCTCAACTCGAAATTGAAGGTGTGTTGCTGACGATGTACGACGGACGGACCACGCTGGCTTCGGACGTGGTGGCGCAAGTCAGGGAGCATTTCGGCGAGACAACGTACCGGACGGTGATCCCGCGCACGGTACGACTTTCGGAGGCTCCTTCATACGGCGAACCGATCGAAGCCTACGATCCGATGTCAAGGGGAGCCATAGCGTATCGGGAACTGGCCCGAGAATTTCGGAGGAGACATGGCCGCACGTAAAGGAGGGCTGGGACGGGGCCTCGATGCACTGATCCCCGTCGATCACCCATCGGTCGGATTCGCCGAGATCGAAATCTCGGAGGTCGTCCCGAACCCCCAGCAACCCCGGTCCCGGTTCAACGAGGAATTGCTCGCGGAGTTGGCCGCCTCGATCCGCGAAGTGGGTGTCCTGCAACCCGTCGTGGTGAGGCCTGGTAATCGTGAGGGTGCGTACGTGCTCGTGGCAGGGGAGCGGCGCCTCCGTGCCGCCGAACTCGCCGGTCTTTCGGTGATTCCCGCGGTGATTCGTGCGTCGGAGAGTGATGAACGGGACCTGACGGAGGCGTTGATCGAGAACGTCCAACGCAAGGACCTCTCCCCGCTGGAAGAAGCAGCAGCCTACCGGAACTTACTGGAAGATTTTGGAATGACGCACGAAGGGGTTGCGGCACGGGTAGGGAAGAGCCGCAGCGCCGTGACGAATACGCTGAGGCTCCTCCAGCTTCCTCCACACATCCAGGGCATGCTCGAACGCGAAGAGCTGTCGGCTGGGCATGCGAGAGCGTTGCTGGCGCTCGACGACGAGGCCTACGCCGTACACATCGCCGAACGCGTGGTCTCCGAGGGGTTGTCGGTTCGCCAGACGGAAGAGGCGGTGAGGGAACGGTCTCACCGGAAGGAGCCTGTACCGAAGCCGATGCCGGTGATGAGGCCCGCGGCCATCATCGAACTGGAAGAGCGTCTCGCCGAACGACTCGAGACGGACGTGAAGATCAAGACCAGCGGTGACGGTGGAAGGCTCACCATTCGGTACGGCTCGCTGGCGGATCTCGAGCGGATCTACCGGCAGCTGTTCGGATCGTAGCCCGACGAGGAACAGGTCAGGCGTCGTCGGGACCCGATTCGTACAGGTCGATCAACGCCCGTGCGATCTCTTCTCCGAAGTTCGCGGGCGGATCGACGATGGAGATGACGATGGCAGGGGATCGCGTCTCCTTGAGGATGGGAACAGCCCGGGGAAGCGCTGAGAGACCCAGCCGTGGGGCGAGATGGCGGGCGACGACGTGCCCGGCAGCGCTCGTGCTGAGCGTGGTGCCGAAGAAGAACACGCCCTCGGCGCCATCGGTTGGCAGAACGATCGAGAGGACGATCTGGGCGTCGAGTCGGTTCGCTCGTGACGCTCTGAGGTGCTCGCTCGGGGCGGTGTCGACGCTTCGCGACAGCAGGGGCTGAGCCCCGGCCTCCCGTAGATGTCCGGCGACGGCCGTGCCGATCGTCCACGTGATGCCTGCGGTGGAAGGGTCGGTGCCTTCGGGATCCACATAGATACGGGCTCCGGTGATGGGTCGCGGAAGGGAATCGATCCACTCGTGCTCCCGCACGATCGTTCTCGCCGGCTTGTCGGTTGCCTTCGCCATGAGCGCGAGCTCCTCGACGACTTCGCGGCCGGCGATCCCGTCCTCGGGCATGCTCCGGTTGCGCTGGAAGTCGAGCACTGCACGAAGCGTGTCCGGGCCGAAGAGGCCGTCGACCTTCCCGGCATCGAAACCGAGCGCGCCGAGACTCTGCTGAAGCCGTGAGACGTCATCGCCGCGCATCATGGGCGACCGCCGATAGAGCAGACGATCACCGAGACAGAATCCGGCATCGACGAGCGCCTTCCATGTTTCGGGGCCGACGATGCCGTCGGCGGGCAGTCCGCGTGATTCCTGGAATTCCCGGACGACGGCTTGCGTCGCCGTCCCGTAGACCCCATCGGGTGTGATGGCGAAGTCGAGATTCTTGAGGCGCTGCTGGATGTCGCGGACCGGTTCCCCGCGATCTCCCGTGTGATACAGCCTCACGCTGTCCCTTCCGGGTGATGGAGAATCAGGAGACGAACGACGCGATCTCCGCTTCCAGCTGTGCCTTGCTCCGTGCGCCCACGAGACGCTTCTTCTCCTGGCCTGATTGGAAGATCATCATCGTCGGGATGCTCATGACCCCGTACTGCATTGCAGTGGAGGGATTCTCGTCGACGTTCAACTTCACGATCTGGATCTGGCCAGCCCGATCAGCTGCGATCTCCTCGAGTGGGCGATCCATCATCTTGCATGGGCCGCACCATTCGGCCCAAAAGTCGACAAGGGTTGGAGTGTCCGACCCGATCAGTTCGGCGAAGGTCGCATCCGTACCTGTCACGGTGTTCTGTCCCATCTTGACTCCCTGGTGGTGTGTGATCCGCCGGACCGGTTCGGTGGCGGAAATGGACTGGATTTCAGGTCTGGTTCAACCAGTGTTCGACATCGATCGCCGCGCGGCACCCCATCCCGGCCGCGGTGATGGCTTGCTGGTAGTAGTGGTCGACGACGTCCCCGGCGGCGAACACGCCGTCAACGGAGGTCTTCGAGGAACCGGGATCGGTGATGATGTATCCGGAGGGATCGAGATCGATCTGTCCCTGGAAAATATTGGTATTCGGGTCGTGGCCGATCGCGAGGAAGAAGCCTTCGACGGGGAGCGTCGACGACTCGCCGGTCTTGACGTTCTTCACCCGCAGGCCGGTCACCAGGTCGTCACCGAGAACCTCTTCCACGGTCGTGTTCCACAGCACCTCGATCTTCGGATGGTCCAGCGCCCGTTGCGACATGATCTTGGAAGCGCGGAATTCCTCGCGCCGGTGCACGATGGTGACTTTCGAGGCGAATTTCGTGAGAAAGAGGGCTTCCTCCATGGCCGAATCTCCACCTCCGACGATCGCGATGTCCCGGTCGCGGAAGAAGAAGCCGTCGCAGGTGGCACATGCCGAAACGCCGTACCCGCGGAGGCGACTCTCGCCGGGGATGCCGAGCCATCGTGCGGAAGCACCGGTGGAGATGATGAGGCTCTCGGCTTCGTAGAGATCGTCACCGACCCAGACTTTGAACGGTCGGGAGGAGAGATCGGCCTTCGTCACATCGGAAGAGACGATGCGTGTTCCGAATCGCTCAGCCTGCTTTCGCATGCTGTCCATGAGTTCCGGGCCCATGATGCCGTCAGGAAAACCGGGGAAGTTCTCGACTTCTGTTGTGAGCATCAGTTGCCCACCGCGCTCCATCCCTTCGATCATCAGTGGATCGAGGTCGGCTCGCGCTGCGTAAATTGCGGCCGTCAGCCCGGCTGGTCCGGATCCGACAACCAGGACCTTCTCGGCCATGGCTACTCCTGTGGTGTTGACTCTTCGTCTGGGAATCTCTTCACCCAGACCAACACGCCGACGATCAGCAATATGCCCCCGACGACGGCGTACGCGAGTTCCTGTCCAATCAGGGTACCGAGTGCACGAAAGAAACCAACGAGGAGCCAGATCAATGCGAGGAACGCAGCGGTGACGGCAACAATGCCGATCGCGGTCCAGGTCACGGCAACGGATGCGCGGTCCACCGTCATCGAGCGGATCCGGGTAGCCAGGTTCTCGAGAAGATCGGCGATCTTTGCCGGATAGTCTGAGGGGGGGCGATCAGTCATGGCTACTGAGGTTAGTCGAACTGCCGGACCGTTACGGTCGAGTGGTCGCTATTTCTTCGCACGCATCCAATGCGTAGACGACCAGGTAGTCGCTTCCGGACGGGGGGGCGACGGCGACGATCACGGAAGGAAGTCCCTCGTACACGGTCGTCATCAATGGTGTGATGGCCGAGCCGGTCGCACCGGTCGACAGGCGTTCGATGCACGAAGCGAGTCGTTCGTCGTTCACAACGACATCGTCGCCCGAGCGTTTCACGGCTGATTCGTCGAACAGCGCTGCCCCGGATTCATAGGAAACGGCGAGTTCGGCGAGTTCGACACCGGCGACGAAGGGGATTCCGGCGGCCGCGTCGCCGGCTCCGCCGGCCACTTCGTCTGCCCCTGACTCGGAGAGGACGCCGTCTTCGGCCGGTGCTTCCGGCGCCGCTTCGGCCGTAGCGACGGTGCTGTCGGCCATCTGCGTGCCTGCAGCGGCCGTCGTGGTCGTCTCGGACAGGGCCAGGTTCGCTTCATCGGCGCCGCCGGAGAGGGTTCCCGGCAGGACGACGACCGCTCCGAAGATCGCCGCTGCACCGACCGCCAGACCGACGAGCGGCGCGATCAACCGATTCCATCGAGAGGGGGCGGAAGCCACGACGGCAGGCACCTCATCGAGTTGAAGCTGTGTCTTGAGTTCGGCGTGCAGCGTCTCCCGTTCGGACGGGGTCATCGACGGGGCTGGAGCGCCGGCGAGCTCGCCGACGATCGCCACCTGGGTTCGGTAGGCACTGCGCAGCTCCGGATCGGCCTCGATCACGGCGAGAGCCGCCTTCTCCTCTTCGGGTGGAAGGCGACCGTCGATCAGATCGATGATGAGGGTGAGGTCGCTGTCTCTCATGGTTCTTCTCTTAGATGCCCGGAGCCCGGCGCCAGGTTCCCGAGTTCTTTCGCAAGGAGCTTTCTCGCCCGGAACACCCGGCTCTTCACTGTTCCGACCGGCACTTCGAGGGTATTTGCAGCACCCTCTAGTGACATCCCTTCGAGGTCGACCAGGACGATCGCCGCCCGGAAGTCATCGGAGAGATTGGACAGGGCGTTCTCGATGTCCGGGCGAAGTTCAACGGCGTTCATTTCATCCCCGCCGCGCGGATCTGAGGGATCGAATTGCTCCGGCAGTGATTCGGTGCGTTTGCGCTTCTGCCGCCGGAGGTGGTCGTAGCACGTGTTCATGGCGACGCGGTACAGCCAGGTGCTGAAGGCAGCTTGTTCCTTGTAGCGATCGGCTTTGCGGAAGACGGTCAAGAACACGTCCTGCGTCGCGTCGAGAGCGGCATCACGATCCGTCATCATGCGCATACAGATGGCAAATACGCGGTCTTCGTGGATGCGCATGAGTTCGTCGAACGCGCCAACGTCGCCGGTGAGATAGCGGCGAATCAGGGCACGGTCCTCTGCGACGCGGTCGGTCATAGGAGAGATTCTGGTCTCATTGCGGTTCGCACGCGACAAACACGGTCACGGTAAGAGGCGAATCTCTGCGATCGACGTTCCGTACGAGCCGTCGGCTCGGAGCGGAAGCGACGTGAGCCACAGAAGCCAGAACCCCGACTCGCGGCGGGCGACATCGAGATGGGTCGTTCCTGTGAGCAGCTGTCCGGCTCCGATCTGTTCCCACGAATCCGGATCGTCTGTGAGGGTCAGATTCCAGGCGATCGCGAAACGAGTCCCGGGTGTGCCTGTGATCTCGATCGCCCCGATCGGGTTGACCGCTTCGAGCACGATGCCGACGCCCGCCTTCGTGTCGCCGAGCGGCCCCGGATAGGGTTCGGTCTCCCACGCAGAGAAGCGATCGCCGTCGACGACGGCACTCACCAATTCGTCGTTTTCGACACCATCACCGAACGGGTCGTAGGAGCTTGCGGTGGACGGAACCACCGGCTGCTCCCCGGATTCCGTATCCGCCGCCGGCGCTATCGGAGTGTCGCTCTCCTGTTCAGAAGGAGACGCGGGATAGAGGAACGGAGAGTCGGGGTCGACGTCAATTGAGAAGCCGACCACGGAGAGGATGACGACCGCCGCTGCAACGATGAGGAATATCACGAGCGGTTTCAACGACCAGCGGCCGTCGTTCGTCGGCTCCCGATGCAGGCTGCTGACGCTGAGCGCATCTGCGAGACCGGCCGCATCGAGGGTGCCCCTCTCGGCCGCGGTCAGGGCATCGTCGACCGAAGATGGGATGCCTTCGGCAACATGCGAGGGGCGTACCGCAGGATTGGAGGTTCCGGTGATCGCGGTCCGGAGGGCGGCGGCGAGGGCAGCGGTATCTCCCGTTGCGGTCGTGGTGACGGGTCGTCGTCCGAATCCGGCGAGACGGGCAGGGTGCGCGGCGGAAAAGTGGATGGCGCTCGGATCGATCGCTCCGTGGATTCCTCGGTTCTCGTGGAACGCAGCGAGCCCTGCTGCGACTCCGGACGCGTTCGGGAGATACTCGGAGACGGGAAGTGTCTCACCGGCCCTGAGACGATCGCCGATGGTGACTGCGCCGTCCCACTCGGCGACGGCGAACGCGGATCCTCCGATCTCTTCGGCCATATAGATCGTCTGAACGTGAGGGTGGCTTGTGGCCGCCGCCGCCCGGACGGGTGCGAGGAACTGAGCGATGCGGTCGGCATCGGCATCGGGTCCCGGAAATCGGATGAGGACCGGCCGTTCGAGCTGCTCATCGGTCGCGAGCCATTCCTCGATGTCGCCGTCCGCTCCGAGGCGAACGTCCATCCGGTACCTGCTGGGGATTCGCGGGGGCACCGGCTATCCCCGGCGGAGCACGGCCAACGGTTCGGGGAGCGTCACGAAACCCTCCGACTCGTAGAGGGCGATGGCGGCATCGTTGTCCGTCTGGGTGTTCAGCATCAATCCGCGACTTCCGGCGGATCGGCCGGTACGGGCGGCAGCCCGAATCAGCGACCGGCCCATGCGTTGGTTCTGCCAGGCGGGATGGACGGCGAGTCGTTGGAGATAGGCGACGGCATGGCCTATTCCGACGATGGCAAAGGCGACCGGTTCGCCGTCACGACCTCGAATGAGGAGGATCTTCGTCTTCGACGTTGCCGTGACGGCTTCCTCGATGCCGAACCGATCGAAGCGCCAGAAGTCGTCGAATGCCTCGTGATCGATCCGGAGCAGATCGTCGAACGGCGCATCGGACGTGGCCACGACGAGATGGTCGGGTGTCGGGAGGTGGGCCGTGAGGTCACGACGCATGAAAGCCAGTGGAACGAACTCGACGAATCCCGCTGCCTCCCACGGACGGCGACTCCCAGCCGGCAGAGGTGGAGAGAAGACGTGGGGGGCGCCCATCGCGTTGAGCCGGTTCGAACACAACTCGAGGAAGGAGGATCCGCCACGCACGAGACGCAGCGCGGCGTCGGGAACGACGTCGTTCCAACGCCGGGCGTCCGCCCGTGCCCAGCCGCGCCGGAAGCGAACCGGATTGGGCCAAGAACCGCGCTGGAGCACAGGAATAGGGCGCTCCGCCATCGACATGACACCTCCAGTCGGCTGGTGCATGTGCAGCGTACCGTCGCCGCGACGGCACATCGCCGTTCGAGATATGGGACCATGGTCCGATGAAGTCCATTTTGGTGACACATCCGACGAGCCTCGAACACGTCGCGCCCGCCGGCCATCCGGAGAGGCCGGAGCGAGTAGGTGCCGCAGTGGCCGGTGTTCTGGCGAGCGGCCTCGAAGTGGTTGCAGCAACGGCACGCGCTGCGACACGGAATGAGATCCTCAGGGTTCACAATTCAGAGCTCGTCGATCATCTCCACGAGTTCTGTATGCAGGGCGGAGGGATGATCGACGCCGACACGTTCGCAGTTCCCCGGTCGTGGGATGCGGCACGATACGCAGCAGGTGCGGGACTCACGGCGATCGAGAGCATCACCGGCGGTGAAGCAGTCGTCGGATTCGCAGCGATCAGACCTCCAGGACATCACGCCGAACGTGACCGAACCATGGGTTTCTGCCTGCTCAACAACGTTGCCGTGGCGGCCGCCTACCTCGTTGATCGCGGAGCGCGGGTAGCGATCGTGGATTGGGACGTCCATCACGGGAACGGAACCCAGAACATCTTCTTCCGATCCCCTGACGTTCTCTACCTCTCGCTCCACCGATCACCGTTCTATCCGGGTACCGGACGGATCGAGGATGTGGGCAGGGGGCTCGGCACCGGCGCGACGGTCAACATTCCTCTTCCGCATGGCACCGGAGGCGAGACGTATCGCAGGGCTTTCGACCGGATCGTGGAGCCTGTTCTCGACCAGTTCGATGCCGACTGGGTGCTCGTGAGCGCCGGCTACGACGCGCACGTCGACGACCCACTCGGAGGAATGGGGCTCGTGTCGGACGACTATCGATCGATGGCCGCATCGGTGGGACGATCGATCGGACGCACGAACACGGTGTTCTTCCTCGAAGGCGGCTACAACCTGCCTGCGATCACCGATTCGACGGCTGCGACGCTCGAGGGCTTCGACTCGTCCGATGCGTTACGACACGAACCGGATCGCGGGGAGGATCCGGCGATCGACCGCCTTCTCCCGATCCTGTCCCTGTTCTGGGATCTCGATTAAGGCGGGTCGCCGAACAGCCGATACATCGGGATATCCCGACGGGCCCTAGGAGACATCGTGCAAGAACCGCTGCCGTCCCTCGACGAACTTCTCACCAAGCTCACCCAGGTTGGGGGATCCGACCTCCACCTGAAGGTGGGGTCGCCGCCGGCGTACCGGATCAGTGGCGTCGTCCACCGGTCCGATCTGGCACCGGTTTCCCCCGACGACACGAAACGGTACTTCGAGGAGCTCGCCACCGAACCGGCACGAGCCGCGCTCGATCGCGACGGCGAGTCCGACTTCGCTTTCGGACGATCCGGTCTCGGTCGATTCCGTGTGAGTGCCTTCAAACAGCGTGGTTCGATCACGCTGGTGTTCCGGACGGTGCGGACGGTCGAGGGAGGGTTCGAAGCCCTGGGACTACCCGTCGCCGTCGAGCGCCTCGCCGACGGTAAATCGGGTCTCTTACTGATCACCGGGCCCTCCGGATCCGGTCGCACCACAACGGCTGCGGCGGTGATCGATCACGTGAACGCCACACAGAAGATGAGCATCGTGACGATCGAGGACCCGATCGAAAACCTCTTCCCCGACAACCAGTCGTTGATCTCGCAGCGGGAAGTGGGCCTGGATACGGACACGTTCGCCACCGGGTTGCGGGCGGCCATGAGGAACGACGTCGACGTGATCTTCGTCGGCGAACTTCCCGATCGGGAGACGATGGCCATGGCACTCAGGGCGGCAGAGACCGGCCACTTCGTGGTGGCGATTCTGCCGACCTTCGACAGCCTCGAGACGATCAACAGAGTCATCGAGTCGTTCGAGCCGTATCAGCGGCAACAGGTCCGGCAGGTCCTCTCTACGACGCTGAAGGGGATCATCAGCCAGCAACTCCTCCCGCGTGTGGACGGTGCTGGGCGCGTTGCCGCCGTCGAGGTACTGGTGAACACGGAACGCGTGACCGAGAAGCTGAAGGATGAGGAGAAGGCCGCTTCCATCATCGAAGAGATCGCTGAAGGGGAGTTCTTCGGGATGCGCACCTACGACCAGGCGATCCTCGGACTGTATGCCAGGGGAGAAGTCTCATTCGAAGATGCCGTCTCTTATGCCTCATCGACGATCGAGTTCAAGGCCGCGGCGCAGACCAGGGGATTGTTGAGCGCATAGTTCGGTCCGTCCCGTCGGTACCCTCATGGCTTCATGCCACGTTTTGTCTGCCAGACGTGCGGCACGGAATTCACCCTGTCGCAAGAGATCATCGACCGGTACCCGGGTTGGATCCCGAAACAGTGTCGTTCCTGCCGGGCTGAGGGACAGGCCACCGCGGTGAATGGGAGCCCCGATCTCGATCCACAGACCGGCGTGTTCACCGACGGAGGGTGTGTTCCGAATCCGGGTCCCGGAGGGTGGGGAGCCGTCTACGTCGTGGACGGGGAGATCATCGACGAGGCCTACGGGTCCCATCCGGACACGACCAACAACCGGATGGAACTCACGGCGCTGATCGAAGGAGCGGGACTCGTCCCACCGGGGATCGCCGTCCCCGTCTACTCGGACTCGAACCTTGCGGTCAGGACGATCAACGAATGGGCAGCCGGATGGGAAGCCCGTGGATGGAAGCGAAAGACGGGTCCGGTCGAGAACGTCGACCTCGTGCGACGAGCGTATACGATCTACCGGCAGCGTCCGGAACTGGATCTTCGGTGGATCAAAGCCCATGTTGGCTACACGTGGAATGAGTACGCGGACCGGCTCGCCAATCGATGGAGAGAATCGTGACCGGCGCATGGCAGGCAGGAGGGATCGAGCGATCATGATCCCGCCCAGACTTCAGCACATGTTGGATGAGGGAACCGCTTCGCGTGAGTTGGCGGAGCGATTCAGGGCGGCCGGCCATGACCTATACCTCGTCGGCGGCAGCGTGCGCGATGCGTTGCTGGATCGGCCGAACGCCGATCTCGATTTCACGACGGCGGCGCGTCCCGCCGAGATTGAAGAGATCGTTTCCCCCTGGGCCGCCGACCTCTACCTCGCCGGCAAGACCTACGGCACCATCGGGGCGATCAAGAACGGGCGTGTCCATGAGATCACGACCTTCCGCTCGGAGATCTATCGAGACGAGAGTAGGAAGCCCGAGGTGTCCTTCTCAGACGACCTCGAAGAGGACTTGTCGAGACGGGACTTCACCGTCAACGCGATGGCCATCCGGATTCCGACGGCGAATGAAGAGACTCCCGAGATGGTGGATCCGTTCGGCGGTCTGCTCGATCTCCATGCGGAGGTGCTCAGAACGCCGATCGACCCGACGATTTCCTTCGGGGACGATCCGCTGAGGATGCTCCGGCTCTTCCGGTTCATTTCTCGTCTCGGCTTCACTCCAGACGCTGAAGCGCTCCGTGCGGTGAGTGACATGCACGAGCGTCTCCAGATCGTCTCGGCCGAAAGGATCAAAGGCGAACTCGACTTGCTGTTGATCGGGGACCACGTCGGACCGGCGCTGTGGGGTCTCGTCGAGACAGGACTCGCCGAGGAATTCATTCCCGAACTTCCCGCCCTGGCACTCGAGGTAGATCCCGTTCATCATCACAAGGACGTGCTCGCACACACAATCGCCGTCGTTGAGAAGACCTCGCCGCGGCTCGAACTGCGACTAGCAGCCCTCTTCCACGACATCGGAAAGCCGGCGACGCGCGAATTCGGACCGGGAGGAGTTTCGTTCCATCACCACGAGGTGGTCGGCGCACGGATGACGCGACGGCGCATGAAGGCGCTGCACTATTCGAAGAAGATGACGGAAGACGTGTCGCGGCTCGTGTTCCTGCACATGAGACCGCATACGTTCAAGATGGGGTGGAGCGACTCGGCGGTGCGACGCTATGTGCGCGATGCGGGTGACCTTCTCACCGATCTGAACGAACTCGTTCGATGTGACGTGACGACCCGCAACAAGCGCAGAGAGCGGGCCATTTCGCGGAGGATCGACGAACTCGAAGAGCGGATAGCGGAACTGCGTGAGCGGGAAGAACTCGAAGCGCTCCGGCCGCCGATCGACGGCAATCAGGTCATGGACTATCTCGGGTTGCCGCCTGGCCGCACCGTCGGTGAGATCATGAGGATGTTGACCGAGCGGAGGATCGACGACGGCCCCTATTCGGAGGAAGAGGCATACGCGATGCTCGATCGCTGGGCCGCCGAACGGGATTGAAGTACGAAGAACCCATCGACAGAAGGAGCCGGCATGGAAATCACGTCCCCTTCGTTCCCGAACGAAGGTGCGATTCCCGTTCGCTTCACGTGTGACGGCGAAGACGTGTCCCCACAGATCGACATCGCACACATCCCGGAAGGGACTGAGGCGCTCGTGCTGATCATGGACGACCCGGATGCGCCATACGGAACGTGGGACCACTGGATCGCATACGACATCGAACCGACCGACGTCATCACAGAGGACGTTGGGTCCCTCGGCACGGATGGAGTCAATTCGTGGAAGCGGCCGGGGTATGGAGGGCCGTGCCCTCCCTCTGGAACGCACCGCTACTTCTTCAAGGTCCTCGCGCTCGATGCGTCGCTCGGCCTGGCCGGGGGAGCAGACAAGACGACGGTTCTGGCTGCGGCGGGCGGACACATCCTGGCGGAAGCGACGCTGATGGGCACCTACGCTCGCTGAGACACCGGCCGGTCGCTGCCGCTTCGCTGCGAGTCGCCCGGGTCGGATCCGACGAGCCTGCGGTACGCGTTCCATCCGTCTGCAGCGGTGAGCCAGAACAGTGCCACGATGCTGACAGCGGAGGTGAGGCACCACATGCAGGTGGCGCCGATCACGAACGGTTCGAGAAACGTCAGATAGATGGAGAAGACGGTGCCTCCCGCAGCGATTGCCGATGCCGAAAAGGCTCCGAAGTCTGAGGCCGAACCGGATCCGACCCTGGAGAGGATCCAGAATCCGAGCAGAGCCGCATATCCGATGATGCCGAGAATCCCGATGTGGATGCCGAAGATCGTGGCGTACTGACTCTGCTGTACGGTGTTGCAATCGCCCACCGGGCCACAGACCGCTTCTGCTCCGCTCGTCTCAACGAACCCGAGGTAGGTGGAGACCGCGATCCCGATGATGGATAGCACCGGGACGAGCCAGACCGGCCCGGACCCGAGCGTTCCCCGGTGGATGATCAAGGGGACCGCGATGAGGCTGATCACCATTGCGACGAGAACCACGATCGCCAATCCGTTGCCGAGCGGATCCTGCGAAAGGCGATCCATCACGGACTGGTCACCGGCCGCCGGGAGTTCTGCGGCGGGATCGTCGGTGGCTTGGCCTGCGATCGGCTGATTTCCCTCCGCCATGCCCGGAACGGCGGCGATGGCGTCTTCGATACCGGGAATCGCCGGCCACGGGACGCCGCCGGCAGCGATCCCGTCCTCGATGATGACGGGCAGTTCGGCCGGAATGTCGACGTCTCCGACGAAGAACTGGTCTTCGACCGTGAGTCGGGGGACGCCGCGCTGTTCGTCGGCGGTTGGGAGACGGTCGATGTCGTCCAGATAGAGGTTGGCTCCGGCATCGATCGTGACGTCGACGAGGAGCAGGTCGAGTGTGCCGTTCGTCATCTCGTAGAAGGCGACTTCTTCGGCCGGAAGCGTGTCGTCGAAGAAGAGGTCCGGCTTGCCCCCGTACTCGTCGAAGATCCCGGGAAGGTGCTCGTTGATAACGGCTTCGCAGTGAGGGCAGGTCGGTGAGAAGAAGAGCACGGCACGAACGACCGGATCCTCATCCCCGGTCGTCTGTGCGAAGGATGGGATCGCCGTGCCAACGGATGCGACGATGAGGAGCAGCAGGAAGAAAACTCTTGATCTCATGTCACGTCAGATTGGTACTCCTCCGGCTATATCGCCAGGGCCGGAAGACAGGATGATCCTGCCTTCCGGCCCTGTTGTCGACGAATTGCAGCGATCAGCCGAAGAGGTTCGCCTTCGCTGCGGCGAACTCGGCATCCGTGAGGAGGCCGGCCGTCTTCATGTCGGCGAGTCGCTGGAACTGACCGAGCACGCCGGTCGTACTGACGGCGTGGCACGGGGTGCTCGAGGAACCTGCTCAGTGCGGCGACGTTTTCGGAGGCGTCGACCTGATCGATGTCTTCCGATCCCAACAGTCTTGCTGGTGGTCAGGGTATCGGCAACCGCCTGGTCTTCGGCGATGGATCCCCTGCAGCGACGCTTGCCGGACGGACCGAAAGGACCGATGGTCCCGATCCCGGCGCCTAAAGTACCCGGCCGGATTGGACGATACACCAGCGGGAGCTGATGTCCGATGGTGGCACGCAGCGTCCGCCCGGATCCGGTACCGACACCGGATTGGATATATCCGATAGTCGCAGGGGGGTCCCGTGTTTTCCAGAATCCGAATAGCGTTCGCACTCGTCATTGCCGTGATGAGCAGCTTCGTGTTCACCGTTCCATTCAGTGAACCCGCTGAAGCCGCGGGCACCCCCGACATCGCTCTCACCGTGTCGATGCCGACCGAGACGTTGCACACGGACACCACGGAAGTGACATTGACCGCGTCCAATCCGACGGGCACGGACGGGTACAACCTCTCGTACCGCGTCGTGCTCCCGCCCGGAGTCACTTTCGCCGGCGGCCCGGTGACGCCGACCTATGGGAATGACCCGTCGATCCTGTTCTTCGAGAACGTCTCCGACCTCCTTGCCAACAACGACGCGTCGTTCACCTTCACGATCGACCACACCTCGTCGGTCCCCGTGGGTTCCGCGATCACGATCAACGCCGAGGCGTACGTCGATCCGAATCCGCGACTCGTCCCAGACTTCGACCCCGTCACGGGAACCGTCACCGGCGACTTCGACGGAAACGCCACCGGGTCGGGCTCGACCGACGTCGTCGCGTTCCGGGTACTCAAGACCGAACAGAGCCCGGAGGCCGAACTCGTCCGGGGGCTGCACAACGAACCAACCGTCTACACGATCACGATCGAGAACAATCCGAACGCCCCGACGAACGACTTCGAGATCCACGACTGGATCCCCGCCGGGATCGAGTTCCTCGCCTGCGGTGGAGGAGACAACTCGACCATTGGGGAGGAGTACACCGGCAGTGGTCCGATCAGCACCCCGCTCACCCCGAACTGTGTGCTTCCGACGATCGTCGAAACGGTGACGACCGGTGTTCCGGCGGGACTCCCCGCCGGGGTCTACACCCATGTCGTATGGAACGCGGCAGGACCGCTCGGTGACGTCGACATTCCAACCGGGGGAACGTACACGTTCAACTACGCAGCGGCCATCCCCATGCAGATGAACACCATGACCTGGACAGGAGCCGGGGGAGAGCCGGCGGCCGACGGAGCGCAGGCTTCCAACATCGACAACAACAACGGCGCAACAACCCAGGAATCGGGGAGCGAACTCGCATTCACGAACCGCGCCCTCGCCACCGGAACCTACTCCCACAACAACACGTCGTACACGCATTTTGGTGACATGACGGTGACGTCTGAAGACATCGCGCTTCAGAAGAGCGTGTCTCCCGACACTATCGTGCCCGGGCAGACAAGCACGTGGACCGTCGACGTTCAGGTATCCGAATACACAGCGGCCGCCACGTCGATCGTCGTGGTCGACACCGTGCCGGACGGACTCCAACCGACCGGATCCACCCCGGCGTGGGCTTCCGCGACCGAAAACAACGATGGCACCTGGACGGTCGTCTGGAACCTCGCCGACATGGGCCCGGATGCATCGACACAGATCACCTATACCACGCTCACACTCACCCACTATCGGGAGAACCTCGCGAACGCCGCGCCGGTGCTCGCCGCCGACTCGTGGGAGAACCAGATCACGCTCACCGGGTCGGCCGACGGTCGTTCGGTCACCGACGATTCTTCGGCAGGCCAGACCGCGGGGATTGTGACGATCCTCAAGGAAGTAGCGGTTCCCGGGGGCACGGTCACGTCATGTGGGAACGGTTCGCCGATCTCGAACTGGAATGCCGTCTCGGCCGGGACCTATGGCCCGGGCGACCGGGTGTGCTGGCGACTCACGGTCACCGGAAACCACCTCTACGGCGACGACTATGCCGTCCAGGACTACCTCCCCGACGGTTTTGCCTATGAGTCATGGGCGTACGGTGAGCACAACACAGCCGACACGGCAAACATCACCTTCGACGGTTCGAACGCCGGCGCCGGCTATCTCCGCTGGTCCCTCGACGACAACGCCACGAACACGAATCCGGACGCAGTATTCGAGGCCGTGGTCTCGACAACGATCACCGGTCCAACCGGCAACGGTCCGGGCGATCTGCTCGGCAACCTCATGAAGTTCGGTGGCAAGAACACCGACGGCGACGCGTATCAACTGCGTGACGACGCCGCCGCCGAGTGGGGGGCACCCGTTGTGGGCATCGGCAAGAGCGCCGACCACACCGTCGTTCAGGGCAGCGACGCGGTCGCCTTCACAATCGCGGTTCCCAACGCCGGCAACGTCGAAGCGCTCGACGTCGAGGTGTGGGACGTGCTCCCGGTCGGCCTCGAGTGCACGACCGTCTCGACGATCAGCGGGGGAGGCGCATGCAATACGTCACCCACGCCCGATCGCATCGAGTGGACGATCCCTTCGATCGCCGCAGGCGACTCGGCCGATCTCACGTATACGGTGACGATCCCGGCGGGGGTGGGAGCCAACGAGACGTTCGTCAACGAAGCCGGCGTTCGTCAGTACGTGACAGCCGTCAATACGGGCGCGGGCGCACGCTATGTCTACGTTCCCGCCGACAACATCGACCCGACACAGGAGTCCGCTGCGAACACGGATCGCGCCAGAGACGATTGGACGTTGACGACCGAGAACCTTGACATCGAGAAGACCCGGCTTACGACGATCGACGAATCCGGCAACACCCTGACCAGCCAGGCCACAATCGGGGAGCAGGTTGACTACACCGTGACCGTCACGATTCCCCAAGGCACCACGGTGTACTCAGGGCTCCTCACGGATGACTACGACGAGAACACCCTCGGGTACGTCGCAGGGAGTGCCGCCGCAACACTCAACGGGGGAGCGTTGCCACCCGGATGGACGATTGACGACTCCGGCGGTCAGATCACCGTTGGCTATCCGGCGACCTACACGAATCTTCCGAACAGCGGCGACGACACGGTTGTCCTGACCTTCTCGGCGACGATGCTCGATCACCCCAGCAACGTCCGTGGAGTTTGGCGCCGAAACAGAGCCGAACAGGAATGGAGGGACAGCGCCGGCCGCACGAACAGGATTACGAGCGCAAGGGGAACCAGGGTCGTCGAACCGAACCTCACCGTCTCCAAGACCGACGATGATGCCGACGGCGTGGTCGCTCCAGGACAGATCGTCGGCTACAGCCTTCTCATCACGAACGACGATGGAATCTCATACGTCTCCCGCGCCCATGATCTCGTCGTCACCGACACACTGCCGGCCGGTCTCGAATGTACCGATATCTCGAACGTCTCACATGGCGGAACATGTGCGGACTTGAACCCGGACGTCATCACCTGGAACAGTTTCGGCGATGCGGCGCTGCTCGCTCTCGATCGTGGTGCGGCGATCACGCTCACGTACGACGCGACGTTCCCCGATCCCATCATCACCGACGACACGTTCACGAACACCGCATGGGTCGGTGGATCGTCGATGGCGGGCACACCTTCGGGCGAACGCGACTACACGTCCCCGAACGGGGGGCTCACCAGCGGCTATCAAGACACCGACCAGGACACGCTGATAGCGCCACAGTCGTCGATCACGAAATCCGTGACCCCCGGAATCCAGACCGTCGGCGAACCGGTGCAGTACACCGTTGAGGTGGTCCTTCCGGCCGGCACCGTGCAATACGACGTGACCGTCATCGACATGCTCCCGTCGGGTATCGGCGTCACAAGCCCCGGCTACACCGTTTCGACGTTGTGTGAAGAAGGCGTCGGCGGTTCGGGCACGCCGTGCTCGGTTCCGATCACGCCGATCGAACTCACACCGAACGGCAACGACGTCGGGTGGTTCCTCGGCGATCTCGACACGACGAGCCCCGTCAACCGGGTCGTCACTTTCGTCTATGACGCGTACGTCGACGACGTGGCGGCGGCCATCGATGGTGCGACCCTCACGAACACGGTAAACGTCTATGCCAACCAGATCGACACGCTTGGAAACGTCACGCAAGTGCCGGATGCGCCGAACTACGACGTAGTCGGAACGCCGGCGACGGCGGATGTCGCGGTGCGAGAACCCCACCTGGTGCTCACCAAGCACGTGTTGGACGGAGCCACGCCGGTCGACGCTCGCAGGGCGCTTCCGAACGAGGACCTCACCTACGAAATCACGCTGACGAACAATGGAAACTGGTCTGCGTACGACGCATCGGTCACCGACACGATCACGATCCCGAGCGGCAACGCGGTCTCTGCAGCAAGCATCGTCGACGGTGTTGACAACGGCATCGCCTACACGGTCACCGATGGCAACCCGACCGACGGGACGCTCTCGTGGAGGATCGACGGACCAATCGCCGCCGGTCAGGCTGTCACGATCACCTACACCGTGAAGGTGTGGAACGCTACCGAAGCCGATGAGAACCTCTCCGGACCCGAAATCACGAATTCAGCGAGCAACCCTTCCTACTGGGCCGTCGCCGCGCACACGCCGGGGGACGGGCACCGCGAATACGCGGGCAACAGCGACAACGCCGAGATCGAACTCGACCTTGCTTCGATCGGTGACTATGTCTGGTTCGACGCCAACGGCGACGGGATCCAGGACGCCACCGAACAGCCGATTCCGAATGCCACCGTCACCGTGACCTACCTCGGACCCGACGGAGTTCCGGGCGGCGACGATGAAGTACACACGACGACGACGGATGCTGCGGGCGGCTATCTCGTTGAGGACCTTCCCGGCGGCAACTACACGGTCGTGGTGAGCGGCGTTCCGGCCGGCATGGCGCCGACGTATGACCTCGACGGCGGCACGGCGACACCGAACGGAACCTGGGCTGGAGCGCTCGCGGGCAACGAAGCCAAACGAGACGTCGACTTCGGATACAACGGCACGGGCAGCATCGGCGATCTGGTGTGGTTCGACCGCGACGGTGACGGTGTCCAGGGAACGGACGAACCGGGGATCGGTTCGACACAGGTCACCGTGACCTTCGCCGGGTTCGATGGGATCGCAGGCAACGCGGACGACGTCGTCTACGTGACGACGACGGCTCCGGACGGGTCGTACCTGGTCGACCACCTCCCCGCCGGTGACTACACGGTCGCGGTGACCGACATGCCGCTGGCCGACGTGGATCCGACCTTCGACCGCGACGGGACACCCGACGGTACGACCGACCTCACACTCGGAGCCGGTGAGAGCATCACCGACGCCGATTTCGGATACAACGGTGATGGGTTGGTTGGGGATACGGTGTGGTTTGATAGGGATCGTGATGGTGTTCAGGGTCTGGGTGAGCCGGGGATTGCCGGTGTTGACGTGTTGTTGACGTGGCCGGGTCCCGATGGGGTGTTGGGGACGCCCGATGATGTGGTGTTCACGGAGACGACGGATGCGAACGGGGAGTATCTGTTCGACGGGTTGAATCGGGGTGACTATTCGGTTGCGGTTGATGCGTCGACGTTGCCTGCCGGGATGGATAACACGTTCGATGAGGATGGGGATCTCGATGGGCAGACCGACGTGGCGTTGGCTGCGGGTGAGTCTCATTTGACGGCGGACTTCGGGTATGGCGGTTCGGGTTCGCTCGGAGATTTCGTCTGGTGGGATCTGAACGGTGACGGGGTGCAGGATGCGGGTGAGCCGGGGATTCCCGGTGTCGACGTCGAAGTGGTGTGGGCCGGCGCCGATGGCGTGTTCGGTACTCCTGATGATGTGACGTATACCGAGACGACCGATGCTGATGGCCTCTATCTGGTGGAGGATCTGCCTGATGGTGACTATCGGGTGACGGTGTTGGGGTCGTTGCCTTCCACGGCGACGAACACGTTCGACTACGACGGTGGTGGCGACTCGACGGCCGACGTGACGTTGGCTGGGAGTGTCGCGAACCTGGATCTCGATTTCGGGTATGTGGGGGACAACACGATCGGTGACACCGTCTGGTTCGATGCGAACGCCGACGGTGTTCAGGATCCGACGGAGCCCGCTCTTTCCGGTGTCGAGTTGACGTTGACGTGGGCTGGGGTCGACGGCGTGTTCGGGACGGCCGACGATGTGTCGTTGCCGCCGGTGACGACCGATTCGGCCGGTTTCTACAGTTTCCCGGCGCTTCCCGATGGGGACTATCGGGTAGATGTGACCGGCGGTGTGCCGGTGGGGATGGCTCCCACCTACGACGAGGACAGTGGCACGACATCACCGGATCAGACGACCACGGTGACCGGCCTCGCCGGTGGCGCCAACCACGACACCGCCGATTTCGGATACAACGGCACGGGGAGCATCGGAGACACGATCTACTGGGACGTGGACGGTGACGGGACCCAGGGGCCGGGCGAACCCGGATTCCCGAACGTAGACGTGTCCGTCACGTGGGCCGGTGTCGACGGTGTCCTCGGAACATCGGACGACTACGCGGTATCGGTGACGACGGATGCCGACGGGACGTACCTGGCCGATCATCTGCCCGGCGGACTCTACGAAGTCGTCGTAGACGCAGCCGACCTGCCACCCGATGCGACACAGACGGCGGATCCCGACGGAACGTTCGACGGTACATCCCGCCCAATCCTTGCCGCCGGAGGGACCGACCTGGATCAGGACTTCGGTTACCGGGGAGCCTCTTCGGTCGGGGACACGGTATGGCTCGACGTCGACGGCGACGCGAGTCAGGGTCCGGGTGAACCGGGTGTCGCTGGCGTCGGCATCACCGTGACCTGGCTGGGTGTCGACGGCTTGCCCGGCGGCGGTGACGACGTCGTCTTCCCGGTCACGACGGATGCGGATGGGCACTACACGGTGCCCGGACTCGTCGGTGGTGGCTACACCGTGGAAATGGACACAGGGACACTGCCGCCCGGAGTCGTCGCGAACAGCGATCTGGACGGTGGGGATCCGGCCTCTGCGGCCGTTGACCTCGGGGTGACGGAGGACCGTATCGACGTCGATTTCGGAGTTGTCGGTTCTGCTTCGCTCTCAGGCACTGTGTGGCACGACGAGAATGCCGACGGCGTGATGGATCCAGGAGAAGAGGGGATCCCGAATGCGGTGGTCCATGTCACCTGGAACGGTCCGGATGGTCCGATCATGTTCGATGTGGTGACCGACGCCACAGGGAACTGGTCGAGCGACAACCTGCCGGCCGGCGAATATGCGGCCGTTATCGACATGACGACCGTTCCACTCGACTACGTCCCAACGACACCCGAGACCGTGAACGTGACCCTGCCGCCCCTCGGACACGAATCGGTTGAACACGGCGTCGTGGGAAGTGCCGTCCTCGGAAGCACGGTCTGGGTCGACACCAACGGAAACGGTCTGCTCGACCCCGGAGAGACCGGCATCGACGGGGTTCTCATCGAACTGGTCGACGCGCTCGGAAACGTCATTGACACGACTGCGACGACGAACGGCGGCGAGTACCGGTTCACGGATCTCGTCCCCGGTACGTATACGGTGCGGCTCATCGAGGGAACAATTCCGTCGAACCTCGAACAGACGTATTCAAAGACGGGACCGCTCAACCTCGAGACGACCCAGTCGATCGGGGAGGGCCAGACGATCATGGATGTGAACTTCGGGTTCCAGGAGCGATCTCTTCCGGTGACGGGAGCGGATCTCGGTCGGTTCCTCCTGATCGGGTTGCTCCTCATCGCCGTCGGAACGATTCTGCGATTGGCTACCAGACGGCGCGAAGAGGGCGAACAGTAGACGGTCGGTCCAACAGGGTCCCCCCCGGGGATCAGGCTTTGCATTAGGACATGAATATGCGTATATTTCTCGTTCGCACGAGGAATCTCCATGACCTACCGCATCGCCATCTTCGGTTCGTCCGGCTACGCCGGCGGTGAACTGATCCGTCTCGTCGACGGGCACCCCGATTTCGAGATCGCGTACCTGGGAGCGCACACAGCAGCGGGACGCACACTCGGATCCGTCCATCCCCACCTGCGCGGCGGGGAGCGGATGCTGGAATCGAACGACCCGGCGGTCGCTCCGTCCGTCGATCTTGCGTTCCTGGCGCTCCCACACGGTGCTTCGGCCGAACCGGCGATGGCGTTGCTCGACCAGGGAGCGAAGGTCGTCGATCTGGGGAGCGACTTCCGTCTCGACACCCCCGAACGGTATGCCGACGCGTACGGCGTACGGCACCCGTACCCGGAGGAGCTGGGGCGCTGGGTGTACGGACTTCCGGAACTCCATCGGGAGGCCATCGCGACCACCGATCGGGTGGCATCTCCCGGCTGCTACCCGACGTCTGCGATTCTCCCCCTCGCACCGCTGATGGCCGGGATGCTCATCGAATCGACCGGCATCGTCGTCGACTCGATGTCGGGTGTCTCCGGCGCCGGCCGGGGTGTGAGCGCTGTCCTCCAATTCGGCGCCGTCGACGAGTCGGCGAAGGCGTACAAGGTGCTCGCCCATCGCCACCGGCCGGAGATGGAGCGGGCGCTCGACGATGTCGCCGTCGATCTGGTTCGCCTCGTCTTCACTCCACATCTCGTGCCGATGCAACGAGGCATTCTCACCACGATCTATGCCCGGGCATCCGAGGGGGTCACCGGTGACGACATCGGGGCCGCTCTGGACGCCGCCTACCGTGACGAACCGTTCGTCGCGATCGTCGACGGCTCCCCCGAGACCCGGTGGGTCGTCGGGTCGAATCGGGCGCTCATCTCCGTGCATTTCGAGGACCGAAGCGGAACGGTGGTGCTCATTTCGGCGATCGACAACCTGATCAAGGGAGCCTCCGGACAGGCCGTCCAGGCGGCGAACATCATGCTCGGACTGGCCGAAACGACCGGCCTACCGCAGGAAGGATGGATGCCATGAGCGTCACCGCACCGAAGGGTTTCAAAGCAGCGGGAGTCTCCGCAGGCATCAAGGAGAACGGGATCCTCGACCTCGCGATCGTCTCGGCCACAACTCCGGTACCCGCGGCCGCCGTATTCACGACCAACATGGCGGCGGCCGCACCCGTTCGACTCTCCCGACGGCACCTCGCAGCGTCGCCGACGGCCCGGGCCGTGGTGCTCAACTCGGGGTGCGCAAACGCAGCCACGGGGGAACGCGGTCGGGCGGTCGCCGAGTTGACGGCCAATCGGACGGCAGAGCTCCTCGGATGCTCTCCGGAAGAGGTACTCGTCTGCTCGACCGGCATGATCGGACCGCACCTCGCTCCTGAGGCCATGACGGCCGGCGTCGCAGCCGCCCTCGACGACCTGGGAGACGATGAAGCGTCCGGCACGAAGGCAGCCAGGGCGATCATGACGACGGACATGGTGCCGAAGGAGGTCGTTGTTCGAGCCGACGGGTTCACCGTCGGCGGGATGGCGAAGGGCGCCGGGATGATCCGTCCCGATATGGCGACCATGCTCGTCGTTCTCACGACCGACGCAGTCGCCGAACCTGAAGTTCTCGACGAGGCGCTCCGGATCGCCGTCGACTATTCGTTCCATGCCCTCAACGTCGACGGATGTCCCTCGACGAACGACTCGGTCATCGTGATGGCATCCGGGGCATCCGGGTTCGCTCCCGAACCGGAGGATCTCGCTGCCGCACTCACCGGGGCTGCAGTGGATCTTGCGCGGCGGATCGCTGCCGACGCGGAGGGAGCGTCGCGTGTCGTGACGCTCGTCGTCACCGGCGCCATCGACGACGCAGCGGCGCGGAGAATCGGACGATCCGTCGCCGACTCGATCCTGGTCCGATCATCGTTCTACGGCGCCGACCCGAACTGGGGGAGGATCATCGGCGCACTCGGCGAGGTCGACGAGGAGGTCGACTTCCACGACGTATCGATCGCGTTCGCCGGAACTACCGTGGCGAGAGAAGGCGTCGGGATCCACTTCGATGAGGACACGGTGAGCCGTGCGATGAGCGGCGACTTCGGGGTCGCGATCAGCGTCGGTGTCGGACCCGGTACCGCCAGGGTCTTCACCACCGACCTCACCCCCGACTACGTGCGTTTCAACTCGGAGCGGTCATGAGCACGGGACACACCGCCCCGGATCGGGGAAAGTCGAGAATCGCCAAGACCATGGGGAAAGCCCGGATCTTCTCCGAATCCCTCCCGTTTATCAAGGCATATCGCGACACGACGGTGGTCATCAAGTACGGTGGATCGGCGATGGTCGACGACGCTCTGCGCAGCAGCTTCGCCGACGACGTCGCGATGCTCCACTACGTCGGCATCAAGTCGATCATCGTGCACGGCGGCGGCCCCCGCATCAGCGAGGCCATGCATCAGCGTGGAGTGGAGCCGCAGTGGCTGGAAGGCCTTCGGGTGACCGACGCGGAGACCATGCGGGTAGTGCAGGCCACCCTCGCAGGTGAGATCAACCCGGACATCGTGCGACTCGTGAACGCCCACGGATCCGTCGCCACAGGGGTCAACGGACTCGACGGGAACCTGTTCGTCGCCAGGGCACGGGACGAGCGCCTCGGATTCGTCGGCGAGATCACCCGGGTCAACCCGGGAATCGTGTCGAGCCTGCTCGGCCAGGGCTTCGTGCCCGTCGTTGCACCCATCGCACGAGGCGAGGACGGGGAGGTGTACAACGTGAACGCCGACACCGCTGCGGGAGCACTGGCGAGCGCGTTGGGTGCGAAGAAGCTCGTCTATCTCACGGATGTCGAGGGCCTGTACCGGGTCTTCGGACGCGAGGACTCACTCATCTCGCGATCCACCGAACAGGGGATCAGAGAACTTCTCGCCTCAGGAACGGTCACGTCCGGCATGCTCCCGAAACTGGAGTCATGTGTGAGGGCGATCGACGAAGGGGTCGAACGCGTCCACATCCTCGACGGTCGGGTCCAGCATGCCGTCCTCCTCGAAGTATTCACGCCGGAAGGAATCGGAACCATGATTACGAAGGAGCCGGTGCCGTGACGACCTCTGAAGCACGGAGACGTCTCGTCACCCGGCTGGTGACCACACGGTCGATCGAGAGTCAGGCCCAACTCCGCCGTCTTCTCGAACATGCCGGCCACGATGTGACCCAGGCCACGATCTCGCGAGATCTCGAAGCGATCGGCGCCGCGAAGGTGCGGGACGGCGACACTGTTCGATACCAGATCCAGGATCCGGTCGAGATCAGGCGAGCACGATCGGCGCTGCGGGCCACGGTGAACGAGTTCGTCGAATCGGTGATCTCGACCGGTTCGCTCGTCGTGCTGCGGGTACCCCCGGGGGCGGCCCATCTCGTTGCAGGCAGGGTCGATGCGGCCGGGATGGTGGGCGTTCTCGGCACGGTCGCCGGTGACGACACCGTGTTCATAGCAGTTGACGAAACCGTTGGAGCGGCGGCGGTGGCCGCCGAGATCGAAGGAGTATGACATGAAGAAGGGCATCAAGAAGGTCGTCCTCGCATACAGCGGAGGGCTCGACACGTCGATCATCCTTCGGTGGATTGTCGAGGAGTACGGAGCGGAGGTCATCACCTACACGGCCGACGTCGGCCAGGGAGCGGAAGCCGAGGAAGCCCATGAGAAGGCCATGGCTACGGGGGCCGTTGAGGCGATCACGGAGGATCTCAGGGCGGAATTCGTGGAGGACTACGTGTTCCCCGCCGTCCGTTCGAGCGCCCTGTACGAGGGGTACTACCTCATGGGCACGTCGCTCGCCCGGCCGGTCATCTCGAAGGGGCTCGTGCGGGTCGCCGAAGAGTACGGGGCCGACGCCATCTCTCACGGTGCAACCGGCAAGGGGAACGACCAGGTCCGGTTCGAACTTTCCGCATACGCGCTCAAGCCCGACATCAAGGTCGTCGCACCGTGGCGTGAGTGGAACATGAAGGGACGGGCGGACCTCGAGGCGTATGCGAAGCGGTTCGGCATTCCGGTTCCGACGACACCTGAGAAGCCGTACTCGATGGATGCCAACCTGCTGCACATCTCCTACGAGGGCGGCGTTCTGGAAGATCCGTGGGCCGGCCCTCCTCACGGCATGTTCCGGATGACGGTCGACCCGGAGGATGCTCCCGACGAACCCGAGGTCGTCACCATCGGGTTCCGGGCGGGGAACCCGGTGTCGGTCAACGGTGTCGAGATGGCCCCGGTGGATCTGCTCACCGTCCTCAACGAACTGGGAGGGAAGCACGGAATCGGCCGGGTCGACATCGTCGAGAACCGGTTTGTCGGCATGAAGAGCCGCGGTGTCTACGAGACGCCGGGCGGAACGATCCTGTATCACGCACATCGGGCGGTCGAGTCACTGACGCTCGACCGCGAGGTCGCGCATCTGCGCGACGAACTGTCGCTTCGCTACGCCGAGATGGTCTACAACGGGTTCTGGTTCTCTCCGGAACGCGAAGCCCTCCAGGCGTTCATGGACGATGTGCAGTCCCGTGTGAACGGTGAGGCGCGACTCCGGCTGTACAAGGGGCAGGTCGTCGTCGAAGGTCGTCGTTCCACCAGCCACGATCTCTACGACGAGGCCACCGTTACGTTCGAAGCGGACGACGTGTACAACCAGGCGGACGCCGACGGATTTATCCGGCTGCAGAGCCTGAGGTTGCGAACGTTCGCGGAGAAGCGCATGGGAGAGGGCGAGTGACGCTTTGGGGTGGGAGGTTCGCCTCCGGACCGGACGAGACACTCTGGCGGTTCACAACCGACCAATCTGATCGACGCCTCCTCGTCGATGACGTCACGGGTTCGCTCGCTCACGTGTTCATGCTCGGCGAGGTGGGACTGCTCTCGGGTGATGCGGTCGAGCGGATCGAAGCGGGTCTCGAGCAGATTCTCGAGGAAGCACACGCCGGACGGTTCGAGTTCCGCGACACGGATGAAGACGTCCACACCGCGGTCGAGCGCCGTCTCGGCGAGTTGACCGGAGACGATGCAGGGAGGCTTCACACCGGTCGTTCGCGCAACGATCAGATCGCGCTCGATCTCCGCCTCTATCTCCGCCGTGCGGTCGATCACCGGGTCGAGCAGATCCAACATCTCGTGCGGATACTCGTCGATCGGGCCGAATCCGCAGGCGACACCGTCGTTGCGTCGTACACGCACCTCCAGCAGGCTCAGGCGATTCCGTTCGCCCACCATCTGCTCGCATACGCCTGGATGCTGATGCGTGACGCCGACCGGTTCATCGAGGCGAGGGAACGGATCGACGTATCTCCGCTCGGTGCCGGTGCTTCGGCCGGTAGCGCTCTTCCGCTCGATCCGGCGCTCGTGGCCGACCGGTTGGGATTCCATGCGACGTTTGGGAACTCGCTCGACGCGGTGTCCTCACGTGACTTCGCCTCCGAATACGTGTTCTGCGCCGTGCAGACGTTGACGCATCTGTCGCGCCTGTCCGAGGAACTGGTCCTCTGGTCGACGGCGGAGTTTGGCTGGGCCGAATTTGCGGATGCATACACGACGGGGTCGTCGGCACTTCCGCACAAGAAGAACCCCGACATTGCCGAGCTCGCCCGCGGGAAGACGGCGACGGTGATCGGCGACCTGACCGGACTTCTCGCACTCCAGAAGGGGCTGCCACTCTCGTACAACCGGGACTTCCAGGAGGACAAGCGGGCCGTCTTCCACACCGACGACGTGCTGACAACGGCGCTCTCAGCGCTTTCGGGCATGATCGAGACCGCCCACTTCGACCCGCCGGCGCCGTCGTCGTGGGTCGTCGCATTGGACCTGGCCGAAGCGCTGGTCGCCCGGGGTGTGCCGTTCCGCGAAGCCCATCACGCCGTCGGGGAACTGGTGGCACGATTGAAGGCAGAGGGAAGAGATTTCACAACGGTGACCGCTGGCGAATTGGAGGCCACTCACCCGAGACTCGTTCCCGAGGATCTCGACCTTCTGGACCCGCAGGGCTCCGTTGAGGCGAGACAATCGCCGCGAGGCGGCTCGTTCACTTCGGTCGCCGAGCAGATCGAAGAACTCCGCACCGCGATTGACTGACTCGGGGGTAGCGACGACACGGCCCGGCCCAGGACAAGGATATCTGGGGGCCGTCGCCGTTGATTTGTGGCGTAGAGGAAATCTAGAGCGAGGCTTTGGGAATCCCTAAGGGCGCGGCGCAATGGTTGAAGCATGAGAGCTTCGGCCACCGCCGTCGCTCTGATCATCGGGATCATCGGCGGGGGCGCTTATGGAACCTTGACGTCGACCGGCCCGGTACCGGTGGACGGGGCGCGTGTCGTAGGGGCCGAGCAGGTGAGGTCGAACCCTTCGGGAGTGCGCTGGGGAGAACCGAGTCTCGCGAAATGGGCGCGAACGAGATTCTCGTCGGCCGGTCTTGTCCTCCCACCGGTGAGGATCTCGATTCACGCGACCAAGGAACCCTGTAACGGAAATACCGGTCTGTCCATACACGGCGGATCCGTGGAGAGCGTGGAGCTGTGCCCGGCGCCGGACGCTGGTGAGGTGGTCGCAAAGCGGGCGGTACTACACGAACTCGCCCACGTCTGGGCCCGCTCGGCGCTCACCGACGAGCAGCGGGAGGCATTCGCAGCGTATCGCAACTGCCCGTCGTGGTCCGGAGGAAGGTGGGCGGAGCGGGGCAGCGAGCACGCCGCGGAGATCATCGCTTGGACGCTGATGGACCGCGAGTTGACGATGATCACGATTCCGGATCACGAACCCGGGCAGCTCGCCGAGGCCTACCGGTTCCTCACGGGTATGGAACCGCCGTTCAGGCAGGGGTGACGTCAGGCGAGCGGGTTGTGCCACCGCAGTCCCGGGAATCGGGCGAAGTCGGTGTCGGCGGAGTGCAGTGTCGCACCGTGCTCGATTGCAAGCGTCGCGAAATGCGCATCAGACGTCAGATCACCGGCGATGCCGATCGGTGTGAGGAGATCGCGTAGAACAGCGGCGTGTCGGTCGGTCGGGTAGACGATCGTGGAGTTGGGCTGATCCATCCAGCCGTCGATGATCTCGAGCGCTGCTTCGATGGGAAGCGGCGTCGCGAAGATCCGGGCGTTCGTTGTAATGCGGAGGAAGCCGAGAAGGGAGTGCCACGGAAAGGCAACCGTCTCGAGGCTCGACAGGATGTCCCGGAGCCACGAACTCGCGGCCGGACGATGGGGGCTGTTCGAGTCGATTGCGTAGATCAGTAGATTGACGTCGGGGATGATCACAGGTCGTACCCCATCTTCTCGAGGCGACTCCGATCGGCTGTTTCGTCGATGTGGTGGATGATCCGGTCACCGTCGATGCCGGGCTTCAGGCCCAATGGGTAGGAGGGGACTTCGTAGGGTCGCGGCCCCACCCCGGAACTGAGGCCCTTTCGGAGCGTCGAGTTCACGGCTTCTTCGAAGGTGGTTTTGCGGTGTTTCATGATCTGCTTCAGTTGGTCGGCCACGTCCGGGTCGAGAGTCACGGTTGTGCGCATGTGTGCATCAAGGCATTGTCGCAAGTGGTGCGACGATGCTTCACGCCGCTTTCCTGGCGATCTGGCTCGCACAGGACGGGCATCCGGGGTCCGGGCAGTGGGCAACGACCGTGGCCGTCAACCCGGCCGCCGCGAACCAGGCTTCGAGTTCGACGTCCGTCATCGCGGTGATGGGTGGTATTTCGATCATGAGGACACCGTATCGGACGGGTGTGACAGAAACGCTCGGCCACGGGGCAGATTGGATTGATGGCTTTGCGATGTCCTAGCATCGCGTCATGGAACTCAAGCGATACACAGATGCAGCGCCGTTCGAATTCGGCGATTTCGTCGTTCGGGAACTCTCTCCCGAAGCGTTCACCGTCGGGTCGGTCGCGGAGATCATCGTCCCGATCGGTGCCGAGCGTGACTCCAGAGTCTCGGAGAAGACCCACCGGATGTACACGGTCGTGACCGGGGACATCGAATTCCGGGTGGCGGGGCAGACGGTTCGATGTGGCCCCGGCGACACCATCCACATCGCGGCGGGGGAAGAGTACGGATTCCACAACGGCGGCTACGAAGAGGGCAGGCTCCTGCTCGTTCGGGTCCCGGGGCCCTCGCGGCCGGAGCGGTACTGATCGACCCCGTGACCCGGGCATACGCCCGGTCCGGTTCTCCGTACGAGGAGCGGTACGGGTTCTCCCGCGGTGTGCGGATCGGCGACCGGATCGAGATCGCGGGAACGGCCCCCATTCCACCGCCGGGCGAGGCGCTCGCGCCTTCCGCCTACGAACAGATGCTCCGGTGCGGCGAGATCGCGATCGACGCGATCGAGAGCCTGGGAGGCACGGCCGCCGATGTTGTTCGGACCCGTATGTTCATCACCGATCCCGAAGACGCCGACGAGATCGGCCGCGCCCATCGCGAGGTCTTCGGGGAGGCGACTCCTGCTGCGACGATGGTCGTCGTTGCAGCCCTCCTCGAACCAGGCTGGAAGGTCGAGATCGAAGTCGAAGCGGTCATCGGATGAGCGATCGCGGCCGGTCTACTCGGGACCGGTTGCCAGGTCGAAGCCTTCGTCACGCCAGCCCTCGACCCCGCCGATCATCTTCTTGAAGGGGCGCCCCAGTTTCGCAAGACGGACCGCCGCTTTCTCGGTGGCGTTGCAGTGGGGGCCGGCGCAGTAGATCACGAAGAGCGTGTCCTCCGGGTACTCGGCGAGGTTGCGTTCGACCATCCTCCCGTAGGGAAGGTTCACAGCCCCGGGGATGTGCTCCTTCTCGAACGGACCGGGACCCCGTACGTCGACGACGACGAAGTCTTGCGTTCCATTCGTCATCGCCTCATGCACGTCCCAGCAATCGGCCTCGAAACGGAGCAGCGCAGAGAAGTGGGCCAGTGCCTCCTCCGGGCTCGCTGCAGGAACTTCGGTGATCGCAGAACCGCGATGATTGAGATTGGGCATGTGTCTCCTCGGGTGCGTCGATGCTAGTGCCCGACCGAGACCATCCCGTTGGCCCGGTATCGATAGTTGCGAGTCGGTTGAATGCGATCTACAGTCGCTCCGACCGCAGACGAGAGACGAGACAATGGCGCGCAAAGGACGATTCTGTTGAGAGTCGAACCTTCCGATAACTCCCCCGCCCGGGCCCCACTGATGGGGTCCCTTTTTTTTGGCCATCTCAACCCGCGGATGGTCTCGAGATGACCACCATCCGCCTCCCCGGTCTCATCGACATCCACGTACACATGCGTCAACCAGGAGGCGAGCACAAGGAGATCTGGGAAACCGGGACCGCAGCGGCGATCGCCGGAGGAATCGGCACCGTTCTCGCCATGCCCAACACCTCACCGGCGGTCGTCGACGAGGCGAGCCTCGACGCCGCCTTGGGGCTGGCCGCCGCCGGGGCCCGCTGCGACTTCGGGCATTACGTGGGCGCCGGCCCCGACAACGCAGAGTCGATCGCCACCCTGGCCCGTCGCGCCGCCGGTCTCAAGATGTACCTGGGACAGACGTTCGGCGACCTCCGACTCGACGACATCTCCGCATGGAAGGCCCACCTCGAAGCCTGGCCCGAAGAGGACGTGATCGCGGTACACGCCGAAGGATCCGCTCTGAAGACGATCATCGAACTGGCCGAATCCATCGGCCGCTCGATACACATCTGCCACGTCGCCGGAGCCGACGATATCCGCCGTATCGCCGACGCCAGGGAACGGGGAGTTGCCGTCACATGTGAGGCGGCGCCGCACCACCTGTTCCTCGATCAGACCACCGACCTGCCGCCGGGTCGCGCTGAAGTGAGACCCCGGCTGGGAACCCCGGAAGATCGGCACGCCCTGTGGGAGCATCTCGACGCGATCGATTGCTTCGCCACAGACCATGCTCCGCACACGCTCGCCGAAAAGGACGGGGACAATCCCCCGCCGGGCTTTCCCGGCGTGGAGACGATGCTGCCCCTGCTGCTCACCGCGACGCACCGCGGTCTGCTCGATCTGGACGACATCGTCTTCCGTCTTCACGACCGCCCGGTCGAACTGTTCGGATTGCCTGTGGACGAAGGCAGCTGGGTGGAGGTGGACGTGGACGCAAGCTTTGAGATCCCGATGTCGGGGCAGAGCAGAAGCGGGTGGACACCCTTCGCCGGAATGCCCGTGAAGGGGAGAGTCGACCGGGTCGCGATTCGGGACGAGCTCGCATACGAATACGGAGAAGTCGTCGCGGCAGCCGGAACGGGCCGCGATGTGAGAAGGAAAGGGAGCACGAAACGATGACCATGATCCAGGAGAAGAAGGAGACGGAAGGCACGCGCATGCCGTTCGGAGACCGACGCGACTCACCCTTCTACCGCAGAGATATCGTGTCGGTGCTCCAGTTCTCGGATGACGACCTGGCGTACATCTTCGACGTTGCGCACGAGATGCGGGAGATGGTGGCCCGCATCGGCGCCTTCGACCTGCTCAAAGGCAAGCTGCTGGCCAATCTGTTCTACGAACCGTCCACCAGGACATCCTCGTCCTTCACCGCGGCGATGGAGCGCCTCGGCGGCAGCGTGATCCCCATCAACGAAGTGACCTACTCCTCCGTGTCGAAGGGGGAGTCGTTGCCCGATACGGTGCGTTCCCTGGAGGCCTACGCGGACGTGATCGTGCTTCGCCATCCCGAGCAGGGAGCGAGCGCCCTGGCCGCCCGGTACACGACGAAGCCGATCATCAACGCCGGTGACGGGGTCGGTGAACACCCAACGCAGGCGCTGCTCGATCTGTTCACGATCATCGAGGAGTTGGGCGATCCGCAGGGTCTGACCGTCACCATGGTCGGCGACCTCAAGTACGGAAGGACGGTTCACTCGCTGGCCCGGCTTTTGGCCCGCTACGACGTGACCTTGAACTACGTGTCGCCCGACATCCTTCGCATGCCGGAGTCGATCACTGCCGAACTGGGGGAGATGGGGGTCGTTCAGACGGTCCACGACGATCTCGGTCGGGTCATCGGCGACAGCGATGTCGTCTACGTGACCAGGGTGCAGAAAGAACGCTTCGAGAACCCCTCGGACTACGAGACTGTGTCCGGTGCCTATGTCATCACCCCGGAAACGATGCGATCAGCGAAAGAGCGGATGGTGCTGATGCATCCATTGCCGCGGGTGAACGAGATCAGCATCGAGGTGGATGACGACCCCCGCGCGGCGTACTTCCGGCAGATGGAGTACGGGATGTATGTGCGGATGGCGCTGCTCGCTCTGGTGCTCGGCAAGGCATGAATCCGGGATTCATCTCCCGGCTCGAAGCCCGGGTCGCTGCCACCGGATCGCTCCTGTGCGTGGGGCTCGACCCCCGCGCGAGGTCGCCGCTTCACGCGCGGCAGCAGTGCCTGGACCTCATCGCAGCCACCCATCGGTACGCCGCCGCATTCAAACCCAACATCGCATTCTTCGAAGAGTTCGGGGCCACCGGGATGGAAGTGTTGGAGGAGGTCGTCGCCGCAGTCCCCGAGGAGATTCCGGTGCTGCTCGACGCCAAACGAGGCGACATCTCCACCACGGCCGCCGCCTACGCCACGGCCGTGTTCGACCGGATCGGAGCCGGTGCCGTCACGGTGAGCCCGTACCTGGGAAGGGACTCGATCGAGCCCTTCCTCGAACACGAGGGGAGGGCGGTGTTCGTCCTGTGCCGCACTTCGAATCCGGGAGGCTCCGACTTCCAGGAGCGCCGGCTGGAACCCGGGGGTGGGGCCCTCTATGAGGAGGTGGCGCGCACGGCGGCTCGATGGGCAGGGCCGGACCGGCTGGGGATGGTCGTCGGTGCAACGATGCCCGATGCGGTCGCACGGGTCAGGGCCGTTGCACCGGAGCATTGGCTCCTGGCTCCCGGAGTTGGCCCTCAGGGCGGGTCGCTGCAGGAGACGCTAACCGCAGGGCTGCGGCCCGACGGCATGGGCGTGCTGCTCCCGGTGTCGCGAGCCGTCGCAACCGCCCCGGACCCGGCCGCGGCTGCAGCCGATTTCTGTGGCGCTGTGACACGGGTCCGTGGGACCGCAACCGCGGCTCCCGCAGCGCCGTCCGACACCCTGGCCGTCGACCTCTTCGACGCAGGGTGCGTCCGCTTCGGCGACTTCGAACTGAAATCGGGGAGGCGTTCGCCGATCTACCTCGATCTCCGGAACCTCGCCGGCCACCCGGACCTGATGCGCCGGATCGCCCGCCGCTATCTGTCTCTCCTCGAGAGTCGGGTACCCATTCCCGAGTCGACTCCCCGGGACGGCGCGACAAACACCTTCTCCCGGATCGCGGGGGTTCCCCTGGCTGGGCTTCCGATCGCCACGGCCGTGTCTCTCGAATCGGACATCCCCATGGTGTACCCGCGACCCGGGGTCAAGACTCACGGGACCGGGGCTGTGATCGAAGGACCGTTCCGGCGCGGCGAGCGGGTGGTCGTCATCGACGATGTGGCCACCAGCGGGATCAGCGTGCTCGACGCGGTGGCCCGGCTGCGCGGAGCCGGCCTGGAGGTCGGTGTCGCCGTGGTCCTGATCGATCGGGACGGGGGTGCCGCAGAAGCGTTGGAGGCCGAAGGAGTGGAATTGCGGGCAGTGACCGGTCTCGGGGCCATCGTCGAGTCCCTGCGAACGGCCGGTCGGATCTCCGAAGTCGAAGCCGACCGGGTGCGTGAGTTCCTCCATGCCTGACCTCTACCGGCTGCTGCGCGGGGTCGGCTTCCGTATCGACCCGGAGCGGGCGCATGCGATCGCGTTGAAAGGCCATCGTTTCGGGGGCCACCTGCATCGTCGCGTGCCGCCGCGTCCGGTCACCGTGATGGGGATCGAGTTCCCAAATCCGGTGGGCCTCGCCGCCGGCTACGACAAGGACGCCGTGGCATGGCGCGGACTTGCCGGTCTCGGCTTCGGCCACATCGAAATCGGCACCGTGACCCCTCGCCCCCAGCCCGGGAACCCACGGCCGCGGATCTTCCGGCTTCCCGAACACCGGGCGCTGATCAACCGGATGGGATTCCCCAGTGCCGGAGCGGATACGGTGGCATCGCGGATCGGCGGGGACCGTCCACGCAGTGTCGTGCTGGGTGTCTCGATCGGTCCCAACGGATTCAGCGACCCGAACCAGGCGGCGGAGGACTACGAGTGTCTGATCGACCGCTTCGCCCCGATCGCCGACTACCTGGCGGTCAACGTGAGTTCGCCGAATACGCCGGGCCTGCGGACGCTCCAGTCCGGTGACGACATGGCGGAACTGTTGAGGCGAATCGTCGACCGGCGAACGAGAGCCGTCCCATCGGACTCCTCTCCCGGCGCCGCAGGCACGCCGATCGTCGTCAAACTGTCACCCGACATTCCGCGGGACGAACTGCCTGCGACGGTCGCTGCGATCGAGGGTGCCGGATGCGATGGGATCATCGTCACCAACACCACGATCGGCCGTCCCGGTGTGGACTCCTCCGAAAACGGAGGTCTCAGCGGCGCCCCGCTCCGAGCAACCGCACTGGACATGTTGCAGCGGGTTCGCTCCCTCACCGACCTTCCGCTCATCGCCTCAGGCGGGATCATGACGGTGGACGACGCCATGCAGCGACTCGATGCCGGCGCAGCGCTCGTCCAGATCTACACCGGACTCGTATACGCAGGACCGCACCTCGTGAGGACGATCGTGTGCTCAACCACCTCGCCCGACCAGCGGGGTCAGTGAGCGAGGGGTACCACGTATCGCCAGATCACGAGGAAGTGGAGCGACGTCGCAGAGACCGTCAGCACGTGGAACATCTCGTGATAGGAGAAGACCCGCGGCCACAGACGGGGCCGGTTCGTAACCAGGAAGACCATCCCGATCGTGTAGAGAACGCCGCCTGCGAGGACCAGGCCCACGGGGAGCCAGCCGAGCTGTTGGATCATCGGCCAGAAGAAGAAGACGCCGATCCATCCGAGGATCGTCGACATCATGACGGAGATCCATCCGGGAACCTTCGGGAACAGTCCCTTCTGGACGACCCCCCCGATCGTGATGCCCCACACCATTCCGAGGACAATCCATCGCCACGGGGAGTCCAGGACGAGAGCGGCAACGGGCGTGTACGTGCCCGCGATGAGGACGTAGATCATCGAGTGATCCATGCGTTGCATCCGCTTCTTCCAGCGTTCCCGCCAGGGGATGGTGTGGTAGAGCGAACTCGTCGTGTAGAGCGCCATGACCGAGAGACCGAAGACGAGCACGGCGACACGACGGGGCCATGTCGGAGCGTGGAACAGCAGGAAAACGGTGCCGATCAAACCGGCGACTGCGGCGCTTCCGTGGAGGAACCCGCGCACCGGGTTCTGCATCTTCCCGAGCGTCCACCTGGGGACTGGGAGGTTCATGATGCAGAGAGTACTGAATGGTCGGCGGAACTCGAGCGGAACACCGCTCAGGACCTGCGGGTGCGTTTCACCCCGGCGGCCGCAAGGACGCTCGCGGGAACGCCGGCCTCACGCCATGCCGCCCAACTGATCCCTTTGCGCTCCGAGTAGGGCGATGCGTAGCGGACGAACCCCGCCTCGAGCGCCTCCATGTCGACCGTGGCGGTCATGTCGTCGAGTGCCGCCTGGGCGTCGAGCCGCGCCTGGATCAGATCCACGCGGGCGAGTGGGTCGGTTTCGGCCCGCTTTCGTTCGTCCAGTGACTCGATCTTGGCTTCGAGCGCTTCCGGGGTGACGGGGCGCCCCCGGCGCTTTGGGACGGCGATGGCTGCCAGATACGCCTTGATCGCCTTGGACTCCCGACGGCCCCTGGCGAGAGCGGCCTTGTGTTCATCTGTCATCGTCACAGGTGTGACTCCCTTCTCCCCCGTGCTCTCCCATGTTGCCACGGCGGGGAACGCAGTGGGCATCGAATCCACCCCTCTACCATGGGGTGTGCATGGGATTCAGTGACACCGCCATCCGGCCGCTCTACCGGTTCTACGAGAACCGGCTTCTCTCCGATCTGGATCGGAGCCGGCTCCCGAAACACATCGGCGTCATCCACGACGGGCATCGCCGCTACGCCAGGAGCGAGGGTCTGCCCGACTATCAGGCGTCCTACCGGGTGGGCATGGCGAAGTTCGTCGAGTTCCTCTACTGGGCCGACGATCTGGAGATCCCTGCGGTCACGTGCTGGCTGCTGTCCAAGGAGAATCTGGAACGGCCGAACGAAGAGTTGCTGCCCTACTACGAGGTGTTGAAGGAACTCTTCGAAGAGATCCCGAACGCGCTGAGCGATCGGGACGTCGGCGTGCGGTTCATCGGTAGCCTCGACCTGTTGCCGGAGGATCTGCAGGCTTCGGCGAAGCGACTCGAGGAGCGGATGCCGAACGGCCATCGCAGGGTGACGATCGCTCTCGCATACGGTGGGAGGCAGGAGATCGTCGACGCGGTCAAGGATCTCGTGACGAAGCTGTCGACCGATGGGATGGACGACCTCGTTGAACGTATCGACGCCGATGGGATCGCGTCGAACCTCTACACGGCGGGTCTCCCCGATCCCGATCTCGTGATCCGCACCTCTGGAGAGGCACGTCTCTCCGGGTTCCTGCTCTGGCAGTCCGCCTACGCCGAGTATGCGTTCGTCGACGTCTACTGGCCGGCGTTCCGCCGCATCGACTTCCTCCGCGCCCTGCGCGATTTCACCAGGAGAACCCGCCGCTACGGCAAGTAGTGCTATCTCGTCCGGAGGTCTTCGGCCAGATGCTCGCGGTCGTTGAATGTGCGGAGCGACCAGACGTGTTCGCCGGCCATCGGGATCGCCCGGAGTCGTGCGAACGATGCGTGATAGAGGATGAAGCGCTCCCACTCCCAGGGCGTCGGGTCGAGGCCGAGGAGGAACGCGAGTGCGACCGCGTTCGTTCCCCCGTGGGCGACGATCGCGATGCGACGATCGTCGTTGGTGCCGTGCCACAACTGGTCACCGGTGGTCGGGGGAGCCATGCCGCGCTCGGTGAGGATCCGGCTGAAGGCACCGATGATCCGGTTGTGAAAGTCACGGAAGGACTCGCCACCGGGGAGACCGTCCCACCATTCGTCGATCGAGCGATGCTGCGCCGATGCGAAGACGTCGGCAACAACCTCGGCCGGCTGGCCGGTCCAATCGGGGACGCCGATCTCGATGATGTCGTTGATCGTCGTGGGTGTGAGACCGAGTGCTTCGGCGATGGGGACGGCGGTCTGCTGCGAGCGGACGGCGGGTGAGACGATGATCTCGGAGAAGCCCCGTCCATCCCGGAGGAGGCGTTCCGCTGCGAGGCGAGCCTGCTCGTGTCCGAGTTCGGTCAAGGGGGCGTCCGGTTGTGCGACGCCGTCGACGACCCAGGCGGGCTGGCCGTGACGGATGAAGAGGAGTTCCATGGGCGGAAGATAGGACGGCTGCGGGCCGAACGTGCGACCCCATCGCACCCCAGACGAGCCAAAGACCGCCTTGCGGCGGTCTCGGCTCGGGCTTAGACGGGAGGTAGGAAGGCATCCTGTCTGATTAACGTATCGGCCGGCCCTGAACATTCCTTGAGCGATTTCCCGAATTCTTTTTGGGTGACAGATTCGGCGGTGAAAGACGCCGCCCGGGCCTATGTTGATGCCGTACCGCCAGACGACCCGGGGGTCGAAAGATGAACCTGCTTCGCGTCGATCGATCGCCGATCCGCTTGTTCCTCTTCGGCCTCGTCGGATTGCTCCTCATGATCGGGGCCGTGGACGTCATGTGGGGACACTGGCTCTCGACGGCGCCCGATACGTACAACGAGGAGATCACGTCGAAGGGGAGGAATCAGCGCCGATCCGACTACGTGTGGGGAGCGTTCCTCCTCATCAGCGGAGCGGGTGCGTTCGGGTACGCGGTGACGTCTCTGATCCGGCGGACGCCCGTCCTCGTGCTGCGTGAGGACGGCATGACTCTGGACATCGGACCGCCCGGTGAAGATTCCGTGTTCGTGCCGTGGCATGCGATCGAGTCGGTTCAGTGTGCGGCCGAGAAGGATCCGGACGGCGGTTCGGATCGGGACGTTCTCGTGGTCGATCTCCGTGATCCCTCCGGTCTGCCGGCGGAACCGTGGGGCGCGTCCTGGGATGGGAATCGGCTTGTGATCGACGCCGCCGGATGGGAGAAACCGATCGAGGAAGTCAGTATCCACGCGGAGACCGCGATCGAACATGCTCGCCGTCTCGAGCATCAGGAGGTTGATGATGACGACTGATCTCAAAATCGGTGCCCACGTGCCCGCCGCCGATCCGCTCAGCGAGGCGAAGGCTCGTGATGCGGAGGTGATCCAGATCTTCGTCTCGAATCCGCAACAGTGGAAGAAGCCGATTCCCCGAGCCGATGCCGAGGCGCTCCGCTCGTCGGGGATCGATGTCTACGTCCACTCCCCCTACCTCATCAACCTCGCTTCACCGAACAACCGGGTGCGGATCCCATCACGCAAGCTGCTGGCCCAAACCGTCGAAGCATCTGCGCTGATCGGAGCCAAGGGCGTCGTCGTACACGGCGGCAGCGTCGGTGCGGACGAGGAGGTCGACGTCGGGTTCGAACGCTGGTTCAAGGCGCTCGATTCGTTCGACGTGACCGTGCCCGTTCTCGTCGAGAACACCGCCGGAAAAGGCAACACGGTGATGCAGAACCTCGACAACTACGGGCCGCTCTGGAGCGCGATCGGAGACTTCAACGTCGGGGTGTGCCTCGACACGTGTCACACCTGGGCCGCGGGAGCGGACCTGGCGACCGCCGTCGAGCGGGTCACGCAATTCACCGGCGGGATCGACCTCATCCACGGGAACGACTCGAAGGACCCGTTCGGCAGCCACCGGGATCGGCACGCCAACTTCGGCAAGGGGGAGATCCCCGCCGAGTTGATCCTCTCGACGATCCGGGAGGCCAACGCCCCCGTCGTCGTAGAGACACCGGGCGGCGCGGAGGAGCAGGCCGCCGACATCGCCTGGTTGCGCGAACACCTCTGAGCCGGCACCTACCTCCAGTCGTCGAATGGACGGTCCGGAGCGACACGGCGGGCCTTCGAAGACGTCCTCGCAGGGAACCACGCCAGTTCCCGGCCTGAGCCGTCTGCTGTTGCGGCCGATCGGGCATGCACGCCGCGCAACCCCGAGAGCTTCACAGCGGCACCGATCGGTCTGCATGCGCTGTGTCGAACCTCCGAGCCTGCCGCGTCGATGGGATACGTGATCGGTAGACCGAGACGTTCTAGGCCTTCGTCGGTGACCGCATCGGCGACCGTCTGGTTCCGGGGGAGGGCGACGGTGACCAGGACGAACGGTGCGTCGAGGTCCTCCGGATCGGCCGGCCAACCGGCGAGCATGTGACCGACCTGGGCCCGGGCCGTATCGATGTCTTCGTTCAGGTAGAGCGTGGGGAAGGAATCCGGAGGGTTCCAGCGGCCCCCGTGACGCTGGGCGAACGAGGGATCGAGCGGGTCGTCCCAGTTCTCGTCGGCGACGCGGAACCACCGTCGGTTGTCGGCCAGTCGTTCCGGCAGTGGGTCGATCACGGCTGAACGCGGCGGAGGTCGAACATCGTCGCGACGGCTTCTGCCACTTCGTCCGTCGCTCCTGTGGACGCGAGTTCGAAGAGGGATCGTCCACCGAGGTTGGGGGCGCTGCGCCGAACGACGGCCGGGATGCGCTCTCGCTTCACATACCGGTCGAGCAGATCGGTGGCAACCGCGAGATCGGCTACTGCCCGGCTGCGTGATGCAGGAGGGCCGTGGCGCAGCCATTTGGAGAATGCCTGGCGGGACACTCCGAAGACCCGGGCTGCTCCGGCGTTCGAGAGCCCCCAGAGTTCGACGAATCGCTCGAGCGGATCGGTTCGCACGGTGCGGTCGAGTTCGTCGACGAATCGGCGTCGCCAGACCGGATCGGACCGGGACGCGAGCAGGGCTGCAGCGTCCTCGGGGCTCATATCGACAAGTGGTGCGGTCATGTGTCAACCGTATGTCATCCGCACCCAATTGTCAACCCATCGAATCCGTCCAAGAGCCACGTGGTGTCGGTGACCGCTTGGGCGAGCGTGTCGTCGTGTGTGACGAGGAGGAGCGCTCCGGGATAGCCGCCCAGCGCTTCTTCGAGACGCTCGATGGACGGGAGATCGAGATGGTTGGTCGGCTCGTCGAGGATGAGCAGCCAGGTCGGTGTCCCCAGTCCGAGGGCCATGGCGGCCTTGCGGGCTTCCCCCGGTGACGGCTGACCCGACTCGAGAAGGGGTCCGGGGTCGGTTCCGAGGAGAGCAACGAGGGACATCACTCGCCCTCGCTCGTCGGGTGGGAGCGTTCGCACCGCATCCAGCCATCCGACGGCCTCGGTGCGGGTCGTCTCCTGGTGGAGAACGAGCATCCGGGCGGATGGAATCGAAGAGGACGCGACGAGCGTATTGAGGAGCGTTGTCTTCCCGACTCCATTCGGTCCTGCGACGTGGATCCGGTCTGTTCGTCGCACGGCGACGTCGATGTCGAACAGAAACCGGTCACCCGCTGAGACGGGGCCCGTGTACCGAATCAGGAATTCCTTGCGGGCGGCATCCGTCGGGAACGAGATACGCCCCCCGGGATCCTTCGCGACGTGCGCCGCGTCGATCTCCCCCGTGACACCCCTCAATGAGTTCGTGATGGTCTCAACGGACTTCGCCCCGGTCTTCTGACCGCGATTGTGAGTCCCCTTCGCTACTGCTCCTCGCGCGTCATGGTCCTTCAGGGGTGCGTTGCGACGGATCCGTTGTCGCTCTGCGTCCTTCTGTGCGGTCTTGCGATGCTGCTCGTCGAGACGGCGGGCGAGCTTCTTGCGCTCCGTCTTCATCCGATCAAGTCTCTCGAGTTCCTCGGCTGCACGTGCGGTCCACCCGGCATGAGCGACGTCATACGGGCCGTTCCACAGTTCGACGCGGCCGCGGGCGATCCGGAGCGTTCGGCTCGTCAAATCCTGGAGGAGGCTCCGGTCGTGGGACACGACGATCCCGCAGCCGCGGAACCCCCTGAGCGCTCCGAGGAGGAGATCGCGGGCATCGCCATCGAGATGGTTCGTGGGTTCGTCGAGCAGCAGGATGTCGGGTCGGGCAGCGAGTGCCGCACCGATCTGCCATCGCTTGCGCTCACCGGGGGAGAGGGTCTTCCACCGATCCAGGTCGACGGGGTCGAGAGCGAGCCGTGCCCGAAGGCGAACGGCTTCACGATCCCACGACGCGCCGAAGTCGACGATGCGCTCGCTCTGCTCGTCGACTCGTTGTTCGCAGAGGATCGGGGTCGTCCCCGTCGGAACCAGCGTGACTGTTCCCGAATCCGGGGGATGCTCTCCCGTGATGATCGACAGGAGCGTGGACTTCCCCACGCCGTTGGCTCCGACGAGCCCGGTCCATCCGGGGCCGAGGTCGAAGGAGGCGTCGTCGATGACGGCGACGGCGGTGGTGTACGAGAACGAGACGTGTGAAGCGTGAATGGCAGACATGGCAACTCCCTTGGTAGGGCGGGTCGCAGACCCGGAGGCGGTGAGTTCCTCAGTTGATGTCGGTCATAGGCTCCTCGTCGAAGATACCCCACCCTACCCCCATAAACAGAAGTCCGGCGTCCAAAACGGTGAAATAGTGCCGTTTTGGACGCCGAACTCCAGGGGGTTAGGCGGAGAGGAAGGTCTCCAGGTCGCAGGCCAGGTCGACGGTGCCGTCGATGAAGCCTTCGACGTTGTCGTGTGCCACCGAGTCGTGGTACTGAACCGGCGGCGACTTCATGAAGTACGACGACGGTGCGAGGAGCGGACCGCCGACGCCGCGGTCGAGGCCGATCTTCGCCGCACGAACGGCATCGATGATCACGCCGGCCGAGTTGGGCGAGTCCCACACTTCGAGCTTCAACTCGACGTTGAGTGGCACGTCGCCGAACGACGTTCCTTCGAGACGGATGTACGCCCACTTGCGATCCGACAGCCACGGCACGTGGTCCGACGGACCGATGTGGACGGTGTCGGAGTTCATACGCCGCTCGATCTGGCTCGTCACCGACTGGGTCTTCGAGATCTTCTTGGACACGAGACGCTCACGTTCGAGCATGTTCTTGAAGTCCATGTTCCCGCCGAAGTTCAGCTGGTAGGTCTGATCGATCTTCACGCCGCGGTCTTCGAAGAGGCGGGCGAGTTGGCGGTGAACGATCGTGGCGCCCACCTGCGACTTGATGTCGTCGCCGATGATCGGCAGATTCGCGTCGATGAATTTCTGCGCCCACTCCGGATCAGAGGCGATGAAGACGGGGATGGCATTGACGAACGCCACACCGGCGTCGAGCGCCGCCTGGGCGTAGAACTTGGTCGCCTTCTCGGAGCCGACCGGGAGGTAGGAGACCAAAACATCTACCCCGGTGTCCTTGAGGACTTGCACGACGTCCACCGGTTCGGCGGCCGACTCTTCGACCTCGTCGACGTAGTACTTGCCGAGACCGTCGAAGGTTGGTCCGCGCATCACCTCGACGCCGAGATCCGGAACCTCGACGAACTGGATCGTGTTGTTCATGCCGGCCCACATGGCCTTCGCCATGTCTTGACCGACCTTGGTGGCGTCGACATCGAAGGCGGCGACGAACTCGACGTCACCGACGTGATACCCACCGAGGTTGATGTGCATCAATCCGGGGACCTTGAGGGACTCGTCGGCGTCCTTGTAATACTCGACGCCCTGGATGAGGGAGTTGGCACAGTTGCCCATCCCTGCGATCGCTACCCGTACTTTGTTGGACATGTCGTCCTCCTCGTTCTGTGAACTCATGCGCCGGCTGCAGCGCTTCGCTCGCCGGCGATCAGTTCGTCGAGCCAGGCGATGTCCGCCTCGGTCGACCGAACCCTTCGCTCCATGAGCGCCATGCGGTACTTGTCTGGCCTCCTCGTGCTTGAACGAGCGCCCTTGAATGAGCGCCGTGCGCCGTGGAGGCGGTCCTGGAGCGCCGTCCTGCGGGCCTCGAGGACCCCGAGGCGGCGCTGCGGTTCGACGTATCCGAGGAATGCCAGCCGCAACTGGAACTCCCGGTCCGAACCGTCATCGGTCTCCGTGAGCATCTCGCCGAAGCGGACACGGCCCGACCCGGTCATCTGATAGGACTTCCTTCGGCCCTCGACCTTGGTGGCCTCGATGAACCCCTGCTTCTCCAGACGCCGCAGCGCCGGATAGAGGGATCCGAACGAGACCTGCCAGAAGCCGAGATCGCCGAGGGCGCGCTTCAACTCGTAGCCGTGTCGCGGCCGGTCGTGAAGCAGTCCAAGGATGGCGAAGTCGAGCACCAACGGTCTCCGATGTATCGAATCGATATAACTATATCGTTTCGATACATGAACCGTCAATTACACCGCCATCGTTCCGTCACACCGTGCCTCTAACCTCGCCGGTGTGACCGCTCTAACAGCCCTCGGGCGCTCCGTCGTCATCGAGGCCGGCGCTTCCGTTCCCGAACCGTGGACCGGAGCTCCGGTCGTGGTCGTCGATAAAGCGACGCTGACCGAGCCGGAGCGAGTGATCGATCGGCTCCACCGGGCATGGGTCGGGAGAGAACCCGTCATCATCGAACTCGGTGTCGACCCGGCCGCTCTCAGGACGCCGGAGGTCGACGAACGGGCACCGCAACAGGTTGGAGCAGATTTCACCTTCCCGCTCGAACGGCTGCATTTCCTGATCTGGGCCAACACCTACGACGGACGGGACGGATCGCTGCGATGGTGGTGGGCAACCAAGGCGGCCGCCCTGGGTGCGACCGAAGGGGGCCCGGCCGACGTGGTCCTCCCGGATGGGACTGCGGCCTGGATCGACGGCGGTCCCCGCGGCCCGATCGAGATCGATGCAGCCGTTGTCCCGTCTGAGACCGTGACTCTGGGCCGGCTCGACCCGATGCCGCCCCGCCGACTCGTCGGTGATGGACTCGCCCACGATCAGGCCGAAGCAGCCAACCACGGATCCGGCCCGGCACGCATCATCGCCCCGGCAGGCTCCGGGAAGACCCGCACGCTCACCGCCCGCCTGCGGCATCTTCTCGACGATCGCCGGATCGAGCAGTCGACCGTGTGCGCCCTCGCCTACAACACGAAGGCGGCCGCCGAACTGCGTGACCGTGCGGGAGCCGTCGACGGTGCCCTGGTTCGCACCGTGCACTCGCTCGGCTGGGAGATTCTTCGCGAGGCCCGCGGCGACGTCCGGTTGCTCGACGAAAGGGAGGTCCGTTCGCGTCTCGACCATCTCGTTCGAACTCCCAGGAGGCCGAACACCGACACGATCGGGCCGTATCTCGAAGCGCTCGCCGAGACCCGGATCGCACTCCGTTCCCCGGAGCAGGTCGAAGAGGGGCGAGACGACGTTCCCGACTTCGCCATCGTGTTCGATCGCTACCGGGAACGGCTGGTGCGGGGCGGCGAGGCCGATTTCGACGAGCAGATCTACGGGGCGATCGAAGCCCTTCTCACGAACCCGGACCTCCGTCGACGATGGCAGGACCGCTGCCGTCACGTCCTCGTCGACGAGTTTCAGGATCTCACCGGCTCCTATCTCCTCCTCATCCGACTCCTCGCATCACCGCAGTTGGACGTGTTCGGCGTCGGGGACGACGACCAGACGATCTACGGATACGCCGGTGCCGACCCCGGCTATCTGATCGAATACGACCGGCTCTTCCCAGGCGCTGCATCGCACCCGCTCGAAGTCAACTACCGCTGTCCGGTTCCCGTCATCGAAGCGACGACGCACCTGCTGTCGTACAACGACCGGCGAATCGACAAGACGATCGCTCCCGGGCCCGCCGCGGCGACGGACGCGGACGGCTTCACCGTTGCACGCATCGACGGGGCACGCATGGGGTTGGAGGCGGCGGATCTGGTGCAGACCTGGCTGGAAGGGACAGATACCGCAGACGTCGCCGTGCTCTCCCGGGTCAACTCGGCGCTCCTCCCGGTCCACGTCGCCCTCGGCGACCGGGGTATTCCGTTCTCATCTCCGGTCGGCCCCGGCCTCCTCGACCGCACCGTCGTCTCAGCAACCCTCGCCTGGATGCGGCTCGGCCTCGATCCGGAACGCATGGACAGGAAAGATCTCATGGCCGCGGTGCGTCGGCCGTCCCGCGGCCTCAACCGACTCGCAGGGGAGGTGCTCGTCGGAAGCCGCTACTTCGATCTCGCGTCGGTGACCGATGTGGGAGCCGTTCTGGACGGCAAGCGGGCCAAACGGTGGGATGGGTTCATCGACGATCTCGAACTCGTCGCTGACGCCGCCGATCGGGACGATGCGCCTGCGCTGCTCGATGTCGTCATTCGCAGGATCGGTCTCGAATCTTCCGCCCATGCACTCGACGGAGGACGGAGCAGTGCCGACCGATCCGCGCAGTCAGACGATCTCGTCGCACTGCGCAGGGCCGCGGCCATCCACCCCACCGCGTCGGACTTCGAACCCTGGCTCGACGAGATGCTCCGGAGGGCGGGACCGGACGGCGTGACGCTCTCAACCGTGCATCGGGCGAAGGGCCTCGAATGGGACCGGGTGCTCGTCTTCGGCGTCGACCGCGGTCTGCTGCCACACGACCTTTCGACCGACATCGAGGAGGAACGGCGCATCTTCCACGTCGCGATCACCCGCGGTGCCGACCGGGTCGCCGTGTTCGCCGATGCCGACCGTCCGTCGCGTTTCCTCACCGAACTCACCGGAGAGTCATCGCACGAACCGGAACCCGAGATGCCGGCCCCGATGCGCCGGGTCACCCAGCGGACGGCTCGCGGCATCTCGGTCGAACCCGGGGAGACCGTGATCCTGTCCGGCGCGATCCGGGGCGTGGTCGCTGAGATCGACGGCGACGGCATCTGGGCCCGGGTCGACGGCGGCGGCGAACTTCAAACACGCTGGGGGGACACCATCACCGCAGACGCCGGGACCGGACCGCTCGCCCCCGCAGCAGGATCGATCACGGCCGACGCCGACCTCGTCGAACGCCTCAAGGCGTGGCGGCTGGAGACGGCACGATCGAAGGGCGTGCCCGCCTACGTGATCCTCCACGATGCAACGATCGAGACGATCGCAGGAATCCGGCCCCAGACCGAGACCCAGTTGGCTTCCGTCCCCGGCATCGGCCGGGCGAAGCTCGAGGCCTACGGCGACGCGATCCTCGACATCTGCGCCGGCTGACCGATCCCTGATCGCGAGGCCGGACCCGTTTCAGAATCCTTACGCGGATCTCACATGGCTCGAATACTGGTCGTCGACGATGGGTCGGTACGACGAGCCCATCGAAAGGAGATGGCATGGTGAAACGAACGCTGGTCGTGTTTGCAGCCCTGGCGCTGTTGATCGTGGGGTTGGTTCCTGCGGCCTCGGCGGCCGAAGGGGCAGCCGACATTGAAGGAGCGGGAACCCTGTGGGCGAAGGGTTCAGGTGTTGCCGTGATCGACGGCGGCGGCACGGTGTGGATGGCGATCGACGGCAACGTGACGATCGTCGACCGGGCCGGTGATGCCCGGGTCTGGATCACGGGTCGGAGCGGCGCCGAGGAGGAGATGAAGACCGACTCGTCCGTGTACAACCTGACCGGCTTCTACGGACGGATCCACGTGAAAGGGAGCGACTTCGAGATCTCTGCCGATGGGCGGATGCGCTTCCGTGCTCTCGGCAGGGGAACGGTGCTCCTGAAGGGAACCGGCGTCTATCGCACTCGATCTGGGTTCGGCCGCTGGACGGACACCGGCACGCGACTGGAGATCGGCGCAGGAACCGACGCGCTCTGAGCCGATGCCCTTCTGTAGGAACGGCGGCCGGTCGGGTCGCCGTTCCTGCTCGGGTACCCGGGGGCTAGTAGCCGCCGCCGATCTTGCGGTGATCCCACGAGGCCGTCTTCACCGGTTCCACGACGACGGCCGTGTTCTTCGGAGCGAACCGACCGAACGCTTCTCCCAGTTCCTCTTCGGTGAGTTGGACCGGATCCGGCCCAACCATCGGGTACTTCGCGGCGAGGCGACCGTAGATGGAGAGCACGTATGCCGGGTCCTCGACGAGGCGCGCCTCGGCTTTGATCATCACGCCGCGCAGTTCGTCGTAGGCATCACCGGTCTCGGCGAGCACCGTGAGGCGGGGGTCCCGCTGCAGGTTGAGGATCTTCTGCGACCGGGTGAAGGAACGGAAGACGATCTTGTTGTCGTCCATCACGAACCACATCGGTGCGAGGTGCGGCCAGCCGTCCCGCCCGATGGTTGCGACCTCGAGGATTGCCGTCTCATCGAGGAAGCCCATCACTTCCTCGCCCGTCATGGAGATGTCTTTGCGTGCCATGCCGGAACGGTACTGCATGGATCTCCGGTCCGAACCGTCCGTACTCCCGCTACCGTTCTGGTGTCGGCGAACCGGCACGGGCGACCCTTCGTGGGCGGGCGATGCGGGACGGATGCCGACTCGATGCTGCATTGCGTCCCCCAACCCGACGGGTGGGGAGAGAGGAGCAACCGATGAGCAAGACCACCGTGCCGGAGATTCGCGCCCGAAAAGGCGGGGACAAGATCCGCATGATCACCGCCTACGACACCCCCACGGCCAGGATCGCCGATCGGGCCGGGGCGGACATGATTCTCGTCGGCGATTCGGTTGCCAACGTCGTTCTCGGTCATAGCGACACGCTCGCCGTCGATGTCGACGTGATGGTCCACCACGCGGCCGCGGTGATGAGAGCGGAACCGGACGCTCTGGTGATCGGGGATATGCCGTGGATGAGTTTTCACGTGTCACCCGAGCAGACGGTGATCAACGCTGCCCGTTTCGTCCGCGAGGCCGGTGTGGGGGCCGTCAAGATCGAAGGGGGTCGCAAGCGTCTCCCGGTGATCGGTGCCGTGCTCGACGCCGAGATCCCCGTGATGGGCCATCTCGGTCTCACCCCCCAATCGGTCAACGTCATGGGTGGGTACCGGGTTCAGGGCAAAGAGGCGGAGGCGGCCCATGAGTTGATCTCCGACGCCCGGGCCCTGGCGGATGCCGGCGTGTTCTCCATCGTTCTCGAAGGGGTGCCCGATCGGGTGGCGCAACTCGTGACCGAGGAGATCGCAGTGCCGACCATCGGGATCGGTGCCGGAGCCACGTGCGACGGCCAGGTACTCGTCATCCACGACGTCCTCGGTCTCGGTGGAGGCGGGTATCGCCCCAAATTCGTGCGCCCATACGCCAGCCTGGCGGATGAGGCGGTTGAGGCGGTCGGCCGGTTCTTCTCGGACGTCCAGAGCGGGAACTTCCCATCCGGTGATGAGACGTATCACATGTCCGACGAGGCGTTCGACGCGCTCGAAACCCTGATTCGATCGGACGATCTCTCCGATTCCTGACCACGAGCGGCGGTAGATTGCAGGAGATGACACGCCGTACGCTCATTCTCCTGATCCTCGGACTGACCCTGTTCGCGAGCGCGTGCACCTCGGCGGAGGAGTCCTCCGGTCTTGGAGAGTTTCCGACGACGCAGATCATGGTCGGCGACCGGGCAATGACCGTGGCCGTCGCCGACACGCCCGAGCAGCGATCACAGGGACTCATGGGCGTGACCGACCTCGACGGACTCGACGGGATGCTCTTCGTGTTCCAGACCGACAGCGGCGTTGGCTTCTGGATGAAGGACACCCTGATCCCGCTCGACATCGCCTTCTTCACAGTGGACGGCGAGTTCGTCGACCGTCTCACGATGGAACCATGCACCGCCGACCCGTGCCCGACCTATCAGCCGGCCGGTCCCTACCGGTTTGCGCTGGAGGCACCGGCGGGAGGCCTCTCCTTCGTTGATGACCAGACGGTGCTGACCTACAGCGGCTGATCCCTCCCGCTTTCCCCGGCGGCTACCGGATGGCTGCGGGTACACTCCCGGGCGTACACCGCCGTCCGCCCAGCGGAGCGGCGACGACCGCGGCCTTCGGGCTGCCATATCCTGTCCCCAAGGGGACCATTCGCACGGCGAATGACCGGAGGAGTTGATATCGATGCGCTCGTACGAGCTGATGATCATCCACCGACCTGACATGGTCGAGTCGGACGTCCGCAAACAGGTCGAGGAAGTCTCCGCGACGATCGACACCAGCGGCAACGTGACCGGCACCGATTTCTGGGGGAAGCGCCGCTTCGCCTACGAGATCGACCACATGAACGAGGGCTACTACTCCGTCCTCGATTTCGAAGGCGAAACCATTCTCGTCGAGGCCCTCGACCGCGCACTGTCGCTGTCCGACGCGGTCGTTCGACACAAGATCGTCCGCAGGACCGATCGAGAGGGTTGATTCCCGTCACACCCTTCCCTCATGATGGGGGAGTACGGGAAGAGAGAGAAGAGAGAGAACGATGAGCACTCAGAACAGTGTGACCCTGATCGGCAACCTCACGCAGGATCCGGAGCTTCGCTTCACACCGAGCGGCGTCGCCATGACCAAGGTGAGTTTCGCCGTCAACAAGCGTTACCAGAGCCAGGGTGAGTGGAAAGAAGAGACGAGCTTCTTCAACGGAACCTGCTGGCGCGATGTCGCCGAGAACGTGGCCGAGTCCCTTACGCGGGGCATGCGGGTCATCGTCGTCGGCGAGTTGCAGCAACGCACCTGGGAGACCCAGGAGGGCGACAAGCGCTCCACGATCGACGTGGACATCAAGGAGATCGGCCCGTCGATCCGATGGGCGACCGCAACCGTCACCAAGACACCGCGTGCCGACGGTGGTTGGTCGAACCAGGGCCAGGCGCCCAGCCAGCCGGCTGCACCTGTCGCTCGTACGCAAGGGCCCGACGAGGCGCCCTTCTAAAGGAGAACATCGATGGCGAAGACCAGAAACAACACGAGGAGGCGCCGCCCCGTCGTCGACAACCGTCGACGGAAGCGGATCGTCTACCGGTTCAGCGAAGGCGACTACGTCGACTACAAAGACGTCGCTCTGCTGCGCAAGTTCATGTCCGATCGGGGAAAGATCCGCTCGCGCCGGGTGACCGGCCTGAGTGAGAAGCGTCAGCGTGAGGTCGCCACGGCGATCAAGAACGCTCGCGAGATGGCCCTGCTCCCCTATCTCGGTACAAGGCAGAAGTAATGAAGGTCATACTCACCCAGGACGTTGCCGAGCTCGGCAACAAGGGCGATGTCGTCGACGTCGCCGACGGATACGCCCGCAACTACCTCGTCCCCCGCTCGCTCGGTGTCAAAGCCACCGACGGTGCGTTGCGGCAGGCGGATGCGATGCGCGCTGCTCGGGAAGAGGCCATACGTGCCGCCCGCCTCGAAGCAGAAGGCTATGCCCAGTCGCTCACCGGAACCCGTGTCGTTGTCGCGGCCCGTTCCGGGGACGAAGGGAAGCTCTTCGGCTCGATCGGCGAGGGAGACATCGCCGCGGCGATCACGAAGTTCACGGGGATCACGGTCGATCGCAAGATCGTGAACATCGAGGGACCGATCAAGGAGATCGGGCTTCACGAAGTGACACTCCGGCCGCATCCCGAGGTCGAATTTGCGGTTACGCTTGACGTGATTCCGGCGTAGCTGGCGCCAACATGAAGCGAACAGGGACCCGTCCGCGCGGCGGGTCCCTCCCGCGCCCGACATGAACCCAGGGTTCTCTGCGCCCTATTTGGCGTCCTGAGCCCGCGGAATCGTAGAGGTCGGGGCGTTCCAGCGAACCGCGGGCTGGAGACGTCATATACAAAGCAGAGAACCCTGGGTTCGTGTCGTGGGACTGCGCGAAAATAATGCTGGGCGCGCGGAAAAACCTGTCGACGAGGCGGACGGAGTGCCGGTGAGCGGTCGTAGAATCGCTGCAATTCTCGCGGAGCACAGGTATCGGACGCGTATGTGTCACACCCGTGTGCGATGCTTGGAACGACGGGATGGACGAGAACGACTGGAGGAGCTGTGACGAGCGTTGCCGAACGCCCACCGGGTGCTCGCGGGCTACAGGTGCCGCCGCACAGTGTCGAGGCCGAGGAATCGGTGCTCGGTGCGGTCCTTCTCTCAGCCGAAGCCGCCAACATCGCGCTCGAGAAACTCCACGCCGACGACTTCTACCGCCCCGCCCACCAGCAGGTCTTCGAAGCGATCCGGACGCTCTTCGATGCGAACGAACCGATCGATGCCGTCACGGTCTCGGAGATCCTCCGTAGGGAGGACGTACTCGAACGGATGGGAGGCGTTGCCTTCCTCACACATCTGCTCGATACGGTCCCGACCACGTCGAACGTCGACTACTACGCCGGCATCGTCGAAGAGCACGCTCTCAGACGGCGGTTGATGAAGGTCGGCGGCACCATCGGCGGCATCGCCGCCGAGATGAGCGAACCGATCGCCGATGTCCTGGATCGTGCCGAACAGGAGGTGTTCCAGGTAGCCGAACGCCGGGTTGGTGAGGGCCTGACGGCGATCGACCCGCTGCTCGGGCCGGCGATCGAGCGGGCCGAAGAGCTGCAGCGGCTCGGCTCCGACGTCACCGGCCTTCCGACCGGTTTCAGGGACCTGGACCGCAAACTCGCCGGACTCCACCCCACCAATCTCATCGTTGTGGCCGCCCGGCCGGGTATGGGGAAGACGGCGCTTGCGCTCAACATGGCCCAGAACGTCGCACAGCACGACCATCCGGTGGCGATCTTCTCGCTGGAAATGAGTCGGGAGGAAGTGGTCTCCCGCATGCTGTGCTCCACCGGACGGATCGATTCGCAGCGCTTGCGTACGGGCCGCCTCTCCGAAGCCGACTTCACCAAACTGTCGAACGCCGCCAGTGCCCTGTACAAGAAGCCGATCTTCGTCGACGACTCCCCCGGTCTCACGGTCACCGAGATCCGCGCCAAGGCCAGACGTCTCCGCCGCCGCCCCGGATTGGGCCTCATCATCGTCGACTACCTGCAGCTGATGCACGGATCCGGTGGCGAGAACCGTCAGCAGGAGATCGCGCTCATTTCCCGTTCGCTGAAGAACCTCGCTCGCGAGCTCGACGTGCCGATCATCGCCGTCTCCCAGCTCAACCGGTCCCTGGAGAGCCGGGAGGACAAGCGGCCCCGTCTCGGAGACCTTCGCGAGTCGGGCGCGATCGAGCAGGACGCCGACGTCGTGCTATTCATCTATCGAGACGAGACCTACAACCCCGACAAGGTCGAGTCGAAGGGGGTTGCGGAGATCGTCGTCGCAAAGCACCGGCAGGGTGCGGTCGGGAAGGTGCAGATGACGTTCCTTCCCGAGTTCACGCTCTTCGCCGACATGGGCCGGGACATCCCTGTGGCATGACCGGCATACTCCTCATCGTTGTGGAAGCCTGGGAACCGGCACCCCGCCGACCCCTCGTTCTCACAGCGGGCGATCGGGTGACGGTGGGTGACCGGGACACCGAATGGACGGCGTATCTGTGGTGCCTGGGTTCGGACGGAAGCGGCGGCTGGGTCCCCCAGGACTTCCTCGTCATGGCGGATGACGGAACCGCGACGGTGACCGCCGACTACTCCACAGTGGAACTCGCCGTCAAAGTGGGCGATGTCGTGGCCGGGTACCAGTCGGCGGGAAATTGGACCTGGTGCGTCGACCAGCACGGTCGGGCGGGATGGGTTCCGAACAGGGCCCTCAGCCGTTCGACCGAGTAACGAACCCGGCTCCCCCACGACTACTCGGTGCAGAGCCCCGCGTCCGTGTGCCGCGGGTCGCGTAGCCTGATCGACGCCGCGACGGCACCGAGCATTGCAAGGACGTCGAACGCCAGGATAAAGGCGATCGGGACCCACGTCACCACGATGCCGATCAGGAGTGGGAGAAGGGCGAGGGGGGCGAGGAGTGTGCCGAGGAGCGCCACGCACGTCGAACGAAGGTGATCGGGCGACATCTCGAGGATGATGTTTGCGTAGCCGAGGCGCAGACCACTCATCGCCGCCCCGACGAGGAAGAACGTCACGAACAGCGTCACCGGGCCGATGACGAGCGCGGCGAGTGCCGCGATCGGTGCGCCGAGACCAACGATCGAGGTTCCGATCAGGACCGTCCGATTCCCGTAGTTGTCCCCGAGCCACCCCCACACCAGGTTCGACAACGCCGCACCGGTCATCTGTGCCGCCAGGTACAGACCGATCGCGGCCTTTTCGATGCCGACGTCGTTCAGGGCGAACAGCACGAAGAACGGAGCCGAGAGCAGGAGGACGCCGGTCAAGCCCCGACCCACGAGGAGGAGGCGGAAATTCTCATTGGTCCTGGTGAGGTTCGCAGCGCGACGCAGTGAGTCGCGAAGCGTCTGGGAGTGCCGTCCGTGCGTGGACGGCGGTTCGTTCACGATCACGATGCCGATGAACGCAATCAGCAGGAACACTGCGGCGAAAGCGAACATGATGGCGTAGTTGGTCGGATATGGGAACAGGTCCGGGTTCGCGAGGATCCATGCGACGACCCAACCGGCTCCGATCGCCAGCGCATATCCGATCAGTTGCTTCCATCCGATGAAACGGCCGCGGCGTTCGGTCGGGATGGCCTTCGCGAAGACGTCGGCGTAAACGATGGAGCCGACACCGCCGGCGAGCGAGAATGAGGCGAACAAGCCGACGAGCAGAAGGAGCACGACCTCCGGATGGTCGAGCGCGAAGAGCGCCGTCACGACGGCGAGCAACGCCCACGAAACCCAGCGGAGCGTGATGATCCACATGAGGATCGGCTTCTCGTAGGGTCGATCCTCCACGCGGTAGGCGGTGATCATCTGCGGGATGACGTTCCCCAATTCTTGGGCAACCACCATCACACCGATGAAAACGGATGAGGCCGTGAGCGTGGCGACGAACGACGGAAGCACCGTGTTGATGTTCGAGAACGCTTCGGAGAGTTGGAAGAAGACGCCGTGAATCAAGCCGCCGGTGAAGTTGCGGCGATAGTTCTTCGACTGGATTTCGGTGTGTTCCGTGGTCTCCACGGGCGGAAGGGTACCGGTGGGACGGCGGAGCGAATCGTCCGGCGCTCGCCGGTACCATCGGGGCTACGGGTCAATACTCGAACGGCGAGGAGCGTGAATGGCCACGGTCAGTGAGGAGTCGATTGCACGACTCCCGGATCCCGTACGGCGAAGCCTGCTGCGATCCGGCGTCGTCGGAACGGAGATCCCGGAGATCGTCACCGTGACCCAGGAAGGGCAGATCAGGACGAGCGCGGATCGAAAATGGCTCCGGTTCGTGGCCCGTGAGACCTACACGCTCGACCCCCCGGGTTTCGAGTGGAGTGCACGGTTGAAGATGGCGGGCCTCACCACCGGGAGGGCGATCGACTCGCTCGACCATGGACGGGGAGCGATGAAGGTCAAACTCCTCGGACTGGCGACCGTCGTGGACGAGTCGGGTCCGGAGATGGACCAGGGTGCTCGCATGCGATGGTTGAACGAGACGATGTGGTTCCCGGCCGTGTGGGCATCGGAAGCGATGACGTGGAAGCCGATCGACGGGAGCTCCGCCGAAGGATCCATCCGCATCGGTGACGAGGAAACCACTGGGGAGTTCCGGTTCGACGATGAGGGAAGACTCGTCGACTTCCGCGCCGACCGGTACCGGAGTGTCGAGGACGGTTTCGTGCTGGAACCATGGTCCACACCACTCACCGAGCATCAGCGTTTCGACGGTATCGAGGTCCCGTCGGCGGGGAGCGCCGTTTGGAGTCCGGACGGCGACGATCTCGAGTACATCCAGATCCAGGTGACAGACGTCCGGTATGACGGAGCGGGGTACGGCGAACGGAGCGGCCGGTAGCCTGGCCCGGTGTCAACACCGAACGGATCACGTCGATGGGTCGCCGTCGTATCGCTCGCGCTCCTCGCGATCGCCTGGGGAGCGATCCCGCTTCTCGTCCGGTCGGATGTCCCGTCGACTCACCTCGTTGCGATGCGCGTCACACTCGGTGCCGTCGTGCTCGTGGCCTTCTCTGCTGCGACAACCCGGCTCGCGTTGCCGCGGCGCAGGATCGGAGCATTGGCTCTGGTCGGCGTCGTTCTGGCCGCACACTGGCTGTCGTTCTTCCTGGCTCTCAATCTGACGACGATTGCCGTCACGCTCGCCATCGTCTACGTCGGCCCCGTCCTCGCAGCCGCCTTGTCCGGTCCGCTGTTGCACGAACGTCTGAATCGATTCGTCGTGATCGGTCTGGTGATCGCCGTTGTCGGCATGCTGCTCGTGACCCGTCCGGGATCCGGAGCGACGCTCCCCGGCTTCATCGCAGCGGCCGTGTCCGGCGGACTCCTCGCGGTCATCATGCTGCTCGGCAAACCCCTTGCCACGGATCTGGGCGGTCTCGTCGTCGCAACATGGGAACTCGTCATTGCTTCGCTCGTCCTCAGCCCGTTCACCATCCAGGCGGTCCGACAGTCCGCAGACCACTGGCCGCAGTTCGTGGTTCTCGGAGCGCTCTTCACCGGAGTCGCGGGGGTCGTTTACTGGACGTCGATGCGTCAACTTCCGGTCGCCGTCGTGTCCGTGATCATGTACCTCGAACCGGCATCGGCGGTCGTGTGGGCGGCGCTGTTCCTCGACGAGCATCCGGACCTCCTCTCCTGGATCGGCGTCGGCCTGGTCGTGATCGCGGGAACGGTCGCAACCAGGGAGTGGCGCAGGATGAGGAGGTGATCGGCCTTGCCGAAGCTCTTTGACGTCCGGGATCTCCGCATTGCGATTTTCGATCCAGAGGTGGCGGTACATGGAACCCGGCCATCTCCGGTGGACGGTCGGGGCGAGCGACTCCCGATCGGTTGGGTCGAGGCGATTCCGGGTGTCTCCTACGGAGTGGACGGGGGCGAGACGCTCGCCCTGATCGGCGAATCGGCGTCGGGGAAGTCGCTCATGCTTCTCGGTGCGTTCGGCCTGCTTCCGGAAGGCACCAGGGTGCTCGGCGGGACTACGACCTTCCGGGACGTCGTGTACGAGCCGGCCGGTGGCAGCGGCAACGAGGGTGCATCGAGCGGCCGCCGAAGACGGAGGAAGCGTCACACGGCTGGAACGATCATGGATGACTCCGATCCCGACTGGGCACGCGTTGTGGCCACCGAAGTCGGTTTTCTGTTCCAGGACCCGATCGCGTCGTGGACGCCGATCCTGGAGGTAGGGCCGCAGGCGGGGGAGGTCCTCGACGAATACACGGACCTCACGACCGAGGAGATCAACGAACGGGTCATGGATGCCCTCGGGGAGGTCCGACTCCCGAAGAGCCGGCGCATGTTCGGGGCGTTCAGCACCGAGCTCAGCCGCGGCATGGGGCAGCGGGCGATGCTCGCCGCTGCGCTGGTGAAAGCCCCGAAACTCCTTATCGCAGACGAACCGCTCTCGGGTCTCGATGTCTCGGTGTCGGCGGCGATCCTCGATCTCGTCAAGGATCTCAAGGAGCGGCAGGGCATGGCGATGGTGCTCGTCACCCATGATCTAGCCGTCGTCGCACGTATCGCCGATCGTGTGGCCGTCGTCTACGGTGGGCGGATCGTCGAAGAGGGGCCGGTCGGCGACGTGTTCGCTCATCCGCAGCATCCGTACACGTCCGGTCTGATCGGCTCCGTTCCCTCGTTCACGTCGGGTCGTCTCCGTCCCATACCGGGCGAGGCGGTGCCTCTGACTGCTGTGCCGGCCGGTCGATGCGTGTTCGCCGACCGCTGTCCGTTCGTCGACGATGTGTGTCTCACATCGGAGCCTGCGCTGGTCGAGAGTCGGGGCGGGTCCGTGGCGTGCCACCACGCCGACGAACTCGATCTTCCCGGCATCGGCTGAGGTCGGGTGCGGCCGGAGCGTGTAGCCTGGCGCCTGAACCCGGAGGCAAAGGGGTTCGACGGATGAAGATTGGCACCTACGTCGGCCTCGTCGTGCGCCGACTCTGGGCGAAGAAAGGGATCCTCATCGGATCCTTCCTCGGCGCGACCCTCGTGACGGCTCTGCTCGTCGTCGTTCCCCTCTATCAGTCGTCGGTCCGGGCGGTCGACCTTCACTTCTCCGTGCGCGGCGCCGTCGCCGACGAACTCGACATGACGGCGTTCTCGACGATGAACGACTACTCGCGGGCACTCGGTGACTCGAACCGCAAGATCGTTCTTGGTGCACACGAACAGTGGCTCATTCCGTACTACCCGACGATCGAGGAACGGTCACAGACCAGGGAGTACGCCGTCATTCCAACGGAGGTGGGGGCGGATAGCGACTGGTTCGCCCTGGCGCAGGAATGGCGTGAGACGCTCGAGGCACTCGAAGAAGAAGACGTTCCCGAGGACGAATGGCCGTCGCCCCCATACCCGAAGCCGCCACGTGAGGCGACGCAGGTGCGGATCTTCACCGCACCCGATATGGAGTCGAGGCTCGTGGTTGCCGACGGTACGTGGCCGGCGCCACTGCTCGGGACGCCGATCCCGGAGGACGCGCCACTGCCCATCATCGTCGGTGAGACGGTGGCAGAACTGACTGGGAGCGGTGTCGGAAGCCAGTTCTTCCTCCGACCGTTCAGCGGGCTGCCCAACGTATTCGAATACGTCGAGGTCGCCGCCGTCGTTGCACCGGCTGATCCCGATGCGACGATCTGGGGCGTCGACGATCCGTCGGCGATGGTCTACCTCGACCAGCAGACATTCGATATCTGGACGGGTCGGATTTCGATCGACAGGGACGAGGATCCGTGGGACCGAACCTATCGCGGCTTCGATGCTCCGACGGTGACCCAGGCGTGGCGGATGCCGCTAGACGGCGACACGGTCACACTCGGCGAGTTGGATGAGATTCAAAGTCGTATCAGCCAGTTCAAGGCCCAGGTTGCCAAAGAAGCGGGTGGGACGATTCCGACCAGCACCTTCCTGCCGCTGCTCATCGACGCATTCTCAACACGGTCGGTTGTGATCGGTGGGCCGATCCTCGCGATGCTGGCGCTCGTCGTCGGCGGAGCCATCTACTTCCTCGTCTACACGGCGGCACTCACCGTCGAACGAGAAGGGCCGGATCTCGCGCTCCTGAAGAGCCGTGGTGCCTCATCGTGGCAGACGGTGGGGATCCATCTCGGGCAGGCGGCGGTCATCGCAGGAGGTGCCGCTCTCGTCGCTCCGTTCGTCGCCCGATTCCTCGTGGGGGTCACCGGGCGAATACCCCCGCTGTCGGACCTCACGGGTGGCGGTCCGCTCGATGTCACACAGGTGAGTTCGGTGACGATGTGGCTCGTCGCCGGAGCCCTGATCACGTTCCTTGCGATGGGTGTCGCGATCATTCCCTATGTGAAGCGTGGAGTTCTGGAACTGCGCTCGCTCGCAGCCCGACCCGGTACGAAATCGGTGTGGCAGCGCTACAACCTCGATCTATTCGCGATCGTGCTGTCGTTCGTGGTGCTGTTCCAGTTGAGCCAGCGCGGCTTCGTCAACATGACTGGTGACGAGGCAACGCTCGATCCACTGGCGATCGTCTTCCCCGTCCTGATCCTGTTCGGCGGTGCGTTGATCATGCTGAGGCTCTTCCCTCCGTTGCTTCGTTTCGTCGGCTGGGCGATGACGAAGTCCCGATCGATGTCGCTCTCGCTCCCCGGGTGGCATCTATCGAGGAACCCGATCCCATACGGAAGGCTCGCCCTCCTGGTGTGGATTACGACCGGTCTCGGAGCGTTCGCCCTCACGTATGCGGCGACGCTCGAGCAATCGTTCACCGACCGTGCGGCGTACGCGGCCGGTACGGACGTTCGGATCGTTAACCAGCAGGCGGGCTATCTCGACGTCCCCGATGGTGCGATCGGGTCACCGGTGCTGAGAACCGATGGGGCGCCTCGAAGGAGCGGGCGACGGGCCGAAGTGCTGGCCATCCGACCAGCGTCGTTCTCCGAGGTCGTGACCTGGCGCCCCGACTTCGGATCCGACGACCCGGCCGACATCTTCCTGTTGCTTCGCCCAGATGGCGCCGCACCGGACGTCGGCGTGGAACTCCCCCCGGGGTCGACCCATCTCCAGGTCGACGCCGTCGTCGTTCCGAACAGCCTCGCCGAAGAGGCTGAGAGCGGCATACCGAACGACGACTATCGGCTGTTTGCCAAGGTGATCGATGCGAAGTCCCGCCTCTGGACGATGATGTCGGACGGCGACATCACCCCGACCGGATGGCGAACGATCTCCATCGACGTCACCGACGGAATGAACGACTTCCCGACACCACCCGAACCGCCGCTGTCGCTCCACGCGTTGTGGATCGAACGTTCGGAGGGCGTCGGTCTCGGCGTCCGTGAAGACTCGCTCCTCATGAGCGACCTCATCGCCGTGACCGACACGGGATCGGAGGCGATCGATCTCGGCGAGATGTCGGCGATCAACGATTTGGTGATCCGTGAGAACGTCACCGCCGACACCGCGGCGGCCAAGCGGTTCTCGGCGGTGCCCGACGGCGACCCTGAGCCGACGGAGAGCCAAATCGAATCGTCCCCGCTGTATCGAAGCGGCACTGCCACGATGTGGTCGGTCACGCCGCGACCCCGGGCGAACACGAACGTGCCCCAGCTCCGCCGGATCCCGGACGACATCCGGGTGATCCTGGATCACGAGGCGGCGGCGATCGCCGGGTTGAACGTCGGGGAGGCTTCGAGCTTCTCGATCGGTTCGGACGTGTTCAACGGGACGCTGGTCGGTTTCGTAGACGCCGTACCAACGATGACGGATCGCAGGCGGCAGGGGGCGATGATCGTCGACCTCGACGCGATCAGCGCCTGGACGAACGGGGCGGCGACGTGGAGCGTCACCGGCGCGCTCTCCCGGCCGGAGGCGCCGCAGGAGCTGTGGATGGCGACCGACAGCGTCGACGCGACGATCCGCAGGGTGACGGCTCAGATCGGTGAGGAACCCGACCAACTATGGACGATCGGAAAGGTCTCCGCCTCGTTCTCGAGCCGGCCCGTGCAGGTCGGCCTGGTCGCGATCCTCTTCGTCGGCGCCATCGTCGCGATCGTTCTGGCACTTGCCGGCGTTACGGGATATGTGTTGCTCGCCGTGGCTCGCCGTTCCCGCGAGATGGGAGTGCTCCGGGCTCTCGGGTTCGGCCGACGCGGGGTGGCTACGACGTTCGCAGTCGAACAACTCGTCGTGGTCGGACTTGGTGCGATCATCGGGGTGATCGGCGGTATTCTGCTCGTCGTCGTCATGCTGCCGTTCCTCCAGTTGGGTGAGACTGCGGTCGAGATCCTCCCGCCGATCCTTCTCGAGATTCCGACGGGCACGCTCGTGGCGTTCTCTCTGTCTATCGGGGTGATGCTCATCGTGTCCGTCGTGTGGGCGACGAGGAAAGTGTCGGTACGGAAGATGAGCGAGGTTCTGAGGGAGGTGGAGCGCTGATGCCACCCGTGATCGAGGCGGAGAACCTCATCAAGATCCACAAGCAAGGGAACCTCGAAGTGGTGGCGCTCCAGGGACTCGACTTCTTCATGGAGAGCGGCGAGTTCGTGTCGATCGTCGGCAAGTCCGGGTCCGGCAAATCGACGTTGTTGACGATCCTGGCCGGGTTCGATCGGCCGTCGGCTGGCAGTGTCACCGTGGCCGAACGGGACCTCGTGGACATCTCTCAAAGGGAGTTGACCGGCTACTACCGGCACGAGGTCGGGTTCGTGTGGCAGGACTTCACGAGGAACATCGTTCCGTATCTGAAGGTGAGGGCGAACGTCGAACTCCCGATGCTGCTTGCCGGGGTCGGCGGTCGCCGTCGCAAGAAGCGGGCGCTGGCACTGCTCGAAGCGGTCGGGTTGAGGAACAAGGCTTACTCGAAAGTCGGCACGCTGTCCGGGGGAGAGCAGCAGCGTCTCGCGCTCTGCATCGCGCTGGCATTGGGTCCGAAGCTCCTTCTCGCAGACGAACCGACGGGTGAACTCGACACCGAGACGAGTCTCGAGATCTACGAGCTGCTCAGGGGCCTGTCTCACGACAGTGGACTGAGTGTGCTGGTCGTGACCCACGATGTCGCTCTCGCCCAGCGCACCGACCGTGTCGTGAGGATCGCCGACGGGCGGATATCGACCCACGGTCGATTCGGGCAGGAGGAGCTGATCGCGATCGATCAGCGGGGGATGGTGCAGCTGCCGAGGGACATGTTGATCGAGTCGGGTATCGGCGACCACGTGCGCGTGAAGCTCGTCGAGGACGGCATCCTGATCCAACCAGAGGAGCGTGACGAATGAGTCTCGAGCTCCGCAACGTGTCGAAGCGGTACCCGAACGGCGCCGTCGGCGCCGTCGATGTGGATATCACCGTCGAGAGGGGCAGTTTCGTGGCGTTGTTCGGCCCTTCCGGCTCGGGCAAGACCTCCCAGATCCACATGATGGGTCTGCTTCAGCGCCCCGACTCCGGCGAGGTGTTGATCGATGGAGAGCGAGTGGATGGGCTTTCGGAACACGATGCTGCGACGATCCGCCGGACGAAACTCGGGTTCGTGTTCCAGACGGCCGGTCTCCTGAACCTCCTGTCGGCCGCCGAGAACGTCGACGTCGCCCTCCGTCTTCTCGGAGTGAAAGGGAACGTAGCGAGAGAAGCGGTTACGGCCGCACTCGAGTCCGCCGAGATGGAAGCCCGGGCCGATCATCGACCCAACGAGATGTCCGGCGGTGAGCAACAGCGTGTCGCGATCGCCCGTGCGCTCGTCCACGAACCCGGGTACGTGCTCGCCGACGAGCCGACGGGGGAGTTGGACACGGCGACCGGTGCGTCGATCCTCGGGCTACTCCGTCAGATCGCAGACGGTGGAACCACGATCGTCATGGCAACCCACGACCCGGCAGCGCTCGAATACGTCGACGTGGCCTACTTCGTCGAATCCGGCCGTCTGCATCGACCACGTCATAACGAACTGCAATTGTGGCTCTCAGATGGAACGGCGTTCGGCGGTGGCGCCACCGCTCGCTGACGCCTGTAAGCGAACCGAAGCTACTTGCTCTCCGTCACGCAGAACTCGTTGCCTTCGGGGTCGGCGCACACGGTCCAGTGGAAGCCGGCGATATCGTGGTCGTGGAGGCGCGACCCCCCGAGTTCTTCGATGTGGGTGATCAACGTCTCGGGATCATCGGTGGTCAGGTCGAGGTGGAGACGGTTCTTCACCGCTTTCTTCGCCGTCACCTGTTGGAACGCGAGCGCCGGACCACCGCGGGAGATCCGGGTCATCCACACGTACCCGGGGAAGCGGTTCTTCTCCTTGATGTCGAGCAGGTTGCCCCAGAACTCGACCATCGTTTCGAGGTTGTTGCAGTCGAGCATGATGGACGCCACGCGTGCTACGGCCGGTCTAGCCATTGTCCCTCCCCTTGAAGTCCTGATGCATCCGGCTCGCCGTCGGGCCGGTCTGCCCCTGGTACTTGGATTCGAGTGCTGCCGAACCATACGGGTGTTGGGCGGCAGTTGTCATTTCGTAAAAGCTGATCTGTCCGATCTTCATGCCCGGATAGATGGCGATCGGCAGGTTCGCCACGTTCGACAGTTCAAGCGTCACCTGACCGTGGAAGCCGGGATCGACGAATCCGGCGGTCGAATGGATGAGGAGGCCGAGCCGCCCCAGCGACGACTTGCCTTCGAGGCGCGCGACGACGTCGTCACCGAGGTGGATCGTCTCGAGCGTCGTCCCCAGCACGAACTCTCCCGGATGGAGGATGAATGGATCATCCTCACCGGCCATCACCTCGGAGGTGAGGTTCGCCTGGACCGCCTTCGGGTCGATGTACGGGTAGCGATGGTTCTCGAACACACGGAACCGGCGGTCGCAACGCACATCGACGCTCGACGGCTGCACGAGGTCTCGATCGAACGGGTCGATCGAGATCCGTCCGGAGTCAACGGCTTCGAGGATCGTCCGATCGGAGAAGATCATGGTCGGGGATGCTAGTTGCGCTCGGAGGGCAGTAGCTGATCCGTCATGCCTTGCGCGAGTCGATGAAGCGCAGCCAGTTGCGGAGTTCGAGTTCCCGGATCTGCGGATCAATGATGTCGTCACCGACGTCGAGTTCCTCGCGAAGCTCGGCGGAGTCGGGATCGGCGTACAGGGCCATCATCTTCGCCGCATAGGCGGCGACGGCGTCCTCATCCGGGAAGAAGCCTTCTCTCACGAGGGCCTCGCCCCGTGCCGCGATCAGACGGCCCATCTCGTACAGGTTGTATTCGGGGTGGTACTGCGTGCTCCAGAAAGCGGCATCGCCGTTCTCGATGATGGCGGCCTGGACCGGTGTGTGCTCGTTGGTGGCGAGTAGCGACGTCCCCTCGGGCAGCCTCGTGACCTCGTCGAGGTGCATGATGAACCCGTTGAACTTCTCCGGTTTTCCCGCATGCATCGGACCTTTGCGGCCCGCGTCGGTCAGTTCGATGTCTCTGGCGATCCCCCATTCGCGGCCTCGTGGGTTCACCGCGACATCGCCGCCTGCGACCAACGCCGCGAGTTGGATGCCCCAGCAGCTTCCCCAGCTGATCGCTCCCCCTTCCATGAGCTCCTTGGCGAACGAGATCTGGGAGGCGACGCGCGGATCGTCGGTGTGATAGACGGTCAGGTCGGATCCCGTCCAGATGAATGCGTCGAAGTCGTCGATGGTCGTGTCCTCCGGCAGGGCGAAGTCGGGGTCGGCGACGTAGACGAGTTCGATGGTGGCGTTCGGAGCCTCGCGTGCGAGGAAGTCCTTGAACATGTCGTGTGGATGGCCCACGTCGGAGCGGTCGAAGTTCGCCCGGCTCGCCGCCGGGTAGCAGTTGACGATGCAGATGCGGTAGGGGGCCAGGGTGGTGGGCGAAGACGTCATCGTGCTCCTCGTTGGGGAAAGTCCGTGATGAGACCGGTGATGCCGATCTCGACCAGGCGGTCCATGGTTTCGGGATCATTGACAGTGTAGGGATTCAGCCGGATGCCCAGGGAAAGCTGCTCGGCAATCTCGTCGAGCGTGACGCGGGTGATCCGCGGGTTGAACGTGTCGAAGAACGGGTCGGTGAAGTCGATCGGATCTTCGGGGAAGAGTCCCAGGATCGCTTGCACCTCGAACTCGGGTCGGCGTTCTTTGAGGGTCTTGAGCCAGTCGCGGTTGGCCGACGAGAAGAGGAGATGGTCGGGTCCGATTCCGACGTCGTCGGCCAGGGCGAGGACTGCAGTGACAACGTCGAAAGTGTCGTTCGGGGCCGGCTGGGCCTTGAGTTCCAGGTTGAGGAACCAGCCGAGTTCGACGGTCAACTCGAAGGCTTCCCGCAGCGTCGGGACCTTCTCCCCGACGAACGAGGCGAGATCTTCTGGCCGGACCGCGCCGGCGGCGACCTGTCCGAACGGGTCATCACGCTCGAACCACGATCCGGCGTCGAGCGACCGGATCTCGGCGAGGGTGTATGTCGAGAACGGTGCCGGAACGCGGTTCGGGAAGCGATCGGCGACATCGGTGGTGCGCATCATCGCGTCGTCGTGCATGAGGAAGAGCTGATGGTCGGCACTGACCGCCACGTCGGTCTCCCAGAGGTCGGCACCGAAGGCGTGTGCGTTTCGGGCGGCGGCGAGTGTGTTCTCCGGTGCGAGGCTCCTGGCACCCCGGTGTCCGATGATGGTGGCCATGCGGCGCCGTTCGCCTCTCTCCTCGGCGTGTGGAGCGGGTGAGGGGAATCGAACCCCCGTATTCAGCTTGGGAAGCTGATGTTCTGCCATTGAACTACACCCGCGGGTCCCGTGAGTGTACCCCCGTTGCACTTCTGGAGCGTCAGAGGCTCACTGCCCCCCAGAGCGTCATGATCAATCCGACGGCGAGGAGCCAGTAGGCGCGACCGGCACGGAACTCGCCCTCCTCTCCCTCCGGTTTCCGGCCGCGGTGATGCTGAAAGATCGCGAAGACGTTCCCGGCGACCATGGCGACACCGATGGCGAGCACCATCAGCACCAACAACTGGTCCAGGTCGAGGATCTCGGCGATGTCGGTTCCGTTCACGGCGGACACGGTAGCCAGAGTCCCGGAGTCGTAGCACCAGTTCTCGATACCCTGATGACAAGCCCCCGTGTGCGATCCGGGGGCGTTGTTGATGAACCGCTCATACGAAACATCATCGAAACCGGGCCGAGCACTGGTAGCCCGCCGGCTTGCCCTGCCCTGGATCCTGTGGGTCTTCGGACTGTCGACCACGTTGCTTCTCGTCGGTCTCTGGGGTCGTGCCGTGACCGTCGACCACGACACGATCAGCCGATCGACCGAAGCGGCACTCTCGGCCGACATCGTTACCGACCGCGTGTACGAATGGGTCGGGGAGGGCCTGGCTTCGACAACCGGAATCAGCGAAGAGGACGCCAACCGGGTGCTCGCCGAGGTACGAAGCCGTCCGGAGGCGGTCGATGCCGTTGACGCGATCGTGGATGATGTCGTTGCAGCGCTCGTCGCACCACCCGGGTCGAACCCGACAATCGATGTGCAAGCGGCGCTGTCGCCGCTCGTTCCAATGGTGGTGTCGGAGCTCGAGACGCAGGGTCTCGATGTGCCGGCGGGTACGGTGGACGCAGCCGTCGACTCGCTCGATTCCGTCCCGTTGGACGCCGGGGAGGCCATCCCGGTCGGCACCGTGACGGAGCAGGCGAGAGCAGTGTTGACCACCGGTGTCCTCATTGCCGCCGCCATGCTCGCCCTCGCCGGAGCGCTGGCGATCGCGGTCTCGGAGGAGCGATGGGCCATGACTCGCTCGCTTGCGACGCGCATCGCCTTTTCAGCGTTGTCGTTTTCGGTGCTGTTCCGTATCGGCGGCTGGGCTCTGGATCCGGATGGAGGCCGATCGCCGCTGCGGCGGAGCGGAGCGATCCTGGTCGAGAGCAACCTCGACGTGTTCCTGATAGCCGCAGGTCTAGCGGCAGCCGTGGCGTCGGCGATATGGATCGTCCGCAGGCCGCTCCGTGCGCCGAGAATCAGGAGTACTCCGGCAGAGGACACGACGACACAGGAACTCGTCTCCGTCTGATTGCCGTCCGATTATCGACGTACGGCTCGTGTTGGCCCCCACGGCCGCGTACCGCCGGGCTGTGCGTGTGTGCGACGGAGACTACGCTCTCCGCCATGGCTTCGGAATCCAAGAAGATCGTGTATCTCGCGCTCGTCGCGAACGTCGGTATCGCCGTCACGAAGTTCGTTGCCGCGGCGTTCTCCGGCAGTTCCGCAATGCTGTCCGAGGGGATCCACTCGTTGGCCGACTCGGGGAACCAGTTGTTCCTCCTCCGGGGCCACGCTGCTTCGCGATACGATGCGAGCGTCCAGCATCCATACGGACGGGGCATGGAGATCTACTTCTGGAGCTTCATGGTCGCCGTGTTCCTCTTCGTCGGCGGTTCGGTGCTCTCGATCGTGGCCGGTGTCGACAAGGTGCGGCACGCGGCCGATCATGCCGAAGGAGGTTTCTGGCTTTCGATGGCGGTTCTGGCGATCGCGGCGTTCTTCGAGGGCTTCATTGCGTTCCGACCCGCCCTCAAGGAATTCAACAGGCAGCGATCCGGCCGGGGTCTCGCCAAGACGGTGAGGGAGTCCAAAGATCCGTCGCTTCTCGTGGTGCTGTTCGAAGACAGTGCGGCCATGGTGGGGCTGGCGATCGCGGCGATCGGCCTGACGCTCGCCAAGCTCACCGGCGATGTCCGATGGGACGGCGTCGCGTCGATCCTGATCGGCGTGCTGCTCGCAGGTGTCGCCTGGCTCCTCGCCGTCGAGATGAAGTCGCTCCTGATCGGCGAGTCTGCGAATCGCGAAGATCGGGCGAAGATCCGGGCGGCGGCGTACTCCGTCGGTGAAGTGAAGACCGTCGACCGCCTTCTGACGATGCAGCTCGCTCCGGACGAGGTCCTCGTGACCATGGACATCGACTTCGATGAGGGGATCACCGGCGACGCTCTCGAATCGGCCATCGTCGAGATCGAGGAGAAGATCAGCGAAGCGGTCCCGGAGGCGACGCGTATCTTCATCGAGCCGGTCGATCGATGAGGGCTTCGGCGTCGGCGTCGTCGGGCAACCTCGGACCGGGATTCGACGTACTCGGTCTCGCTCTCGACCTGCGGTGCACCGTGGAAGCGAGACCATCGGACCGGATGACGGTGGACGATGGCGATGGGCCGGTTGATCTCCATGCGGGTGACATGCTGTACGACGTGGTCGCGGCCGCCGTGGGAAAGCCGATGGCGCTGACGGTCTACAACGACGTGCCGCGGGCCCGCGGTCTCGGTTCGTCTTCCGCCGTCACCGCCGCGGCCGCAGCGGCGGTGCAACGGGCGACCGGGGTCGAACCGGAACGGCAACGGATCTACGAGATCGTCACCGGCGTAGAAGGGCACGGCGACAACGCCGCCCCTGCCGTGTGGGGCGGACTCATGGCCGTCGGCCCGAACGGGCCGTATGGCCTCGAAATCAACGATGTGCTCGTTCCCGTCGTCGGAATCCCCAACGCCCGGCTGTCGACGAAGCGTGCGCGTGAGGTCGTACCCCGCACCGTCCCCCTGGCGACCGCCACACGGAACGTGTCACGCGCCGTGCTGCTCGTCGAAGCGCTGCGAACCGGCGATCCGGATGCGTTCGCGCAGGCTGCAGGTGACGAGTTCCACGAACAACCGCGTGCAGCGTTGTCGCCGGTGACCGGTCGGATGATGGAGGCAGCGCGGGACGCCGGTGCGCTGCACGCCTCCTGGTCTGGAGCGGGCCCGACCACTCTCGCTCTCGCCACAGCGGACACGCGAGATGCCGTGGTGGAAGCGATGGCTTCTGTGCTCGGCGATGCGGGCCGGCTGGCCGTGCTGAGCGTCGACTACGACGGGCTGATCTGAGCCTCAGACCGATTCGTACCTGCGGCGGCGAGTCTGGAGACGTTCACCGAATCGACGAACGCCGCGAACAGATTTCGTGACGCTTCATCGCCGGCCTCGCTGAGGAACTCGGGATGCCATTGGACGGCGAGGAGCGGCCATTCGTCGTCTTCGTGCTGGATCCCCTCGATGATGCCGCACTCCGACCAGGCGACCGGCCGGTACCCCGGAGCGAGGTCCTTGATGGCCTGGTGGTGGATCGAGTTGACGCACAGGTCGGTCGATCCGATCGCTTTCGCTATGAAAGAATCGGACTCCACGGTCACGCGTTGATGGCCGTCGAAAACGGTCTCGCCCTTCATCATGTGGTCCGCCGATCCGAGCATCGACGGAATGTCCTGGTAGAGGGTTCCGCCGAACGCGACGTTGAAGATCTGGATGCCGCGACAGATGGCGAGGACGGGCATGCGTCGCTTCCGTGCCTCGCGAGCCAGCGCGAGTTCGAACTCGTCACGGCCCGTGTTGGTCTTGCGGATCGACTCGTGTGGCTCCTCGCCGTAGCGCCACGGCTCAATGTCGCCGCCGCCGGTGAACACGATGCCGTCGAGACGGTCGATGAGAGCCGGCACGTCGGCTTCAGGGAGCGGGGGGAGTACGACCGGGAGGCCGCCGGCGCGCAGGACGGAGTCCGTGTAGGTGTGGCCGACGACCTGCGATTCGAGTTCGCCGTTGGAACTGATCGCCATCTTCTGTTGGGCGGTGACGCCGATGATCGGGTGCATCGGTGAATTGTAGGGGAGGTTTCAACGGGGCCATCCGGCTCCCGGGGTGACATCTGTTCGCAGAGTTGCCTATCCTCCGGGGGCCTTATGGGCTCCGGCCCGGCCTTGCCGCCGCCGGAACCGGTCCCCGATATCGTTGAGATGAGGTCTTCTGCATGGGTTCGCTGATCAAGAAGCGTCGGAAAAAGATGAGCAAGCACAAGTACCGCAAGCGCGTCAAGGCGAATCGGCACAAGACCAAGAAGTAGAGACGCAGTCACTCGCATCGCCCACGGACACCGTGGGCGATGTTCGTTCCGGGATCAAACGTCTTTGAGGAAGCGTTCGATCTCGTCGACCAACTCTTCGGATCGACCGGGATCGATCGAACGTCGGTGTTCCGAGATCTCCTGCACGTACTCGGCGAGATCTTCCGACTCGGCGACCGCCTCATCGACCTGAACGATGAACTCGTCCTCCATGCGGCGGAGTTCATCGCTGTCACCGTCGAAGCCGACGATGCGGCCTGCCTCGACGAGCAAGGCGCGCATGGCCATCGGATTCGGGTTCGCGGCGAGATAGTGCGGCGTTGCCGCCCAGATACTCGTCGCCGGAATGCCCGTCTCCCTGCATGCTTCTCCGAGGACGGCGACGATCCCACTCGGACCCTCATAGTCGGTGGAGCGGATGCCAATCCCGGCGAGCTCTGATCGGTCGGTGGCGACACCCGTGATCGGCACCGGACCAGAGTGCGTGACCGAACCGATGTATGCACCGAGCATCGTGGCCGATTCCACACCCGCATCGGCGAGCACGGCAACGACGGTTCGGGCGAATGTCTTCCACCGGAATGTCGGCTCCTCACCAACGACGACCACGAGATCGTGATCCTGCTCGGGCCGCTCGACCGCGTAGAAGCGGGTATCGGGCCACTTCATCGACTCGATGGCTCCGTTGAAGACGGTGACCTGCGGTCGGTGTTCCTGGAAGTCGAAGAACTCTTCCGGTTCGATGATGGCGAACGGGCGTGTGATGCCGCGACGTTCGAGGAGGTGCCGGAGTGCACCCGAGGCAGCGTCACAGGCATCGTTCCACCCTTCAAACGCGAGCACCGCCTTCGGGCGGCGAAGCGAGGGCCTGGTCAAACGTCGTACGGGGTCCACGACGGGAAGGCTATCGGGCAGGAGTCGTAGCGCTCATCAGAACCGCGATAGGGCCGAACGGCCCTCCGCCTCCGACCTCCGGCCCTATACCGCCTCGGTCTCCGAGCGTAGCGTGTTCGGCAGCACCCCAGGATGGAGCCGTGAGCGAACCACTCGTCATCGACCGCCAGGGCGTCGACGCCCTCATCGCAGTACTCATCGATCGGGGATACGAGGTCGTCGGACCGACCGTCCGCGGTCAGACGATCCTCTACGACACGATCACCTCGACGGAGGATCTCCCGGTCGGGATACGCGATCGACAGGAAGCCGGCTCCTACCGGCTCGAGGAACGGGGCGACGATGCTCTGTTCGGATACGTCGTCGGGCCGCAGTCCTTCAAGAAGTACCTGACTCCGCCCGGGACGGTGTTCTGGAAGGGACTCCGCACCGAGGACGGATTCGAGACGGTGGAGGCTGACCCTCCGCCGAGGCATGCCTTCTTCGGGGCCCGCCCCTGCGAGGTGGCTGCGATGCGGGTCCAGGATGATGTGTACCTCCCGGTCGGCGACGGCGTGTACACCGAACGGAGAGAGCGATCGTTCACCGTGGCGGTGAATTGCACTGAGCCGGCCGCCACGTGCTTCTGCGCGTCGCTCGGTACCGGACCGGCCGTGTCCGACGGATACGACATCGCGCTCACTGAGGTGCTCAGCGGCGAACATCACTTCTTTCTCGCCGAGGCCGGAACGGACATCGGTGAGGACGTACTCGCCGACCTGTCCGCCCGCCCGGCCCACGATGAAGAGGTCGTCGGGGCGAGGCGTCTCGTCGTTCACGCCAGCGACCACATGGGTCGCTCACTCGAAACCGACGGACTGCAGGAGCTCCTTTCGGCGAATCTCGCGAATTCGATCTGGAACGAGATCGGTAACCGGTGTCTGACGTGTACGAATTGCACCATGGTCTGTCCGACCTGTTTCTGCTCGACGGTGGAGGATCGCCAGGCGCTCGACGGTTCGAGCGCGGAGCGTGTCAGAACGTGGGATTCGTGCTTCACGCTCGACTTCTCCTACATCCACGGCGGCCCCGTCCGCTCATCGCCCGGCGCCCGGTACCGGCAGTGGATCACACACAAACTGTCGACCTGGCAAGACCAGTTCGGATCCTTCGGATGTGTGGGATGCGGGCGATGCATCACCTGGTGCCCGGTCGGAATCGACATCACACAAGAAGCGGCTGCGGTCCGGGAGCGGGACATCCGCAAGGTCGCCGTCGGTATCCCGAGTGTCAAGGAGGTTCTCGAATGAGCGAAGTGTTCGACCTCCTCGTCGAACACCCCTTCTTCAAAGGGATGTCCGCCGAGCAGGTCCGTGTCGTGGCAGATACGGGCACACCCGTGTCGTACCGGGAGGGGCAGACCATCTTTTCGGAGGGCGGCCATGCCGATGCGTGCTGGCTGCTGCTCGGGGGCGATATCGCTCTCGAGCTCCAGACACCGGGCCATGGACCCCAGGTCATGCAGACGCTCCACGCCGGTGAGATCCTCGGGTGGGCGTGGATGTTCCCGCCATACCGGTGGCACTTCGATGCCCATGTCCACAGCGATACGGAGGCGATCCGGTTCGACGGTCCCCGTCTCCGGGACGCTGCCGAGGCGGACCCCGTCCTCGGATTCGAGCTGATGAAACGGTTCACGAGGATCCTCGTCGACCGCATGCAATCGATACGAATTCAGTTGCTCGATGTCTACTCAACTCCTCGCTGAACCCGCCGCACGCCCGATGCATCCGGTTCCCTGCCGGGTTCGTTCGGTGGTGCGCGAACTCGATGACACGTTCACCCTCGACCTCGAACCGCCTTCGGACGGTTGGTCGTTCGTACCCGGACAGTTCACGATGCTCTATGCATTCGGTGTCGGAGAGGTGCCGATCTCGATCAGCGGCGATCCGGGAGATCCGACCCGTCTCGTCCAAACGATCCGTGCCGTCGGGCCGGTGAGCGACGCTCTCACGTCGGTCGCCGTCGGCGATGTCGTCGGGGTACGGGGTCCGTTCGGCACGGCGTGGCCGATGGAACTCGCAGAGGGGCGTGACCTGATCATCATGACCGGTGGCATCGGGCTCGCGCCATTGCGACCGGCGATCCTCCACACGCTCGAGCACCGGGACCGTTACAACAACGTAACGCTGCTGTACGGGGCCCGATCACCCGGCGATCTGCTGTTTGCCGAGCAACTTCAGCAGTGGCGCGGTCGATTCGACCTCGAGGTGCTGATCACCGTCGACCACGCAGACCGAACATGGCGGGGCCCCGTGGGGGTCGTGACTTCTCTCATCGGCCGTGCATCGTTCGACCCGGAAACGGCCGTCGCGATGGTCTGCGGTCCCGAGATCATGATGCGCTTCACGATCCAGGAGTTGGAACGTGCCGGCATGACTGAAGATCGGCTGTTCGTATCGATGGAACGCAACATGAAATGTGGCATCGGGTTGTGCGGACACTGCCAGCTGGGGAAGTTCTTCGTTTGCAAGGACGGCCCCGTCTTGAGTTGCGCCGCCATGACCGGCGCCTGTTGGACCAGGGAGGTATGACGTGGCACTCCCCACACTCGCCGTTCACAAGTTCGCTTCGTGCGACGGCTGTCAGCTGAGCCTGCTCGACCTGGAGGACGAACTGCTCGCCGTCGCCGGCGTGGTCCAGATCGCCAATTTCATGGAAGCGTCGCGGGAGGTGTTGCCGCCCCCGTACGACGTGACCCTCGTTGAAGGATCGATCACGACGGCGCACGACGCCGAACGGATCAAGCAGATCCGGGAGGAGACCGGTGTCTTGATCACGATCGGTGCGTGCGCGACCGCCGGTGGGATCCAGGCCCTTCGGAACTGGAAGGACGTCGACGACTTCACGCGATACGTGTACGCCCACCCCGCATACATCGAGACACTGCAGACTTCGACACCGGTCGCCGATCACGTTGCCGTGGACTTCGAACTGCGCGGCTGCCCCGTTTCGAAACATCAACTGCTCGAGGTGCTCGTGGCGTTCCTGCAGGGACGACGACCGAACGTCCCGACGTACAGCGTGTGCGTCGAGTGCAAGTTGAAGGGCAATCCGTGCGTCATGGTGGCGCACGGCACACCGTGTCTCGGACCCGTGACGCAGGCGGGATGTGACGCCCTGTGTCCGACCTACGACCGGGGTTGCTTCGGCTGCTTCGGGCCGATGGAGAGTCCGAACACGGGATCGCTCGCCGACCAATGGAAGGCGATGGGTGCCTCCGAGCGGGATCTCATCGACGCGTTCAGGAACTTCAACGCTTGGTCGGATGCGTTCCGCAAGGAGAGCGACCGGCATCAGACGTCGATCGAGATCGGAGGTGTGCGATGACGAACGCCAGAGAGATCTCCGTCGAATACCTCGCACGAGTCGAGGGTGAAGGTTCGATGCGGGTCGAGGTGATCGACGACCACATCGAGCACGTCGAGTTCTCCATCTTCGAACCGCCGCGGTTCTTCGAAGCGTTCCTGCGCGGCCGCCCGCTCACGGACGCTCCGGACATCACCGCACGAATCTGCGGGATCTGCCCCATCGCCTACCAGATGAGTTCCGTCCATGCGATGGAGGATGCGCTCGGCGTCACCGTCGGGGGTTCGTTGCGGGAACTGCGGCGCCTCATCTACTGCGGCGAGTGGATCGAGAGCCACGCGCTCCACATCTACCTGTTGCACGCACCCGACTTCCTCGGGTACCAGAGCGGTATCCATATGGCGGCGGATCACCGCGATGTCGTCGAACGGGGCCTTCGTCTCAAGAAGGCAGGCAACGCGATCGTTGGCCTGGTTGGGGGGCGCGAGATCCATCCGATCAACGTCAAGGTCGGCGGGTTCTATCGGACCCCGACCAAGAAGGAGTTGGAGGCACTCGTTCCCGAACTCGAGTGGGCGAGGGAAGCGGCGGTCGCGACGATCCGATTCGTCGGTGGGTTCGACTTCCCGGACGCGGAAATGGATTTCGAATTCGTGTCGCTGAGCCATCCGGACGAGTACCCGTTCAACGAGGGGCGCATCGTGTCGAACAAGGGAATCGACATCGCCGTCTCCGAGTACAACGACTTCTTCGTCGAGGAACACGTCGAACGGTCGAACGCGCTGCATTCGCGAATCCGGGACCGCGGAGCGTATCACGTGGGTCCGCTCGCCCGGTACGCACTCAACTTCGACAAACTGACTCCGCTTGCCCAGACCATGGCGCGAGAGGTCGGACTCGATCCGGTGTGCATGAACCCGTTCAAGAGCATCATCGTTCGCAGCGTCGAGACACTGTATGCGGTCGAGGAGGCGCTCAGGATCATCGATGAGTACGAACAACCTGTCGCCCGGGTCGTTCCATATGCGGTGCGGGAGGGTGAGGGCCACGGCGCAACCGAGGCGCCTCGCGGGTTGTTGTATCACCGCTACCGGGTACACGACGACGGTCGCATCGCCGATGCGCAGATCGTCCCACCGACCGCACAGAACCAGTTGACGATCGAGTCGGATCTCCGGTACGTGCTCGAGCGGCATCTCGAACTCCCAGACGATGAACTGGCGTGGGTTCTCGAGCAGTCGATCCGGAACTACGACCCGTGCATCTCCTGTGCGACGCACTTTCTCGACCTGACGGTGGAGCGTGGCTGACATCGCCGTCATCGGGGTGGGGAACCGGATGATGGGGGACGATGCCGTCGGTCCGGCGGTTCTCGACCGCCTCGTCGGCCGGGTCGATCCGGGCATTGTGTTGATCGAGTCCGTTGGGGACGCCACCCACCTTCTCGAATCGTGGCGAGACACGACTCTGGCCGTCGTCGTCGACGCCGTGGTTTCGGGTGGCGTCCCCGGCTCTGTTCAGCGGATCGACGGCACGGATGGGTTGCCGTCGACCTGGAGATCCGCTTCGACCCACCTCGTCGGTGTTGCCGAAGCCGTCGACCTCGGTGCCGCCATCGGGGTGCTGCCGCACGAACTCGTCGTCTACGGGATCGAGATCGGTTCCGTTCAACCGGGTGTGCACCTGAGTCCCGTCATCGATGCAGCGGCCGACGAGGCCGTAGAGAAGATCGCAAAGGAACTGGCGTAACGCCGCTTCGGTTCCGGGAACCCCCATCCATCAAGCCGTCCTCTTCCTCCCCCTGAGCCTGAATCCACGGTCCCACGGAAGAGACGAGGAGGTGGACGGTTCTTCGTCTCCACCACGCCAG